>DATLKM010000364.1:0-10072 GCA_035538435.1 Binatia bacterium
CGTGCCGCCAGGGAATCGCGTTGCCGAAATATGGCGTTCGCGACTCTTGGCGGTAGTGCGAGCCGGACAATCCCGTCTTCGTTCAAGCATTCGACGAAGACTGTGTTGCCCTGCTCGTTGTTTCCTTCTGTGACATTCTGCAGCGCCGTCTCGACAATGAACGTGACGGATCGGCCGGTGAACGGCTCAACAGTCTTGATCGTCGTCGCCTTTGTGAACATTGCGACCCCGACAAGTCCGCCGCGGATGCGATCGTAGATCGAGATCGTCCGATCGGTTTTTGCTTTGTCTTCCATTCGGCTGTTCTCCTGAGAGTTGCGGCGATTCCCGGCTCGCCGCTGCCGCCGATCGGATCCGACTACGCTGCCGCCAGTTCGCGCCACTGCGCGCGAGAGAGCGTCAGGATTTCGCCGCCCACGCCTTCGAGCTGCGTCGCCGCTTCATAATCCGCAGTCGTATTCGCGAGAGCAGTCACCGCGTTTGAGAGTCCCCACTGACTGAGATCGCCGGCCTTGACGAGTTCGTTCAAGATGCCGGTATGAAGAGTCGACGGCAGACCGAACATCTCTTGAACGCCGTCGACGACTTCATCGGCCGAGCGCTCGATCTTGTGATCGGTCGTCGCGGACATCTGCGCCGCCATCTCGCGGAACTTCACTTCGTCGAAAGCGGCTTTCACGAGATCGCGCATCTTGAGCATGAGCACGTGATCGTCGGCCTTGCGAGTGTCATCCGCGAAGACTTCGAAAGCAGATTCGGCGTCCGCGGTCTGTCGGCCAACGTGATACTTGCGCATCCCCGCCGCCGGGATCCGAGCGCCGTTCAAGCACGCCAAGATGAAGAGCAGCGGATCGACGCGGAAAGCGTGTAGGCCGACTTCCGAGTTTGAGATCGAGATGCCGGACTGTACGATCATGCCGACTTTGCGCTCGGAGTGCTGGATCGTCGCTTCGAGCCGCGGATTGATGACCTTGAGGTAGAGTCTCCGCTCAGTCACTTCGCATGACTCGACGCGCAAGCCGGCTTTCTGATCGACGAGAACGGGAAGGATCGCTTCGGCGACTTCGTAGTTGTCGATTGTGCGATAGCGGTTCGAGAGAAACGCGCGAGCGCGGCCGTCTAGCGTGCGCACGAGCCGAGTCTGCGGATTCTTGCGAAGCCACTGATTCACGTCTCGCGCGAGCATGTCCGGCGCTTCGGCTCGCATCCGATCGTAATACTTCTGCGGGATCCCGACATGCTGCGCGATCTGCTCGTGCGCCAGATCGTTGATGCGGAACTGCTCGTCGTGACCGTTCGTCTTCATTCGCAGCGCGAGCGCCGTCTCCGGCTTCGTGCTGAGATGCGAAGTGCCCGAAACTTCGACGACTTCGAGTTTGTCCGTCGGTGCCTTGAAGTCGCGCTTTGTTTCGGATTGACGTTCGAGTTCCGCGGCGAGCTGAGAAAGAGTACGTCCTGATTTCATCGGCTTTATCTCCGGTTCCTTTTACTCCGCGCTTTGATCGTGCTCTGCGTATGGAGTGGAACCGTCTATAATCCTAATGTATGTACTGTACAAAGTAAAGCACTAATTTGGCCGGTTGTGAATCGTGGAACATCCCATATATAGTACTGAAAATAAAGCCCTTGACTGAATATTGTTTTCAGTGGAATATCGTCATTATGCCGACTTGCAAATGCGGTTCTCCGGCTCGCTCCCGTCAGGGATATTGCAATTCATGTCATGCGGCTTACATGCGGCTGCATCGAAAGCCATATGCACAATTTACGGAAGCAGCTCGGCAACGTGCAAATTGCCGATCATATGCGAGCGTCTATCAGCGAAGGGGAATTCTCAAGCCGGAACCGTGCGTGATCTGCGGTGAGCTTAAGGTCGAGAAACATCATCCGGACTATTCGCGGCCGCTCGAAGTCGTATGGTTGTGCCGGCCGCATCATCGGAGTCTCGGTAAGCTCTGGTACTTGCTGCCGGCAGAGACGGCATCTCGAAGAAATCAAACTGCGCGAAATCGGTTAAGTCCCGAAAAAGCGATCGCAGATTCTCGCGGCTTCGCAACTTCTTGAGTCCGGTGAGGCACGCATGCTCCACTTGCCGCGGCGTCAAGCCGAGTTCTCGCGCGATCTCCGTGTAGGACCGTAAGCCGTTGATCACGGAGCGTTCCGCCAAAAGACAATCTTGCTCTTCCATTCCATCCGAGACATGCAAGAGCGGATAATTTGATCAACCCTTCCGCGACTTACGCGCAAATCTTGAGCAATCTGAGAGAACGATTCTCCCCGAAGATGCCTTTGGAAAACCTTGCGAAATCTCTCCGAAACCTGAAGATAATCGCTAAATTGAAGCATCCATTCCTTTTCCCAATCGGCGCGAATCCGCGGTCTCCTAAGACGCTCGTACGTATGGGGCTTCATGCCGACGCAAACACTATGTTTTCGCCGCTCTCGTAAACTTTCTGGTATCCGAATCCGCGAGCATAGCCTTCGAGTATTGCCGGCGATCCGTCCTTCTCGACGCAGAAGACTCGCGGCCGGCAGATCCAAAGAGGGAAGCTCGCGAATATCGCGACGCTCGTCCCTTCGGTATCGATCGAGACGACATCGGCTTCGCGCAAAAATTCGAACTCGTTCAGGAGTTCGGAGATCGTCACCGTCGGCACATAGACCGGATGATTGAAGCTGGCGGCATTCTTCCACTTCTCGAAGTGATCTTCTTCAGTCGTCGAGACCCCATCTCCATTGGAGTTCCAAAACTTCCGGATCCCGCGATCGCGAGCGACGAGCGCCAGTATCAGCCAAAGCGCACCATTCGCCCCATGACGCGCGAGAAGCCGCTCGAAGGCGTAGATGCTTGGCTCGACGAGTGCGCCCCGCCAGCCGCGCCTTATTAGCGCCAGAGTGTTGCTGCGCGTGATGCCGTCATAGGCGCCAATGTCCAAGAAGACGCCGGCGGGATCTGCGCCGACGATCTTCAGGATCTCGGCTTCTTCGTCATTCTGCGAATAGCTCATAGCAAGCTGCCCTGTTCTGCGGTTCGGAGTGCCGCGTCGTGATCCCTAAAAACTTCGAGACGTCTCGACGTCCAAAGTGGAAAGTTTGAATCGACTGAATCGGCGCCGACCGCGTGCGCGTGTTGAAGCTTTCGGAGCGTTCCAGCTCGGCCGTAATGAAATCGCTTGTCGCAGAAGTGCGCCAGCCGCGCCCATCCGTAAGCCGTCAATTTGAATTTGTCCGTACCGCCCAGGAATACGCCGGCGAAAAGATGAGCTACGTCGACGACGTCTTCGTGCGTCATTTCATCCTGTACTGCGAGATACCACGGCCAATGTCTCGGAAGACGATCGAGCCACGCGAGAGAGAAATCCAGAGATTTCCTGCCGCCGGCGACAATATCCGGACAGACCGCCACAAGCGGATCACTCGGAACTTTGAGCGCAATTTCCAGGCGTCGCAAGAATTTCGAAGTTGGGAACTCCTGGCCGCTCGTCCACGCACCGAAGGCGCCGTTGTCAAATCCCCATGGTTCGTAGGGATAGAGCTTCGGGATCTTGTCCCGATCGGCAAACATCCTGCCCCATTGATGCGCTTCTAAAAAACGGACCGTCTTCAAGCTACGCGTGTCTCCTACGAGAATCTGCATCACGCGCTCACCTTCGGATAAAGCCGCTCAATGAAAGCGAGACGCCAAGGATCGATTGCATCTCGTGCATCGTTCTTTCCACCGCGCCAAAGGTAGTAGTACATGACTTCTTCGATGTAGTGCTCGCTCTTCACTATATCGAGCGCGCGCAGCTCGTTCGCCCATCGGCAGTCTTCGCCGAAGCCGCCAGCCATCGGTGCGCGGAGCGCCAACTCTCGGCGCATCGGATTCAAATGAGAGATGTCCCGGCAGTACGCGCCTTCGAGTCCCATGCGGCCGTTAACCGGATTCGTCCACTTGCCAAATCTGAGCGAGTGATAAGTCGGCAGCATCTTCTCATGGTTGTTCCAAGCTTCGACTTCGAAGCCGATCTGATCGATGCCGTCGAGTAGCGGCATGATCCGCGCGATGTAGTTCGGCGAGACGAGATCATCATCATCGAGAAAGCAGATATATTCGCCAGTCGCTCGCTGGCGTAGCGCTTCGCGGCGATCGCCGACTGGAAGATCGATGTCACTAGCTGAGATCCGGATGTCGACTTGATCGAACTTCCGGACGCCAAGTGCGATTACTTGCGGCTCAAGCATCGCGAGCAGCTGGCCGAGAAATTCATGCCGGCTCGGAAGCGTGACGATCAGGATCTCAAGCTTCGACATTCTTAACCCACGGCGTACCGAGTACGTCTCGAAGTTTCTGCGCATCGGCTTCGCGTTCTTTCAGCCGTGCCGCGTACAATTCCGGCATCTTGTCACGTGCGACGCGAGCGCGCGTCTCCTGATAGGTTTCATCGTCCGGCGCCTTTTGCAAGTAGTAGTGCATATGCTCCGTGACGATCGGAAGGAATTTCTTCCGGCCGATCATGTCCGCGACATCTTGGACCCAGGAATCCGCGAAGTCTCCTGTGAAGCCAGGACCAGAGAAATAGCCGACGACTTCTACCCATCGCCGATGTATGAATGGATGCGTCGCAAAAGTCTTTCCGAACGGAGATGTATCGTCGCCATAGGCGAGCAAGATCTTATCGGTGGATTCCGCAAAAGCTCGCTCGACAATCGTATCCCATCCCGGCGTGCGAAATACGCAATCATCTCCGCACATCATGAAGATGTCGCTTTGCGCCGAAAGAAGCAGAGTGTTCCAGTAATCGCTGTAAACGAGACGCGGCCCGACGTTGAACTGCACTCGCATCCCGAAATCGTGAGAGAAGGAAATTCTCGAATCGTCATCGTCGTCGATATAGCAGAGCAATTCGTTTTGGTTCTTCGCTGTCGCGACAACGGATTCGATCATCCGGCGGAGCTGCGCCGGTCGTTTGCGAGTCGGACAAAGAATTGAGATCACGATTGCACCTTCCAAGAATGATCCATCACTGCCCGGAGCTTCGCGGCGTCCCGGCTGCGCTCGTCTTTTTTCGTAAGGTAGAGAAAGCGCGTGTTGTCTCGCGCCATCCGAGCGCGTGTTTCCCGATAGACTTCATCGTCCGGCGCTTTATTCCAGAGATAGTGAAGATGCTCTGTCACGAACGGGAGCAGCTTTTTTCGGCCGATCATGTCGGCAACGTCTTGCGGCCATGTATCGGCAAAGTCGGCCGAGAATCCCGGTCCGGCAAAATAGCCGATCGTCTCGATCCAGCGCCGGTGAACGATCGGATGTGTCGCGAAGTTCTTTCCGTTCGGTCCGCCGTCGTCTCCGTAGCAAAGCAGAATCTTGTCCGGGCATTTGTCGAAGACTTGCTCGACCATCTCGTTCCATCCGGGAGTACGGAAGACGCAGTCGTCGTCGGAGTTCATCAGGAGCTCGCCGTTAGCATGCGGGATGAGCCGGTTCCACATATCCGACATCGTTATGCGCGCTCCTTGAAAGCCGCGCGTTGCTATCGGGAACATTCCATCAAAGACATCGTCGTACGAGTGATCATCGCTGTCGACGTAATAGACGATCTCGACGCCGTTCTTTGCCGTCTCGACGACGGATTCCACCATGCGGCGGAATTTATCCGGCCGCTTGCGAGTTGGACAGAGAATCGAGATCATGCCGCGAACTTCTCATTTCGGAGTAGGACGTTGTAGTCGAAAGTTTCGACGAGTGCCCAATACGGCAGCATCTTGAGCAGTTCCGGCCGGAGAACCTGCCCATCATAGAACTCGACTTCTTCGGCTTCCATGAACAAGTAGCGCGTCCGTGAGAGCGCGTAGGATCCGCCGCGAATCATCTCGGCTTCTGCTCCCTGAATATCGACCCAAAGAAGATCAATTCGCGAGAGCTTGTCGCCGGAGAATATGTCGTCGAGAGCGCAGCACGGTACGGTCACGGTCTCGTTGAAGTGAACGTGCGGAAAGTGCTTCAAGTGTCCGGTCGGCTTTAGTAGTGATCCGGATCCGTGATCTCCATCCGATCGGTAGAAAGTTCTGAAGCCGGACTTCTCGCCGATCGCGCACCGATAGAGTCGCCGCTTCCCCCTGTTCCGGATGTGCACGTAGTTCGCGAGATCCGGCTCGACCATGATATGCAGCATTTCTTTTCCGAGCAGACCTTCAAAGTCTTCCCCGTGGTAGGCGCCGAGCTCGACGATGACCGGATCGGCAATCTCACCGAGACTCCGCAATACTGCGACGCGCTCCGCTTCGATCATGGTTGCACCTGTATCTGTCGGAGATTTTTCATAATCTCGAAAATGGCTAGATCTCCATTGTGGATAAATTCTGCCAGATAGATTAAGTCATCAGAAATAAAACCGGCTCGCGCCAGAACCCATCCCAAGATGTCTAAGTTCTTTTTCCATTCGCGGCGCTCGTATTCGTGGCAATCCTTACATAAGGTAACCAAAGCTTCGCTGGGATAATCCCAAGGATCTTTTCCTTCGTCATAGTAGCGATGATGAACATGCAATTCCATTTCCGTATCCGAACAACTGGTACAAGTGAAACTGTCCCTTTGAAGGATTTCTAATCGTCTTTTCTGCCAGCGCGGATCACGCAATCTTTCGGAATAATCGGTCATTTCATCCCCGCGACTTCTTCATCTGTGATTCGGTGCCCGAAAAGCTCCCGGCGTCTCGGAATGTTACGGAGCATGTTGCGGCAAGCTTCGACACGATCGGAGAACGCGCCGGTCGGCTTCTCGCGCAGCGGCGGGGAATTGTATCCCCACCATCCGAGATGAGTTGCGAGCGGCTTATTCGGAAAGAGAGTCTTCCATCCGTGATACTCGATGCAGCGCAGAAAGAATCCGTCTTGCTCGGCGCCGCCTTTCTTATACTTCGATTCCGGGAAGATCTTCTCGTCGAGAATGCGCTGCATCTCTTTGCGATCGTCCGAGAAATAGTCGGGAATGACATGCGCGAGCGCGTCAGCCAAAGCGCCAGTTATCCAGCTCGCGCATGGTGATTCATACCAGTTGGTAATGTGCGGAGATCCGATCCGACCGCAAACACACGCGAATTGCCGGCTCGCAAGACGCTCGCGCGCCCATGCAAGATAGCCGCGGTGCAGGATAGTGTCATCTTCGATGATGTGAATGAAGTCGAAAGATGTAGTCGCCATAATCTCTATGAGCGAGCCAAGCAGATTCCACGAGTTCCCGTAAGTATCATGTTGGCCGCGCACGCTCAAAGAAGCTTCGAACTTGTCGCAAGTCGCGAGCAACTCCTCGGACTTCGCTCCACGATCAGAGAAAACCCAAATCGAGACTTTGGGATCATTCGTGCGGATTGCTTCAAGACAAAGATACAGCAACTCTTCGCGCTGGAAAGTAGTCACGACGCAGATGTCGATCATTGCTGTTGTCCGTATCCCGGCACATGATCCTTGCAAAAAGTTTGCCCATTCTTTTGCTTCGTGTGCTTGCGGCAGAGCGGCGTAAAGCAAACCATGCAGACCGAGCGAGCTTTCGCGTGACCGCAGAAGTAGCACTGCGGCGGTTTCGGTCGGATCGTGATGAGCTTCGCGCCGGTCAGCGTCATATAATCAGCGGAGATCTAGTCTTCGGGATCTCAATCGCCGGCTTCGTGACATCTAGAACCGCGGCCGGAATCGGATGGCGGCAAGCCGAGCAAAACGCGAGCAAGAGAAGGAATGGTCCGGCTTGGAACATCCGCGCGAGAATCATCACGGGATCCGCGTTACAATTCGGGCAGAGTGGAGCCGCTAACGGTTGCCGATTATCCGCAGCCGGTTCCGGGTTCGGATTCCTTCCATTGTCTTCAGGTTCGCTCATTTTTTTCCTCTCCAATATCTGATTGCGGCGTCGACGCGATCCATATTCCAGCCGTTGCAGCGAAGTCTTTGATTGAAGCCGAGAGCATCTCCGCGAAGAAAAAGTCTCTCGGCTTGTGTTTTTTTCGAATGACAGGATCGGCAAAGGGAAACTAGATTTACTTCCGCATTTTCCATCACTAAGCGAAAAGGGATTATGTGATCGACTGAAAGTTTGTCACCCTTGCTCTGCGCCGTTCCACATCCTTGACATCTGTGTTCGTCTCTTTTTCGTATTCGCCGACACAGGGAGTACCATTCAGATCCACGGTCGGAAGTTTCCCCGCCACGCCAGAGTGGATGACGCTGTTTTTTATAAAATAGGATCCTGCATTCAGTCGTACAAAAGTAAGTTCTTCGGCGCTTGATGAATGCCGGTGTTCGTGAGAATTTCATGCTGCAATTTGCGCACTCTAGCTCGACTTTTGTGGTTGCCCTTTTCACATAGCATTCGCGTGAGCAGTAAGCAACTCGTATTCCCCGGCTCGTATGGTACTCAAATTCTTTGCCGCAAACGCGGCAAGGTCTCTGTGTTCTCTTTCTCCTGAAAATGCCGCCGCATTCGCGACTGCAGGTTCGGCCCCACGCTGAAAAACTTTTCCCGCAAATTGCGCAAGAGTTTATCCTGCGATTCGCAGTGCGCCATGAATAGAAGCATCGCGGCGAACAAAACCTGATCTTCTTTCTGCGCCAAATTCGCGTTGGTCCGCCACATTGTAGGCATGGTTTCGTTGCTTCCGCTCGCTCGAAATCGCTAATTGGAGTCAACGGTTTTTTCATTTCCGGAAATCCTCAGCATTCGGGCAGGTAGAGAAGTGCGGCTCTCGAAGATCCGCGCTCGCGTGTTTGATCGTCGCGGTCTCTTTCACGGAGATCGGCATCTTCGCGCCGCGCGGCGTGATCCACCATTCGATCGATTCTTTGCACCCGCGGCAAATTGAGTCGTTATCGTACTCGTATCCCGCTGCTTTCAGCTGATCAGACGTCGCCGGCCATTTCATTTTTTTATTCTCCTTCCACAACTGACCATGAATGTTCAAGCCTATTCTTGTTCCATTTATGAAGAAATTGTGCCGCAGATCCGTTTCTGACCATCTCAGTTGTAAAGCGAAAGAGTGTCCAGCCATTCGCAACTGCGGTGGCATACTTCTCGCAATCATCCGCGGCGCCCTTGCCGGTCTGATGCCGCATCGTTTTCCATTCCGGATGAAACCGGGCAAACTTTGAGATCCCGCCTTCGATCTCGACGGCGAGCATCATTTCCGGGATCGCGAAATCGAACTTCCATCGCCGAGATTCATTAACGCGAAGCTCGTGGAATACTTCGCCGATCTGCAGCTCGCGGAGCGCGGCCAGCATCAAGATATCGACTTCACGCGGTTTCTTTTTGCTTGCCATTCAAAACCTGTTCGAGTCTCTTCTTTTGAAGATCTCTGCGTTTCGCAAGTTCTAGATCGTCTGGCGTGATTATGCAAGGCATAGTCTTCGCCCTGGCGATCTCGCCGATGAGTCGCATGATCCGATGTTTATCGTCGCTCATGCGCTCTTCGCTTTCCGGCAGACATAAGAGTGCTGCTTCAGTGCTGCGCGGGATTCGGAGACCATCCGGCCGCAATCTATGCAACGAATGATGTTTTCCGAGTCGTAACGGAATTTGCGGGAAAGTGCATCGATTGGTTCTATTTCGGTTCTCTTTAGGTTAGGGTGACTCTGTGACACCCCCCTTTTGCCGTCTCTGACACCCCCATGGTGACTGTGTGTCACCCCCCGGTGACTGTGAGACATCCCGTTATAGGCCGCGGGGATCGTATAGTAATTCGAATTATTGTCGCCTCGCGGATCAGTTCGGCGCGCTATCGTGATCTTCCCGGATTTTTGCAATCGATCGATCGAGCGCTGAATTGTGCGATCGGAGAATCCGCAATCCGCGGCAAGCCTAGAAATGGAAGGGAAGCATCCGTGCGGTGGTTCGTGGTTATCTCGGTAGGCCAGCATGAACAAAACCCATTTGTCCACGCCGTTTACATCATCTTGCTCTAATACCCACTGCTGCGCTTTGTAGCTCAAAACCCTATCCCTTCCCGCATGAAGGGAAGAAGCCGGAGTGATGCGGCACTCCGGCCTCTTGTCGCCCCAAGAGAATCAGCCGAGCGCATACTACACTTTCGCTGCCGCCGAAGCA
>DATLKM010000365.1:0-2550 GCA_035538435.1 Binatia bacterium
GCTTTGGCGGCGGAGTCCGGCGGAGGGGAATATTTCGATCCCTGATACGAGGCCGCGTCAGCGTGATCGATCGGCTTCATCGCGACTACCTGATAGTGGCGCATTTTCCGGTCGCCGTCGGGAATGCGCATGTCGAGCTTGTCTTTGTTGACTTTGAATTCGCCTTCCTTGCCGACGGGAAGAATGACGGGATGTTTGTGATCGAGCGGGCGCACGTGGTATTCCATGTCGTCGGTCTTCAACATGTATTGCGGACACAGTTTTTCATCGGAATTGATGCTGGTGATGCCCACCGAAGCCCAGACGCTGCCCAGTCCGGTCAAGCCTTTTTCTTTCGCGCCACAGGGAACGGCCTCCATTCTTTCGATCATGGCGCGATCGGAGTGTTTTTTCTTGTCACCTGCAAACAAGGGCGTCGACATCAACAACGCCAGCGCAGCAACGAGCGGCATCCTGTAGTTCATAAAAGTCTCCTCAAACCCCAGCCCCTTTTAGTTTCTGTTGACCACGAATTTCACCGATAAATCCTCTTGGTTGATCCCGCGCAAAATCGGCGGCTACTCTTTCCCCGGGTTCGGTTTTGTAACACTCGCCTGGCGGAGCCACTCGGGCTCCGCCCGGCGGGGTTGCCGTGCTATTTCATCTTCGGATCGGTTGCCATCTTCTGCGTGCCCGTGGCGGGTTTCACCTGCTGAGCCGAGGCGATAAATTCCTGCGGATTCTGGCTCAACTGCTGATTCGCCTGCGGGTGCTGTTGCAGATAGGACTTCAACTCAGGATGGTTTTCGAGATATTCCTGGTTGTTGGCCAGCGATGGGTTGCGCGAAAGGTCACCGGCGACCTTGTCGTGGTTCTGCAAGAAGCCGCCGAAGCTGGCTACTTCTCCGCGGGCTGCGTCGTTGCCACCCATGCCGTTTTCATGGCGGTCATAGCGATTTTCATCGCGCATGAACGCGTAGGGGTGCTGTTCGTATTCCTGACGCACTCCGGGGTGATCGGCCAGAAAGCTCTTTAAGGCTTCGTGGCTGTTCACAAACTTCGGGTCATCGACCAGCGCGGGATTCTTCTTCAGTTGTTCGGCGATCTCCGGATGCTGATCGAGGAAGTGGTCGAAGTTCGCCAGTTCCTGCCGGGTCACATCCGTGCGGCCCTGGTCTTCGCGGCGATCATAGCGCTGTTCGTCTTTCATGAACGCATAGGGGTGCTCTTTGTACTCTTCGCGCACTCCAGGGTGGTCAGCCAGAAAGCTCTTTAAGGCTTCGTGGCTGTTCACGAACTTCGGGTCATCGACCAGCGCGGGATTCTTCTTCAGTTGCTCCGCGATCTCCGGGTGCTGATCGAGGAAGTGATCGAAGTTCGCCAGTTCCTGCCGGGTCACATCCGTGCGGCCCTGGTCTTCGCGGCGGTCATAGCGCTGTTCGTCTTTCATGAACGCGTAGGGGTGCTCTTTGTACTCCTCGCGCACTCCGGGGTGGTCGGCCAGAAAGCTCTTCAAAGCTTCGTGGCTGTTCACGAATTGCTTGTCGTCAACCAACGCGGGATTCTTCTTCAGTTGTTCCGCGATCTCGGGATGCTGATCGAGGAAGTGGTCGAAGTTCGCCAGTTCCTGGCGGGTGACATCGTTGTCTCGATCGGCGGACGGCATGTTCTGTGAGGACGCATCCTGGGAGAACACGCGTGATGGAGCCGCGAGGATGGCAGCAGACGTTAGCAACGCGAGACCTGAGTGCAGCACTAGAGTCTTGCATTTCATGGTTGAATAACCCTCCTAAGTTGCGAATGCGGCCCACCCGGGCCGCGCAGATATGAAAGCAATGCGTCTGCCATTGCCTGAGGAAGTCGTGGAACTGGTTTAGATCTCAGAATTTGTCGAGCGCGGCGGAAAAGACCTTAGGGGAGGAATTCGTGAAATTTCGACATGAGCGGGGAAAATCGTTATAGGTATGAAACCTTAGAGGAGATGATCGCTCGATTTTTGGAAACGAGGTTTTCTCGAGTCTTCAGAGTCACCCGGCAGAATTGCGGGACAGAATTGCAGGTCAAAATTGCGCGTCAAGGCAAGATTTTGCTCCGTTCGAAACGGGGGCGTTAGTTCCTGCTGCATGGACACTTTCCTGTGCGCGTTACGCGGTGAACCGCACGGAGACTAACTTCGATACGCCGGGCTCCTGCATGGTTACGCCGTAGAGTACGGGAGCGATGCTCATCGTCTTTTTGCTGTGCGTGATGAGCACGAACTGGGTCTGGATGCTCATCTCTTTTACCAGTTCGGTGAAGCGGCCGATGTTGGCTTCGTCGAGCGGGGCGTCGACTTCGTCGAGAATGCAGAAGGGGCTGGGCGTGAATTGAAAGATGCCGACCAGCAGGGCGAGCGCGGTGAGCGCCTTTTCGCCACCCGAGAGCAGCAGCACGCTTTGCAGGCGCTTGCCGGGAGGAGACGCGACGACATCGATGCCGCTTTCGGCGGAGTTTTCTTCGTCAGTCAATTTCATGAAGGCCTGGCCGCCGCCGAAGAGTTTTTTGAACGTGGTCTGGAAGTTCTCGTTGATT
>DATLKM010000366.1:0-4249 GCA_035538435.1 Binatia bacterium
AACTGTAGGTATTGAGCGTCCGCACGGGTAGTGCTCTGATGCGTCCTTGCAGGAGCGATTCGTATCGTTCAGGCGGGCCGAATGACGCGACGGGGCTAAAGCCCCGTTTCATTGCGGATTCTTTCGGCATGGCTGAAGCCATGCCCTGATACGAAACCGTAGGTATTGAGCGTCCGCACGGGTAGTGCTCTGATGCGTCCTTGCAGGAGCGATTCGTATCGTTCAGGCGGGCCCAATGACGCGACGGGGCTAAAGCCCGGTTTTGTCGCGGATTCTTTCGGCATGGCTGAAGCCATGCCCTGATACGAAGCGACTCAGATCGCCTCGATGGGAGGCCCGCCATCCTCAGAAAGCCTTAGTACTTCGGCACCTTGGGGTCCACGCGCTCGGACCAGGCGGTGATTCCACCGGCCAGATTGTGCACTTTGCTGAAGCCAGACTGCTGAAGGAAAGCGACAGCTTTGGCGCTGCGGCCGCCCATCTTGCAGTGCACCACGATTTCACGGCTGGAGTCCAGTTCGTTCACCCGCTTGGGCAGATCGTTCAGCGGAATGAGATATCCGCCGAGGTTGCAGATTTGATATTCGTGCGGCTCGCGCACGTCGAGAACAAAGAGATCCTCTTTCGCGTCCAGACGACGCTTGAGTTCTTCCACCTGAATTTCGGGAACTCCATTCGACACCGGTTTTTCCTCCCCGCGAATGCCGCAAAACTCGTTGTAGTCTATCAGCTTTGTCACGGTGGGATGCGCGCCGCAGGCGGGGCAATCGGGATTTTTGCGCAGCTTAAGTTCGCGGAATTTCATGCCCAGAGCATCGATCAACAGCAACCGGCCGATGAGCGGCTCACCCACGCCCAAAATTAACTTGATTACTTCCGTGGCCTGCATCACGCCGACCAGGCCGGGCAGAATGCCGAGCACGCCGCCTTCCGCGCAGGAAGGCACCAGCCCTGGCGGTGGTGGCTCCGGATAGAGACAGCGATAGCAGGGACCATCTTCCGTGGCAAACACGCTGGCCTGGCCCTCGAAGCGGAAGATTGATCCATAGACGTTGGGCTTGCCGGTAAGCACGCAGGCATCGTTGACCAGATAGCGCGTGGGGAAATTGTCGGTGCCGTCGGCAATGATGTCGAAGTCGGCGAAAATATCCAGCGCATTTTCGCTGCTCAGCCGGGTGTCGAAGGTGCGCAGATTGATGAAGGGATTAATCGCCGTCAGCTTGTCGGCGGCGGAATCGAGTTTCTTGCGGCCGACATCGGCCGTCGAGTGGATGATCTGCCGCTGCAAGTTCGTGTAATCGACCACGTCGAAATCGACCAGGCCCAGCGTGCCCACGCCCGCAGCGCCCAGATACAGCGCCAGCGGCGATCCCAGGCCGCCGGTACCGATGCAGAGCACGCGCGCCGCCTTCAGCTTCTGCTGACCCTCCATGCCCACCTCGGGCATGATCAGATGCCGCGAGTAGCGCAGGATTTCGTCTTTATTCAATGTCGCTGGAATTTCGGTGATGGTGGCCATGATGTCCTCAGGTGAAATTTTGTGCGCGGCGGAAAGGCGCTAGCAACAACAGGCGGGGCGCGGACAACAGCGGGTTGAGGTGATCGAATTCAAATTTCTCGTCCCAAAACTTAGTTACGACAAGATCCCTTGCTTCGCCAGCAAAACGGTCACGCTCGGGATGAGCGACGAACTACTCTTTCCCTCCGGCGATGGAGGGCACAATGGAAATGTTATCACCTTCGTTGAGCGCGGTCGCTTCTTTCTGAAGATAGCGGATGTCTTCGTCGTTTACATAAAGATTGACGAAGGCGCGCAGCTTGCCTTCTTCGGTATAGAGATGGCGCCGCAGGTCGGGATGTTGCGCGACCAGCGAGTCCATCGCTTCGGCCACGGTCGAGCCCTGCACCTCAACTGCGGATTGCTTGCCGACATACTGGCGAAGGGGCGTAGGAATGTGAATCTTGCTCATATCTCACTTTAGAAGATGCGAAGCATGGGAGGCAAGATTCAGATAGTGGCAGGGACTTGCTGCCGGATCGCACATCCTGCAGAGCGCCAGCGGTAAGATTCCGCGCCCCACCGGGGAAACGCGGGGCTTCGCAAGAACGCCATCCGGCTGAGCCGCCATCTGCGGGGCCTCGGCATGAAGCCGCCGCTCTACGGCCAGAACCCGCTCCTCAAGAGTCACTTATGGCAACCTGCTCTTGCGCCCTAGAATTTTTGCAAGGAGAAACCTACGATGACGATTTTCGATCCGGCGCGGGGCAAAGTGATTGACGGGGGCGGACACGGAGGCGGATTGCTTCGCCTGATCGGCATTGGCCTGGCGGCATTCGTGCTGGTCATTCTGCTGTTCAACTGTGTGACGCGCGTCGGCACCGGGCATGTCGGCGTGCTGACATTATTTGGGAAAGTGACGGGCGAGACCCTCGGCGAAGGCATCCACTTCATCAACCCGCTCAAGACCAACAACGAAATGTCGATTCAAACGCAAACCGTGAAGGAGTCGGCGAATGTTCCCTCGAGCGAAGGGCTGATGATGAGCCTGGACACGTCGCTCATCTATCACCTCAACCCCGATCACGCCGCGGAAGTGTTCCAGAAAATCGGCGGGGATTATGAAAATGTGGTGGTCGAACCGACGCTGCGATCGGCGATCAGGGAGTCGACCGCCTCGCACACGGCAAATGCCTTGTATACCGGCGAGCGCGAGATGGTGGCCAAACAGATTTTCGAACAGGTCAACATCCAACTCAGCCAGCGCGGGTTAAGCGTGGAAAATGTGCTGCTGCGTGACATTCAACTGCCGGCCACGCTCAAAGCCTCAATCGAAGCCAAGCAACAGGCGGAACAGGAAGCGCTGGCCATGAACTTCCGCCTGCAGAAGGAAACGCAGGAAGCGCAGCGCAAGCGCATTGAAGCCGCGGGTGTGCGCGACTTTCAGCAGATTGTCGCCCAGGGCATTACGCCCTCGCTGCTGGAATGGAAAGGCATTGAGGCGACGGAGAATTTGGCCAAGAGCGCGAACTCAAAAGTGGTGGTGATTGGGAACAATAAAAATGGGCTGCCGCTGATTCTGGGGCAGTGAGCGCCGCGGCCGCAGATTGTTCTTCGTCAACGATACCGCCCGGCAGCGCCCACACCGGCGGCGAGTCCATGGGGCCTTCGGCCCGAAAAAAGCGTGCGCCTGAAGCTGACAGATGAGAGGGCGTTGCCGTCGTAGTTCGGAACAGGCGCGGCTGCTACCATGAATCGGTGCCACCACTGCTCACTATCCGCGGGCTGAACATTAGCTTTCCCGTGAGCCGAGGCGCGGGTTCTCCGGCCTCTGGGCCGGATCTGCCCGCGGTTCGCGATCTCGACTTTTCCATCGCTCCCGGCGAAGTGCTTGGACTGGTTGGCGAATCCGGCTCCGGCAAATCGATTACCTCCCTTGCCATCATGCGTCTCTTGCCGCCACAGGCCCGAATATCGGGCGAAGTACTCTTCGGCGACAACGGGTCCGCGCAGAACTTGATGGCATTGCCGGACGACTCTATGCGCCAGTTACGCGGGTCGCGCCTGGCTATGATTTTTCAGGAACCGATGACCGCGTTGAATCCGGTGATGCGGGTCGGAAATCAGATCGCCGAAGCAGTGCGCGCCCACCATCGAGTGTCGAAAAAACAGGCGTGGCAGCGCGCGGTTGACGCCATGAATGATGTCGCCATTCCTGAGCCGGCGCGGCGCGCGCGGGATTTTCCCCACCAGCTTTCCGGCGGGATGCGGCAGCGCATCATGATTGCGATGGCGCTGGTAAATCGCCCGCAATTGCTGATTGCGGACGAGCCCACGACCGCCCTCGACGTAACCATTCAGGCGCAAATTCTGCGCTTGCTCTCCGATCTGCGAAATAAATTTGGCTTGGCCATGCTTTTCATTTCGCATGATCTTGCGGTAGTTTCTCAGGTGGCCGATCGGGTCGCGGTCATGTACGCGGGAAACCTGGTGGAACTCGGCGGCAAGCGCGATATCTTCCGGGCGCCGGCGCACCCCTACACGCGCGGGCTTTTGCAGGCTGTGCCAACGCTGAAGACCGAACGCGGGCATCCCCTGGGGACCATCGAGGGCGCCGTTCCTCCGCTGCACGCCATGCCGCCCGGCTGCGCGTTCGAGCCGCGGTGCGCATTTCGCATTCCGCGGTGTGCGGTGTCGATGCCGCCTCTGGTGGAAGTGGCCGCCGGACATTGGGCGCGGTGCCCGGTGGTT
>DATLKM010000367.1:0-20191 GCA_035538435.1 Binatia bacterium
ACTTTCCCGGCCAGTCGCCGTGATTATGCGGCCACGCCAGCCACGTGGCCGCGTGCGGTTCCCATTCGGCGGGCATGCGGTATTCGCCGGCGCGATTCTCTGCTGAACTTTCTGGCGTTTTCTTCACGGTTGGATTTACTGCGGCTCCAGCATGCGATTCGCAATGGGCGCGTACACGTCGATTCTCCTGTCGCGCAGAAAAGGCCAGTTGCGGCGGGTATCTTCCAGCACCTTCAGATCCACGTCGCCCACCAGAATCTCCTCGCGATCATGCGACGCTTCCGCCAGCACGCGACCGAAAGGATCGCAAAAGAATGAGCCGCCCCAGAACTCCAGGCCCTGTCCGGGGGCGGATTTCCCGCGCACGTTGCCAGTTTCGAAGCCGACACGATTCACCACAGCCACGTAGACGCCATTCGCAATCGCGTGAGCGCGCTGAATCGTACGCCACGCATCGTGCTGGGCCACGCCGAATTCAGCCTTTTCCGCGGGATGCCATCCGATCGCGGTTGGATAAAACAACGCACTTGCGCCTTGCAGCGCGGTCAGCCGCGCGCCCTCGGGGAACCACTGGTCCCAGCAGACAAGCGTGCCCAGCCGCCCGGCGCTGGTGTCAAGTGCGCGAAATCCAAGATCGCCCGGAGTGAAATAGAACTTTTCGTAATAGAGGGGATCGTCCGGAATGTGCATCTTGCGGTAAAGACCGCGAAGGGAACCATCTGCGTCGAAAACGGCCGCCGTATTGTGGTAAACGCCCGGCGCGCGCTTTTCAAAAAGCGACGCAATCAGCACCACGTGGTTCTGGCGCGCGGCCGCCGCGAGCCTTTCGCTGCCCGGTCCCGGGATCGGTTCAGCCAGATCAAAAAGCGTATGATCCTCGCGCTGGCAAAAGTATTGCGTCTGAAACAGTTCCGGCAGGCAGACCACTTTCGCCCCGCGCCCTGCCGCTTCGGCCACGCGGTCAAGCGCTTTGGCCAGGTTTTGTTCAGGCTCCGGACCGCACGACATCTGCACCAGCGCTACACGAAATTTTTCAGGAGTCAAGCTCGTTTTCTCCGGGGAACAATATAACAGCAGTTACAGCCCAAGCCCTGTTAACGGGAAGGCCGGTTCGCCGCAAAAGCTCTTGCCAGCATTGGATTGCTTTCCGTCAACTTCTTCAGCCGTTCAATCACCTCTTTAGATGGCGCCGAGCGCAGGATCGCTTCAACCGCAGCTTCGGCAAGCCGCGATTCCCGTTCCACCTGTTTGAATAAATATTCCGTCGCCGCATCCTGGCGCGTGAGCGCGATGGCCGAAAGCAATACTGAACGAAACCATGGATCCGAAGCATCTTCCACACGCGCTCGAAGAACCTCGAACGCTTCCGGCATATGAGTGCCCGAAATGGCCAGCGCCGCTTCTCCAGCGGCGTCGTCGCCGGAATCGAGAAACTGGCTGATCCAAGGAATCGCTTTCGGCCCTTCGATCCGCAAAATGCCGCTGTAGCACGCGCCCAGCACTTCCGCATCCTCGGACCCAAGAACAGCGCGCATCCGCAGGAGAAGGGCGGCGGAGTTCGATCCCACCTGTTCAATCGCCCGAAGAACATCCACGCGCACGCTCTTCTCTTTGTCGCCCAACATATCGACAAGGTGATTGAGCAGGCGCTGTTCATTTACATCCCGGCACTGAACCAGCGCCAGAACGCACGTCGAGCGCAGCGGCCCAGCCGAATCCGAACTTCCTCCCCACACCGGCTCGAGTTGTACATGCTTCATCCCGCGCAGAAAAACTTCCGCGTCCTGATATTCAAACTCCGCCAGCACCCGGCTGATGGCATTCTTGGCCCAGCATTGCGGATCGTTCTTAACCGGATCTTCGAAAAAGCGCTCGAAAGCGGCCAGCAATTCGGGAATGAGCGGCCTGAGTTTCGACTCCACAACCAAACCCGCCGCTTTCGCAACTATCAAATTGTTCCGCTGGGCCAACGCGCGGCGCAGCGGTTCGACCCGGGCTTCCGTTTCCTCATGCCGCAGCGCGTCCAGCGCGGCGAGTTGCTCATCAAACTTGCGCTTACCCGGCATGATGGCAGTGTAACGCGGCCTTCCTGTAAAGTATTGAAGCGTATTTTTTTCAGGATTTGTGAAGCAGTTGGAGGCAAATGGTGAAACACGGCAATCATGGCTCGCATTCAAAACAGGACCACCGCGCACCGGGGGCGAACGGCCACGCCGGTGAAGGAATCGACCGCAGGCTCCACAATCCGATTGAAGACCGGCTGGTTCCGTTGGAACCGCTCGACTTGAACAAGGTGAAGTCGATCGACGATTTGGTGCGCGCCATGGCGAAAACCGCCTTCACCGGCCGGCAGCTGGGCGAAGCCGCCGACGTGCTGGAAGCGATGGCCCGCGACGAAGAATGTTTCGTGGTGCTCACGCTTTCCGGCGCGATGACTGTGGCCAAGCAGGGGCTGATCGTCACCGATCTGATTGACCGCGGAATCGTGAATGCCGTGGTTTCTACGGGAGCTTTGATGGCCCATGGACTGGTCGAAGCCACCGGCCGGGCCCACTTCCGGGCCAACCCTGAAGTGAGCGACGAAGAATTGTACGAGCAGGGTTACAACCGCGTTTATGACACGCTGGAACCCGAGCAGAACCTCGATGACGTGGAAGAAGTCATGTCGGCGGTGCTCGAAGGCTGGGACCACAACGAGACCATGTGCTCGTACAAGTTAAATCACACCATCGGAGCGTATCTCGCGAAGCACAGCCGCGAGCAGCGCGGAATTTTGAAATCCGCTCACGAAAACGGAGTGCCGGTTTTCGTGCCTGCTTTCACCGATTCGGAACTGGGGCTGGACGTCGCTTTGAACAACCGTTTTCGCGAATCCACCGGCCGGCACAAAATTCGTTTTGATCCTTTTGAAGACCTGGAGCACTTTGCCGCCACGCTGCTTCGCCAGAAAAAACTGGGCATTATCACCATCGGCGGCGGCGTGCCGCGCAACTGGTCGCAGCAGTTTGGCCCTTTCTGCGAATTGCGCCACCGGCGGCTGGGAGAAAACGTTCCGCTAAAGCGTTATCACTATGGCTTGCGCATCTGCCCCGAGCCGGTTTACTGGGGCGGCTTGTCGGGCAGCCCATACAGCGAAGCGGTGTCGTGGGGAAAATTTGTCCCTCCGGCCGAAGGCGGGAAATTCGGAGAAGTCTTTGTCGACGCGACGGTCGGACTGCCCATGATCGTGGCCGCGGTATTCGAACGCCTGGATAAAAAGCCCAGCGCCGCCATTAAGAAAGGCAAAAAGGCCCCGCTCAACCGGAAGGCCGCAGTGAAATAGTTGTGGCCACGCCGACTCGAATGCGCCTGCCACGCTTTTTGGTAGGCGCAGTGTTGCTGGCCGCGGCCCAATTTGCGGGCGCGCAGAGCGCGCCGCCTCAAGCGCAATCTGCCCAACCGGCGCCGACAGCGCAAAAAGCCCCGAACAAAATCAATCCTGAGATTCAGAGCATCATCGACGGCGCGGCCAACGCGCCGCCGGAGTTTGGCGCAGATATTCTAATTCGGCTCGCCGAGTCGAATAAGTTGGCCGGCCCCTCTGCAAAAATCGACCTGCTTACGAAAGCTTTCAACCTCGCGGCCGGCGCGGAACAGCCGGTGAAGCGCGCCGCAGGACTCGGCGTCTTCGATGCCCACTCTGCCCTTCTCGCCCGCGCCTACCGCATGAACATCGACCGGCTTTCGCTGCAATCGCGCGCGGTCGCCGATCTCGCGCCCTTGAACGCGGCCAAAGCCCGGCAGTTGTTCGATCAGATTCAGTTCCCCGCTCTCGCGCCGGTGAGTTGCGAGGAGCGGCTAAGCTACGATGTCGATCTTTATTATGAAGCGCTGGGAAAAACCGTCGTCGCAACGCCCGCCGGAAAGGACAAAAACCGAACCGTCGTTTTTCTTTCTCCTTTTGTCAGCTCCTTCCAGTCCCACGCGCAACTAAAACCAGCGGCTGCACTTTTGGTGGCATTGCGCTTGTCTCCGCCCGACCTGGCGCAGCTGGCCAATACGTTCGCGGGGTCGCTTGCCCAACTGCACGGAGACGAGCGTTCGTTCGCCAACGCGGTTACCGGCCCCGGCGGCGCCAGGGCGACCGCCGCGATCGCCGATTTGATCGGCGCTTTAGATGAAAAGCAGCTTTCCGGATCCGGGCTGTTGCGGGCCTACCGACAGTATCTGGTTACGAATTTCAGCGATGTGCGTTGCGCTTCCGCGCGGCCTCAGAGCGATCAGGACGGATTACCTCCGGCGATAAGAGGTTTTAATCAGCAATTCCGCGCCGAATTGCTGGCCCTCCAGATCGCGCCTGTTTCCGCGGAGGAGCTGAAAAGCGCCCGGATCGTCGCCCCGCCGCAATCCACGCCCTACTGGCAAACTCAGCAAGCCAAGAAGCTCATGGCCGAATTGCGGGCGCTCCGCTCGGGCGGTGATGAAACAAGTGAAAGCGGGAACGACTCCGAAAAGCGGGCGCCAGTTTCAGCGCAGGTTACCGACTTCCTCGCAGAAATCGACTCCTGGCAGCCGCAAGATGAGCCGGTCGCCGATGTTTTTCACGAAAAGAGCATTCTCTACGATGGCGCACTCGACTTGGCGCCGGCCGCCCAGCGCTCACAGATCATCAACAGCTTCGTCGGCTTCCTGCAGCAATACTCCAGCCAGCTGCCGACGCGCTTAGAGTGGATTTTGCCGGCCGACGATTGGCTTTCGGGAAGAAAAGGCGGGGACGACCGCAAGGAAGTCATTCAAGCGTTCCTGAATTCGGGAGACCCCGTCTTGACCCTTTATGCTCGCCTGGAGCGCCTGGAGCCTAGAAAAGTAAACGAAACCGAATCGGAAGGGTACAAAAAGTGAAGCCGGGGGCGTACACCCAGGCTACAGTTGCGAGGCGTCGAAGTTGCCGCGTTCCTTGCGATAGGCCCCAGCCAGAACGTTTCCACTCAAAATCTCTGATTCTGCCCGCACCCAATCCTCGAGCGCCGTGGAGGCCTCTTCGGCTCGGGCATCGTAAAGCTCGCGGGCGCGCACACGTATTTTCCTCTCGATAACCGAGGCTATCAGCTCGCGCCGCTTTTTTGTGTTTTCGGAACCCATGTCCTGTGCCGGGAAGAACCAGCCATTTCTATTCTAGAGGAAGGCTGTTAACGAAAGGTTACACACAACGCAGCGTCTTGATTACAAAAGGATTAAGTCCTTGGGTGCTGCCTTTGACGAAGACTTGAAAAGAAAGGTATCGATCGGGAGAACACCCAGGCGCTCAGCGCATCGACTCTTCAATCTCCGAAATCCAGTCCGGTCGCTTGAGCACTTCGCGCGGCTTGGGGCCGTCGGCAGCGCCCACAATTCCATCCTGCTCCATCAAATCGATCAGATGCGCGGCCCGGCCATAGCCTATCCGCAGGCGGCGCTGCAAAAGCGAGGTCGAGGCTTTGCCGAATTCCACCACCAGCCTGACCGCGTCCTGATAAAGGGGATCATTTTCGCCGCTCTCACCCGAGCCTTCGGCCACGCCCGCTTCGCCACCGCGTGCGCCTTTCTCCCGCTCTTCTTCAGGCGCTTCCAAAAACTGCTGCTGGTATTCCGCCGCGCCCTGCGCCTTCCAGAATTCGACGACCGCGGCAATCTCTTTTTCCGTGACCAGCGGCGCATGCAGACGATGCACCCGCGCCGATCCCGAAGGCAAATAAAGCATGTCGCCTTTGCCCAATAGCGCCTCGGCGCCGTTCGAATCGAGAATCGTGCGCGAATCCACTTTTGTGGCCACGCGGAACGAAATACGCGCCGGAAAATTGGCTTTGATTAAACCGGTAATCACGTCCACGGACGGTCGCTGCGTGGCCAGCACCAGATGAATTCCGACTGCCCGGGCCATCTGCGCCAGGCGAGTAATTGACTCTTCCACGTTCGAGGAATCCAGCATCATCAGATCGGCGAGTTCGTCGATGATGATCACGATATAAGGAATCGGTTTATCGTCCGATTCCTCCTCGAACAGGCTGGGCGTTCCGCCGTTCTCGAATAGCCGGTTGTATTGGTCGATATTGCGCACGCCCTTCGCCGCCAGCAGTTTCAAACGGCGTTCCATCTCGCGCACGGCGTTGCGCAAGGCATTGGCAGCCAGCTTGGGCTCGGTAATGATGGGCGTGTAAAGATGGGGCACGCCTTCATAGTTGCCCAGCTCCAGCCGCTTGGGGTCGACTAAAATAAGCCGCACCTGATCGGGCGTGGCCTTGTACAGAATCGACATGATGAACGCGTTGATCGCCACCGATTTGCCCGCGCCCGTCGATCCGGCGATCAGCAGGTGCGGCATGCCGGCCAGATCGGCAACCTGAATGCGCCCGTTGATGTCTTTGCCCAGGGCCATGGTGAGTTTCGACTTGTGGCCCATGAACTCCTGCGACTCAATGTTTTCCCGCAGCCAGATAATCTCGCGCTCCCTGTTGGGCACTTGAATGCCGACCGTCGATTTCCCCGCCATGCGCTCAATCAGAATGCTCTCGGCTTTCAGCGCGAGGCAAAGATCGTCGGTGAGGTTGGTGATGCGGCTGTACTTGATACCCGCGTCAGGCTTGAACTCGAAAGTAGTGACCACCGGGCCGGGATTGATTTGCGTAATCTGCCCGTGCACGTCAAACTCGGCATACTTCTCCACCAATACCTGCGCCAGCAATTTGAGCTCGTCCGCGTCGACCACCTGTTGACCGTCCGGCCTTTGCAGCAGCGAACTGGAAGGCAACTTGTACCCGCCGGCAATGCGCGGCATGGTGGTTTTGGCTCTGTGCCCGCCGTCTGCGCGATCGGTGACTTCCGGCTCAGGGATGCTGAGCGCCGAAGCAGCCGCGGAACCCGTTTCCTTCATTGCGGCCGAACCATCCCGGCTCGCTCCCGCAAGCTCCGGGTCATGCAGAACCCCACCGGTGGCTCGCGTCTCGTCTTCCATCATCCGTTCGATCCCGGTACGCCGGGGCTCCGCCGACCGCACCGTCTCCGCCGGCCGTGACGCGATCAACTGCGTCTTCACCACCGGCTTGGAAACGCGCCGCTTCTCCAGTTCCCTCTGTTGCCGCTTTCGGGCACGTTCCTCACGCCAATCCTGGTAGCGGTTCCACAAGGCCGTGGCAAAAGCAAAGCGCGTCGGCGCCCAGAGCCTGATCGACGAAAACGAAAACGCCGTCGATAAATAAAGCGCGACCGCCAGCACCGTCGCGCACACAATGTACGCGCCGGCAACGTTCAGGTAGTGGATAAGGAAATCGCCCACGACACGGCCCAGCAACCCTTCAATGGGGATCACACCCTTCCAGCGCAAACGGCCGGGCAATAGCGCGAGCTGAGCGGGAACGAACATGGCCAGCCAGGCGCCGCCCAGGCTCTTCGCAATGGGCGATTGAATTTTTCGCGAGGAGAACCAGCGAATCCCCAGCATGGCTGGGAAAACTGGTAATAGAAAGGCGGTTAAGCCGAAGAATTGAAGGGCGATATCGGCGACGAACGCCCCGACTACGCCAATCCAGTTTCTCGCCGCGTGCGTGCCGGTCAGCACCGAAGCACTATTCAGCGAAGGATCCAGCGGCGAGTACGAAGCGACTGCGAGGAACAGGAGGAGCGCGGAGACGCACAACAGGAACCCAACCAGCTCGTTCAGCCGCCGGTTGCCCGTGGGCGAGAATACTCTTGCCAGAAAATCCATGTAGGCCGTCGCACGGGACCAGAAGTCCAGTGGCGCAAATCGGCCAGAGCGAAATCATTATGGCAGGAATGCGGCAGCCGCATCAACTGCCGCGATGCTCTGCGGGGTGTTGAACTGAATTCCTTTCGAAAATGCAGGAAAAAAGCACGGCTCTAAGGTTTTCCCCGCGTTCGCCGCCGCCAACCTTCGCCCCCGAGGCGCCATCTATCCGCACGCGGTTTGGTCTGCTGGAGGATCCATGCACAAGCTTTTTGTCCTCGCCCTGTTCTGCTCCGCGGTCACGTTTGGCTTCAGCCAAGCCTCATACAACTACAACACCTTCGACTATCCCGGCGCCCTGCAAACCTATCCCAGCGCCATAAACAATTCTGGCGAAATCGTCGGTTACTTCATCGACAGCGACAATTTGACCCACGGTTTTTCCTATCTGAATGGAACTTTTGCCACAATCAATGCTCCCCATGCCACTTTGACCACCGCTCGCGGTATCAATAATCGCGGCGTTATCGTCGGATCTTTCGATCCGTCCTCCTCAACCACCGAAGGCTTCATCATGAGGAACAAGACCTTCGAGGTGCTGACTATGCCCGGGACCACCTTCACCAGCGCCAACGCGATTAACGATTCAGGGGTGGTCGCAGGCACCTACTCGACAGCGAACTCCGACGGAGGCTATCTGTGGACATCTCAGGGCGGATTCCGCACCGTCGATTATCCGAACAGCACTTCGACTTCGATCAATGCAATCAACGATGCCGGACAGCTGGCAGGCCAGGTCAGCCCGCCATTTATCAGCGCTTTCCTCTACAGCGGCGGCCAGTGGGCCGACTTTTACTATCCCGGCGCGATGACCACCACAGGTGACGGCATTAATCAGTCGGGAGAAATTGTGGGCATCTGGAGCCCCTCCAATCCCACCGCACCGTCAGAAGGATTCCTGCGAGATTTGAATGGAGATTTCTCGGAAATTGCGTTTCCCGGCTCGAACGGATCAGCCGCTTCAGGCATTAACGACGCCGGCATGATCGTCGGCAATTACACCGATAGCTCGGGGAAGGAACATGGGTTTGTAGCTATACCAGGCGAAAAATGACCACCGCCATCCGTGCTTCTCCCGGGACAAATTCGCAGCAACGGATCGCAGCCCGTGCTTAGAACTGGCTATAATCATTCGTTCCTGGGGGAAGCCCTTGCCCTTTTCCGATCTCCGCCAATGGATTGCCACTCTCGAACGTGCGGGCGATCTCCGCCGTATTCGCACCGAAGCCGATCCCATCCTCGAAATCGCCGAAATTACCGACCGGGTGAGCAAGAGTGATCTCCCGGCTGGCGCCTCGGCTGCCCGGCCGGGCGGAACTCGACGGCCGGCGCTTCTCTTCCAAAACCTCAAGGGCTATCCCGGCTCTCAACTCCTGATCAATCAATTCGGCTCCGAGAGCCGCATGAAACTCGCGCTGGGCGTGGATTCCCTCGACGAAATCGCCGACCGAATCAAATTGTTTCTCGACGTGAAATCACCGCAGGGCATTCTCGACAAAATCAAAATGCTGCCCATGCTGGCCGAAATGGGCAAGTTCTTTCCGAAAACCGTACCCACCGGCCCCTGCAAGGAAGTCGTCAAGCGCGATAACTTGTCCCTGCTCGACTTCCCCATCCTGCAATGCTGGCCGCAGGACGCCGGCCGCTTCATCACTCTGCCCTGCGTGGTCAGCCGCGATCCGAACACGGGCAAAAGAAACGTCGGCATGTACCGCATGCAGGTGTTTGACGAGCGCACGACGGGCATGCACTGGCAGCGGCAGAAAATCGGCGCGGAACACTACCGCCAGGCCCTGAGAGACGCAGCAGCCGAAGCCTCTCGATCGCAGGATTTTTCGCGGCGGAGGAATTCAGTCGATCTCATGGCCCGCACTTCGGGCGGCCAAACTCTGTCCAATAACCCGTCCGGAAAAATGGAAGTCGCCGTGGCTATCGGCACCGATCCCGCGGTCACTTTCTCCGCCATCGTTCCCGCCCCGCCGGATGTCGAAGAATATCTAATCGCCGGCTTTCTCCGCGGAGCGCCGGTCGAACTGGTCAAGTGCGAAACCGTCGATCTCGAAGTCCCCGCGGCCAGCGAAATCGTGCTCGAAGGCTATGTGAATCTTGACGAGCTACGCAGCGAAGGCCCGTTCGGCGACCACACCGGCTTCTATTCGCTCGATGATTTATATCCCGTCTTCCACGTCACCTGCATTACGCATCGCAAAGACCCGATCTATGCCACGACCATCGTGGGCAAACCGCCCATGGAAGACGCATACATGGGCAAAGCGGTCGAACGAATTTTTCTGCCGCTTATGAAGTTGACCATCCCGGAACTGGTCGACATCAATCTTCCGATCGAAGGCGTCTTCCACAATCTGATGATCGTTTCCATCCGCAAGTCGTATCCGGGTCAGGCGCGCAAAGTCATGAATGCCATCTGGTCGCTCGGCCAGGCCATGTTTACGAAATGCGTCATCGTTGTGGATGAAGATGTGGACGTGCAAAATCTGGCAGACGTCACGCTGAAAGTGCTGAACAACATCGACCCCGAGCGCGACCTTCAATTCACTCTCGGCCCGGTCGACTCACTCGACCACGCCTCCCGCCTGCCGAACTATGGCTCCAAAATGGGCATCGACGCCACGCGCAAATGGCCCACCGAAGGCTTCACCCGCCCCTGGCCGGACGAGATCATCATGGATGCTGCCACGAAACAACTGGTCGACAGTAAATGGAAAGCTTTGGCGAAGGAACTGGGAATCGACTAGACCGACGCTGGAAGTCTTCCCTCAACCGCTTCTTGGCGCAGTTCCGCGCCAAAGACGACAATCCCCGCTCCTGTATAATCAAGCGTTTGGCCGTAAGCAATTTTGCGTTGGAGGGTGAGTGCCTCAGGCGGAAATCGGCATTATCGGCGGCAGCGGGTTATATTCGATGCCCGGTCTGACCAAGACCAAAGAAGTCCGTGTAAGGACCCCGTTCGGTGCGCCTTCCGACGCCTATGTTTGCGGGGTACTGGAAGGCCGCAAGGTTGCATTTCTCGCGCGCCACGGACGCGGCCATCGCCTGCTTCCCACGGAGTTGAATTTTCGCGCCAACATTCACGGCTTCAAACAGCTGGGCGTCGAGCGCATCGTTTCCGTTTCCGCCGTGGGATCGCTGAAGGAAGAACATAAGCCTCTCGACTTCGTCATCCCCGACCAGTTTTTCGATCGCACCCGCCACCGCATCGATACTTTTTTCGGCGGTGGAGTGGTAGCCCACGTTTCGTTTGCCGATCCTGTCTGCGGAGAGCTGACCCGGATCGTTGAAAGCGCCTGCTCCAAGGCCGGCGTGACCGGCAAACGTGGCGGCACTTATATCTGTATGGAAGGGCCGCAATTTTCCACCAAGGCCGAGTCGAACGTTTACCGCTCCTTCGGCATGGACGTGATCGGCATGACCAATCTTCAGGAAGCCAAACTCGCGCGCGAGGCCGAACTCTGCTACGTGACTGTCGCCATGGTCACGGATTACGACTGCTGGCATCCGCACCACGATTCTGTCACCGTCGACCAAGTCGTCGCGGTGCTGGTCAAAAATGCGGAGAATGCCTGCAAGGTCGTGCGTCAGACGATTGCCGCCATGCCGCGGGAGCGCACCTGCAAGTGCGGGTCGGCTTTGCAGCACGCGCTGTTGACCGATCCCAGGAAAATTCCCGCTGCAACCAAAAAAAGGCTGAAACTCATCATCGGAAAATACGTGAAGTAGTTGCGGTCGGGCGGAATTTTTACCAAACGGGAGATCAACTCATAACATGAGCATTCTGGTAGTCGGTTCGGTTGCGTTTGACGACATTACATCGCCCTCGGGCAGCGTAAAAGGCATCCTTGGCGGCGCCGCCACATACTTTTCTCTCGCCGCCAGCTACTTCACCCAGGTCCGCGTGGTCGCCGTAGTAGGCGAGGATTTCTTGCCTGAGCATGAGAACGTCATGAAAAAACGCGGCATCGACACGCGCGGCATTGAGCGCGCCCCAGGCAAGACCTTCCGCTGGGGCGGAAGTTACGCCGACAATCTGAACGAAGCCAAAACCAACTTCACCGACCTGAATGTATTTGAGCAGTTCCATCCGCAAATTCCCAAAGAATACGAAGATACGGAATTTCTTTTTCTGGCCAACATTCAGCCCACGTTGCAGGCCAACGTTCGCCGTAAGATGAGCGGCGTCCGTCTGACCGGATGCGACACCATGAATTACTGGATCAACGGCGCCCGCAAAGAACTGGCGGAAACTTTGAAGCTGGTAAACATACTGCTGATCAACGACACCGAAACCAAAATGCTCGCCGATGAACGCAACCTGCCGCGCGCCGCGCAAAAGGTTCTGGCCATGGGTCCGCAGGCGCTGGTCATCAAGCACGGGGAATACGGCGCTACGATTTTTTTCCGCGAAGGTGCTTTCGGCATCGGACGCCATCCTTTCCGGGCGCCGACTCTGCCGATCGATGAAGTCAAAGATCCAACCGGCGCGGGCGATTCGTTTGCCGGCGGATTCATGGGTTACTTAGCCTCGCAAGAGGAAATCAATCGCGAAGTCCTGAAGCGGGCGCTGTTTTATGGCGGCGTCATGGGATCATTCGCCGTCGAAAGCTTCGGCACCGAACGTCTGCAAACCCTTAAACGCGAAGAAATCGATGCCCGCTTCCAAATCTTCCGCGAACTTACGCACCTCGAATGAAAGCGCAACCGCCCCAGCAATATCGGCACATGGAAGCTGTGCGGCTGGTGTGGCTGGCCATTTTTGTCTCCGTTTTTTCGTTCTTGTTCTACAACCGCGCCGGAGACGTGACGCTTTACGGCGACGCCGTGGCGCACATCAACATCGCCCGCCGCGTCTTCGATTCCAAGACTCCCGGCCTGCTGCAACTGGGGACCGTCTGGCTTCCCCTGCAGCATCTGCTGATTCTGCCTTTCATTATCTCCAAGCGCCTCTGGCAAACCGGAGCGGGCGGTTCTATTCCATCGATGGCGGCTTATGTTTTCGGAGTCCTGGGAATCTTCCGACTGGTGCGCGGCGCGCTGAGCCGGGGCAGCGAGGCAGACGATCAATCCAAGACTCTCGCCTGGCTCGCCGCACTTCTCTATGCGGGCAATCCGAATCTGATTTACATGCAGTCCACGGCCATGGGCGAGTCGCTCTACCTCGCGCTCGCCATTTGGGCAGTTGCTTTTTTCGTCGAGTTCCGCGAGGGAAATTCAAAGGCCCTATTCTGGTCTGGATGGTGTCTCTTCGCCGCTGGCCTGACCCGCTATGACGGATGGTTTCTGGCCTTCGCATTGATGGGCACCGCAGCGGTAACGGCTATTTGGGGGCAAAGGGCGAAGGCCGCCCGCGAAATCCCAGGTTCCCCCATCTTCACGTTCATTTTGCTCGCACTCGCGGCCCCCGCGCTCTGGTTGGCTTACAACGCCGCCGTCTACCGCAACCCCCTCGAATTTGCCAACGGGCCCTATTCAGCCAAAGCTATCGAAATCAAAACCGGAACCGTGAATCCCGCCCAGGGCAATGTGATTGCCGGCGCATCGTACTTTTTGAAGGCCGCCGAATCGAATGTCGCTTCCAATAATTGGCTCGGGCGCCTATGGCTGGCGCTCGCCCTTATCGGCAGCCTTTCCACGCTTCTCGAGAGCCGCGCCCGTCTCGCCTTGTTGCTTTGGTCGCCATTACCCTTTTATGCGCTCTCGCTTGCCTACGGCAAAGTGCCGATCTTCGTCGGCCAGTGGTGGCCGTTTTCCCTGTACAACGTCCGGTACGGGCTGCAACTTCTTCCCGCTTTTGCCGTTTTCATCCCCCTGGGAATCGTTTTTCTGGTTCGTGGGCTGAGTAGGATTCAGCGGATTCAAGCACTGATGCAAGAGTGGTCCCTCGCTGCCGTCCTGATCTGCACGCTGCTGTTCGGAACGGCGTCCTACACGTTCGTCTGGCGCAGCGGCCCGGCCTGTTTCCGGGAGGCTTCGGTCAACATGCGCGGCCGGGTGGTGCTCGAAAAACAACTGGCTGACTGGCTCAAGTGGCTGCCTCCAAATGCAACGCTGCTGATGTACCTCGGCGAGCATTCGGGAGCGCTGGAACAGGCGGGCGTCGATCTGAGCCAGAGCATTAACGAAGGCAATCATCGCGTCTGGAAACAGCCTACCGATCCCGCTGGTCTGTGGGAGCGCGCCCTCGCCGATCCGGCCGCCTATGCCGACTTCGCCATCGGTTTCGAAGGCGATCCGGTGTGGAAAGCGGCCCGGGATCGAAATCTTAAGGCTCTTCTTGAAATCCACACCACCGGCCAGCCTCCAGCCGTAATTTTTCAGGCCCGCGCGCGGTAATCAGCCGGGTTAATGCCGTGCCCATCCGCGCTGTAAGGGCGGTGATAGAATCCGGCCATCTGTACTGTCCAACGCGATGAACTGGCAACACATGGGCGAAGTCCTCCGCAGCGAAATGGCCACCGGTATCGCCATGACTTCCATGCTGCGCCTCGTGCTGGCGGCCTTGCTCGGCGGCGTCATCGGACTGGAGCGCGAACTCAAGCACCGCCCCGCCGGTCTCCGCACCAATATGTTCATTTGCATCGGCGCCGCCTTGTTCACCATTCTTTCCCGCGCCATAGCCGCGGAACCTTCGGACTTCACCCGCATCGCGGCGCAGATTATTCCCGGCATCGGCTTTATCGGCGCTGGTTCCATTCTGCATACGCGAGGGTTGACCACCGGACTCACCACCGCATCCACGATTTTTGTGGTTGCATCCGTCGGCATGGCCATCGGCGGCGGGCTATATATGACTGCACTGTTTGCCACCGGCGTGGTGCTGCTTGCCCTGTTCGCCCTCGGCCACCTCGAGCGGACTTTCAACGTGAAAACGTTGCTTTATACTTACGAAGTCAGCGGCCAAGGCGCCGACGAAGTAAGCCACGAAGTAAACCGCATTCTGGAACACGACCACCGCATGATGCAGAACCCAACGGTTGGCGACACCGGTACGCACATTCGACTGCAATTCGATGTTGAGGGCTGCCAACGCGATCAGAAGGACCTGCTGCGAGAGTTGAAAAGTTCGCCTGTGTTCGGCAGCGTGACATCGCTCGGCCCGGTGGAATTGGAGTGACTCACGGCCGCATTATTCCTTTTGTAAAGGCCAGTGCCTGCGGAAACGATTTCCTGCTGATCAGCCAGTCCGATTCGCTTGGTCAAATCAATATCTTCGATCTCAGCCGCCGTATCTGCGACCGCCACAACGGAGTCGGCGCGGATGGCGTGGAGTGGATGTCGCCCATTGCAGGAGCAGACGTTGAGATTCGTCTCATCAACGCCGACGGCTCCGAGGCCGAAATTTCCGGCAACGGTACTCGCTGCGTCGCGGCTTACCTTTACTCCGAAACCGGAAAAGAAGGTGTCAGGATTCAAACCGGCGCCGGATTGAAAGCTTGCACTCTGACACGCCAGGCTGGGCTTGATTACGAATTCGAAGCCGCCATGGGTCCGGCTTCCGTCGGCCCCGAGTTGACGGTATCCACAACCGGAGGCGTGGTTCGTGGTCTCACAGTTTCCATGGGGAATCCGCACTTTGTCTTGTTCGTCGACAATTTCGCAGAGAACTGGCAATCCAGCGCGGCAGAAATTCAGAGAGATGCCGCCTTTCGCGCCCATGGCGTAAACGTTGAACTGGTTGCGGTCGACGATACTCATAACGTCCGCGTTCGCTTTTTTGAGCGCGGCGTGGGCGAAACCCAATCTTCGGGAACCGGATCGTGCGCCGCCGCCGTGGCTTCGATCGCTGCGGGAAAAACGAAATCTCCCGTGCATGTACACGCTCCCGGGGGCACGCAGATGGTTCGCCAGGAGGGCGCCGGCGTTTTTCTTCGTGGAGCGGCACGGCTGGTGTGCCGGGGCGAGTTTTTTCCCGACTCGGTTTAACATAGTGGATGTCCGATTTCGACCTAAATCCTTGGCAAATACTTCCCATCCACAAACATCTTCTTCAGCAGTGACCGCGCGCATCAAGCCGCCCGCTTTGCGCGAAGGCGATACGGTTGGGATCGTCGCGCCGGCCAGCAATATAAAACTCTCTGACCTTGAAGCCGGATGTGCGGCCCTGCGCCGCGCGGGCTATCAGCCGTTCTATTTCGATTCCATTCTCGAACAGGATTTGTACTTCGCCGGCTCCGTTGATCGCAGGGTGCGCGAACTGGAAGAAATGTTCGCGCGCGACGAAGTCCGCGCCATTCTCTGCGCCCGGGGTGGGTACGGGGCAAACTATCTTTTGCCCAAACTAGACCTTAATAAAATCAAATTTCATCCGAAAATTTTTGTCGGCTACAGTGACCTGACCGCCTTGCTGACCCGCTTCGGCGACGCCACTGGTCTGGCTACATTTCATGGGCCTATGGTCACAAAAGACTGGGCGCGTCCGGGCGGCATTGACCTGAACTCGTGGAAGTCGGCACTGACTCAAGTCACCCCGTGGGAACTGAACCTGGGCGCGGATTCCGGGGTCACCGGCCTGGCTGACGGAAATGCCGATGGTGTCCTGTACGGCGGCTGCTTATCGATCCTCGTCGCCTCGCTTGGAACTCCATACGAGATTCAAACCGCAGGCACAATTCTGTTTCTGGAGGATGTCGCCGCCAAACCGTACCAGATCGACCGCATGTTGATGCAGCTGAAATTTGCCGGCAAATTCGACGGCGTTCGCGGCCTCGTTTTCGGCGAGATGCTCGACTGCCTTCAGACCGCAAACCAGGGATACAGGCTGCAAGACGTTGTCATGCGTATATTGCAGGAGTTGAACGTCCCCGTTGCCTATGGCTTGAAATCCGGCCACGTAACCGGCGCCAACATCACGTTACCTTTGGGAGTGCGCGCCCGCCTGGCGGTGCACGGCGGCAGCGTGAAATTTGAAATACTGGAAGCGGCGGTAGATTGCGCCTGAAGAAATAATTTCTCCATGAATCCCAATACCCATATTCACCTCATCGGCATTTGCGGCACGGCCATGGCTTCGCTCGCCGGCATGCTCAAACAGCGCGGATTTCCCGTCAGCGGTTCCGATGCCGCAGCTTACCCGCCCATGTCGAACTTCCTGGCAGAACTTGGCATCCCGGTATCGCAACCGTTCGATGCGCAAAACCTGCGACCACGGCCCGATCTGGTCGTAGTCGGCAACGCCATCTCGCGCGGCAACGTCGAACTGGAAGAAGTCCTCGATCAGCGCATTCCCTTTTGTTCTCTTCCCCAGTTGTTGCATGAAGAATTTCTGAGCGGAAAAGAAGTGCTGGTGGTTGCTGGAACGCATGGCAAGACGACAACCACATCGATGCTTTCCTGGATTTTTCGCTCCGCCGGCCTGGATCCTTCTTTTCTCATCGGCGGCATCGCGGAAAATTTCGGCTCCAGCTTTCATCTGGGCAAAGGCAGCCACTTTATTCTTGAAGGCGACGAATACGACACCGCATTTTTCGACAAAGGCCCGAAATTTCTGCACTATTTTCCCGACGCCGTAATTCTCACTTCGGTCGAGTTCGATCATGCCGACATTTACAAAGACCTCGACGCCGTTGAAACTGCGTTCAAGCGGCTGGTGAATCTCGTTCCCCGGCGGGGCAAAATCGTAGCCTTCGATGGCGCGGTGGGAGGCGCCGGCGAAAGCGCCAGCCTCGAACGTTGCCTGAGCAAAGCCTTCTGCCCGGTGGAGCGCTACGGCGGCGGCCGGCGCGCAGACTGGCAAATCACAAACTTGAAGTTCGATGCCAGGACCACTTCCTGGTCCGTGCTCCATCAAGGCTCGCATTGGGCGAATTTCGAATTCGCCCTCGCCGGCGAATACAACGTGTGGAACGCCACGGCCGCGGCGGCCCTGGCCGCCAATTATGGCATCGACAGAACACAGATCGCCGGCGGGCTCAGCTCTTTCAAGAGCGTGAAGCGCCGGCTTGAGATCAAAGCGCAGGTGAACGACATCACCATCATCGATGATTTTGCCCATCACCCGACCGCCATCGCCGGAACGCTGAAAGCCTTGCGCGCCCGCTATCCCGGGTCCCGTCTCTGGGCGATTCTTGAACCGCGCTCCAACACGCTGCGCCGCCGCGTGCTGCAACACGATCTCGCCCGCAGCCTCGCCATGGCTGATGAAGTCATCGTCGCGGGCGTTTTTCGCTCGGAGGCGGTTCCCGTTTCCGAGCGTCTAGAACTGCCCGAGCTTGCCACCGAAATTCAAGATCTTGGTGTTCGCGCCCGGCTTATCTCCGACGCAGGTGAGATCGTCCAGACTATAGCGCCCGAGCTGCGCAGCGGCGACATCGTCGCCATACTTTCCAATGGCGGCTTCGGCGGAATCTATGACAAGCTTCCCGCGCGCTTGCGCGAGCTTTCTGCCCACCCGAACTCGGCCAACGCGGCGGCCAAAGGATGAATCCTTTCCGGCGATTCATTCCTCTCGTTCTCGCCGCGCTTATCGGCTCCTGCGCCGCTCAAACCGCGCCGCTTGTTCACTACACCATTTCTCTCGCCGATCCCGCGCAGCATCTCTTGGAAGTTCACATCCTTCTTCCACCTGGTGCGGCCGAGCGGGAACTTCAACTCCCCGTCTGGAACGCGCTCTATCAGATCCGCAACTTCTCGCAATATGTGAACTGGGTCCACGCCAGGAATCGCGCCGGGCAACCCGTTTCGCTGCGTGAACTCGACAAGAGCCGCTGGCAGATAGACAACTCCGCCGATGGCGCTGAAGTGGACTACCAGATTTACGCCGATTCCCCTGGCCCCTTCGGCGCAGAGCTGAATCCCCACCACGCGTTTTTAAATCTTGCGCAGATTCTGATGTACGCGCCCGACCTGCGGAGTGACCCCGTGAATTTGCGATTCACTCAAGTTCCCGACGCATGGAAGATCGCCATCCCCCTCGATTCTGCCCCCGATAAGACTTTCAGCGCCGAGAACTACGATCGACTCGTCGACTCTCCCGTGGAACTCGGAAATTTCGCCGAGTCTGATTTCGACGAGAACGGAGGTCGTTACCGGGTTATCGTAGACGCCGACCCCGCCGATTACGACATGCAGAAGGTCACAGACATGCTGCATAAAATTACGTCGGCCGCCACCTCCTGGATGCAGGACCGCCCTTTCAATACTTACACCTTCATCTACCATTTCCCGCACGGACCTGCTGGCGGCGGCATGGAACACGCATATTCCACCGCCATCGCCGTTAATGCCGACGTGATCTCCCGCGCCCCTGAGGTGCTGCCCTCGGTTTCGGCGCACGAATTCTTTCATTTGTGGAACGTAAAACGCATTCGCCCGCAGGGCCTCGCGCCCGTCAATTACGCACGGGAAAATTACACTCGTGCCCTCTGGTTCAGCGAAGGCTGCACCAGCACAGCCGCCGATTTCATCGAATTGCGCGCCGGCTTGCTTGACGAGCGCCAATTTGAGCAGAACCTCGCCGCCGGCATCACCGAACTCGAACGCCGCCCCGCCCATCTGACGCAGTCCGCGGAAGAATCCAGCCTCGACGCCTGGCTTGAAGGCGAAGCCTACTACCGCCGCCCCGAACGTAGCATTTCCTACTACAACAAAGGCGAACTGCTGGGCATCATTCTCGATCTGGCGGTGCGCGAGGCCAGCCAGGGCCACGCATCTCTGCGCGAGGTTTTTGAATGGATGAACGAGAATTACGCCAAGAAGGGTGTCCCGTTCCCCGAAGGCGACGGCGTTCTCCGCGCCGCCGAAGCAGTCGCCCACGCTGACTTGGGATGGTTCTTCAGCAAGTACGTTTCCGGCACTGAAGACATCCCGTGGAGCGATTTTTTTCGCGGCGTCGGCCTGCGAGTGGTCAAGAACACCATCACGGTTGCCGACCCCGGCTTCGTGGCCTCCCGTAACTTTGATGGGCCCATGACCGTGGGCGCGGTCACGCCCAACAGCGAAGCCGAACGCGCCGGCCTTCAAACCGGGGACACGCTGCTTGAGATCAACGGCGCGGCCGCTCCGCAGGATACAGCCGAGATCACGCGCTTAAATCAGGGCGATGCGATCACGGTGAAAGTAAGAACCGCGCGCAGCGCGGAGCGCGAGTTGCAATGGAAAGTCGGCGGCCGTGAGGAAATTTCCTACGACATTAAGGATTTGGAAAGTGTGACCGCGGCCGAGCGCGCGCGGCGAACAGCGTGGCTGAAAGGCGAGGCCGAAAACCAGGCGGCGAGGCCGGAATAATCCGTTGCTCATCCGTCCCGGCGCCTTGCCGTCCGCTGGAAAAAAAGGGAAAGGCACTTTTGATCCACACCGTCATCATGCTGACGTTCTGGTCGCTGGCCGCCCCGCTTGCCGGGCTCATCGGCTTCCCCTGGACCTTCCTCAGCGGCGACGTCCGGCTGCTCTACCGCATGTTCATGTTCGGGGCATTCGCCG
>DATLKM010000368.1:0-2898 GCA_035538435.1 Binatia bacterium
GCCAAACTCCTTATGATTGGAGGACTCTTTCGGGTTCGTTGCCGAATGGAATGCTGTTGAATCCAGAAACTGGGTAAGCGTCCGAAGTAGACCGTCTTGCTAAGTGTCCACGAATGGGTTAAGTGGACACTTCGGCATGTGTGGGATTGATATTCCAAGGCAGCAGGTCTTTGATCCGGTTGATGGGATGGTCGGCGATGCGGGTCATCACTTCCCGCAGATAGGCTTCGGGATCCAGCCCGTTGAGTTTCGCCGAACCGATCAAGCTGTAGATCGCCGCTGCACGTTCTCCTCCGGCATCCGAACCTGCGAACAAGTAGTTCTTCCGGCCCAAGGCCACTCCGCGCAAAGAGCGTTCGGCGGCGTTGTTATCGATCTCAATGTGGCCATCTTCTATATAGCGTGTCAGCGCGTCCCAACGCGAGAGCGCGTAGCGAATCGCGGCTGTCGTATCCGACTTGCGCGAGAGTTTCGATAAGGTTGTCTCCAACCACTGCCGCAGAGAGTCCAGCAATGGCTTCGATTCTGCCTGGCGCACGGCGCGGCGTTCCTCCGGCGGCTTACCACGAATCTGATCTTCCACCTTATATAAGGCAACGATCCGAAGTAGCGCTTCTTGGGCGATCGGTGAAGCGTGAGCTTGTTCCAGATCGTAGAAGTGGCGCCGCACATGTGCCCAGCACACGGCTTGCTGGATGCGGCCATCGGCATAAAGCTGATTGAAGCCGGCGTATGCGTCTGCCTGCAATGTCCCACGAAACTTGCGCAGATGCTGTTCGGGATGCTCGCCTTTGCGGTCCGGCGAGTAGGCAAACCACACCGCCGGTGCAGCACGGTCCCCCGCGGGACGATCATCCCGCACATACGTCCACAACCGCCCCGTTTTCGTTTTGCCGTTGCCCGGTGCCAGCACCGGCACGGGCGTGTCGTCCGCGTGCAACTTACCCGCTTCCATCACGTAGCCATGTAGCGCCTCGACCAGCGGGTCGACTAATCGGCTGCTTGCTCCCACCCAGTCCGCCAGCGTCGACCGTTCCAGTTCCACTCCTTGCCGGGCATAGATCTCCGACTGCCGATACAGCGGCTGATGATCGCAGTACTTCGACACCAGCACGTGCGCCAGCAACCCCGGCCCCGCTGCTCCACGCTCGATAGGACGGCTCGGCGCCTCCGCCTGCACAATGCAATCGCACTTGGTGCAACTCAGCTTCGTGCGGACATGCCGGATTACCACGAAACTGGCGGGTACGTATTCCAGCATCTCCGAAACGTCCTCGCCCAGCTTCCGCAACTCGCCCTGGCATTGCGGGCACACCGTTTCTTTCGGATCGTGCCGGCGCGTTTGTCGCGGAAGATGATCGGGCCAGGCACGGCGCGTCGGCTTGACTGCTTCTGCCGTACCCCAAGAGCCTGGAACCGAAGCCGGTTCGGATGGCTTGGGTTCTTTCTCACTACCGTTCGACTGCAGTTCCTCCAGCCGCAGTTCCAACTGTTCGATCTGTCGCGCCAACTTCTCCGACTTACGCCCAAACTGCATGCGATGCAGCTTGGACAACAGCAGCTTCAGATGCTCGATCTCGCGCTCGCGGGAGAGTAGTTGCTCGTCTTTGCTGATCAACTCCTGATGCTGTGTCAGGATCAGCGCCCGCAGCGCTTCGGCAGGGAGGACGTTCAGATCGGGCAGCGCACTCACGGGCATGCGCGGAGTATCGCATGAATGCTCGCGTTTTCATCCCGTGCAGAAACGAAAAAGTTGTGGAAAGAATCTCGTGTGTTACACCGACAACTGCGGCTCCCAGGTGCGCTCCGGTCGCCGCCAATCGATGCCCTCCAGCAGCATCGCCAGTTGCGCTCGCGTGAGCGAAATCGTGCCGCTTTGAGCTTGCGGCCACACGAAGCGCCCACGCTCCAGCCGTTTCGCAAACAAACACAACCCATCGCCATCGAACCAGAGCACTTTGATCAGATCGCCGCGCCGCCCGCGAAACACGAATACGTGCCCGGAGAACGGACTCTGTTCCAACTTTGTCTGCACCAGCGCACTCAGCCCCGTAAACCCTCGCCGCAAGTCTGTTACACCCGCTGCGATCCAGATCCGCGTCTTGGCCGGCAGCGCAATCATCGCGCCAGACACTCCAGCAACACCCGGACCACCTCTGGATCGACCGCGCCTTCAATACGCACCTGAGCTTGGTGCAGTTTGATGTGAATCGTGCCTGGAACACGCTTTGGGTTCGCAGCCTCGATCGACGTCGAGACTTCGCCACCCGCATGCGTCCGGACCGGCGGCAAGCTTTCACTTACCCGCACCGGCAGCAACTTCATCGTCGGCTTCTGCTCGCCCAGTCTGCCGCTCAAGTAGAGCCGGCGCCAGCCAAATACCTGGTTTGCATTTACCCCGTGAGCTCGCGCGATGCGGGCCACCGACGCGCCTTCGATCAACGTCTCTTCGACAATCCGCCGCTTCTCCGCGATGCTCCGATGTTGTCGCTGGTTAGCACCGGCCGATTCATTCTTCGCGGCGATCGCCTCTGGCACTTGTCGGGAAGTGTCCATCTACGCTCCAGGTGGACACTTATTCCTAAGTGGCCACTTCGGAGAATGGCACTCATTTAGGTGACTGTCGAGACGGTCTCAACCGGACGCTTACTTTCGTTCAGTATTCCGAAACACGCAACCGCGGGCGGCGCAGATCGGTTTCGCGTCCTGCATCTCGTTAAGGTGAATGGAACTCCGAGCTGGGTCGAAACGAGAGCCACGGAAATCACAGGGCAGGGTGGCAGCGTGACCCTTTCGACCAAAGAACTGGGCGTCTACGCTCTTGCTGAGTTTTGACCGCGATCTCTTCGCTTCCACTACCTTGTCAAAACGGTAGCGAGCGGGCAATGTCCACGCGGG
>DATLKM010000369.1:0-1876 GCA_035538435.1 Binatia bacterium
GGTCGCATTTGCCATCTATGTCGCACCCGTCAACTACGCGCGTGGCACGCAGGATTTCCCCCAGGATAACAAGTCAATTCAGCGCCAAGTGTCCTTTCAAGTGTTTTGCCCCGGGAGTAGCGGTTCGATCGGCAGCCCAACGTGTGATTCATTCGGCCGCGCTGGAGGCCCTTGGCTTCGGGTCGCCGTCTGAGCTTGACCCGGGGAGCGGGATTCCCGACGCGGTGGTCAACCTCCTTAACGAGGCACCAAATGGCAGTGACTTTCACTGACGGTGCGGCCCCGTGAGGAGCCCGGCTGGATTCGAAGAGAGGTAATAGGATGCTGCGGATCGTCCTGAAAATCCTACTGTCGACGCTGCTGGTTCCCATCTTATGGGCTCTCACTCAGTTCGTTACGCCGGGTGTCCTACTCGTCCACGCAGAGTCGCTCTCCCGCATTGGCCGCCATGGTTCAAGCCTGCGAACCGCCGCGGCGGTCGATTTCGCCGCGTGGCTTTCCTTGGTCTGTGGCGTCTCGGGCCTCAGGACCCAACTTCAAGGCGAAATGGAGAAGCAAGGTGAGGCGAGGCGCTGGCCGAGCCCTCTGCGAGACCCGGCAGCATTGTTCAGCGCGCTGGCGTGCGCGTTGCCACTCTCTTTTTACGGAGTGCTTGGCGCAGCATGGTTGCTGAAACGCGGCTGGCTGCTGGAATCGACATCGTCGTACGCGGGCGCCATTGGGCCTAGCCTAGCGGCGTGCACAGCAACTGTCTATGGGCTCTATGCTCTCGCCCTGAGGTTCCTGCCAAAACCCAAACAGGCGGCAAACCTTTCTATCCTCGGAGGGAACAATGAAGCCTAGCACCAGAAAACCAGCCGCCTTAATTGCGAGCCTCTGCCTCGGCCTCGGGGCGGCCGCCCTCGCCTACAGCCAGCAGCCCCTCCTTCAGGTCACGTCCCCCGTCGGCAATAGTCTGGCGGCTGAGGGCGCAACCATTACGATCACCGTGTCAGTGGATCCCTCCGTGCAGAACGTGAGCGTGCTTACACAGAGCCCCCTTCCTGACGTCCAGCCGACGTCGTCCCCAAATCAGTTCACCTTGACCATTCCGACGACTTCCCCGATCCGCCCCGGCCTTTACAACTTGACGGCCTTCGGGAGCAACGCGAGCGGCATCGTCGAGTCCAGTCCGGTTGCCGTCGATGTTGAGTGGCCCTATTACCCGATCTCGATTACCGCCAGCCCGGCCTCGATTAACCTCGCCTCGGCCGGCAACCAACTCCCGTTCAGCGTGTTTGGGAACTTCGTCAGCCGCGACTCCAACGGCAATTTCCTCGGCAACGTGACCCTCAACATCACCAACTCCACGCAGATGGTCTACACCTCGAACAATCCGCAAGTCGCCACGGTCAGCAGTTCGGGCATGATCACGGCCGTGGGGCCGGGGCAAACCGCCATCATGGCTCAGGCGGGCGCCTACACCGGCGAAACCAATCCAATTTACGCGGCTGTCTGGGTCACCGTCCCGCAGCCTCCGCCCTCCGGCACACCGCCAGTCGTATCGAGCGCCAGTCCCACCAGCGGCATTCCCGGCGTGACGCAGATCACGATCACCGGAACCGGTTTCGGCGCGTCGCAAGGCAGCGGATATGTGCAACTCGGCACCCTTCCCGGCGTGGTCAGCAGTTGGAGCAACACGCAAATCGTCGCCACCGTCCCCAATGGTTCAGGGAACGGTGCAGTCTCGGTAAGCCAGGGCGGGCTTTACAGCAACTCCATGCCGTTCACAATAAGTTCGCCAGTCATTCAAGGCATGTCGGCCTCGGCGTGGAGCCCGGGCATGCAGGTGACGCTGCATGGCACCGGATTCGGCGCGACGCAAGGCAGCGGCGGT
>DATLKM010000370.1:0-13782 GCA_035538435.1 Binatia bacterium
CATGCTGCTTTCCTGCGAACTGGCCATGGCGGTGCCGGGAGTTCCCGACCCGGCGGCGGAAAAAATCCGCACGATCGACAACCTGGCGCGCGACATGCGCCAGCGGCTGGGGGCGAGTTAACGAGATTACGAATGTTAAGCCGCCTTGGGCTTAGGCTCTCGCGGCGGGGACGGCCCGTACTTTGCCATAGACCATTGGGAGCCTTCGGCGACTCCCGTCCGGCGCAGGATTTCCTCTTTTGAGAGGTTCCGGGCTCGCAACTGGCGCACTTTTTCGGCTTGTCGCTCGGTGTACTTGCTGTATCGTGGCCTCACCATAGCATCCCAATTATGCGGCGGTCGGTTAGGTTCGTCCAAGCGGGAAGGACGAAGAAATTCTTCCCACTCCCACCCTCTTTCCGCATAGAATATTCGAGCGCGAGTGCGCCAAACGCCGAGTCTGTGGCGGCGTGCGGCGGCTGGCTCCCGGAGCGTCTGTGCATATTCTCGTCACTACCGATACCCTGTCCGGCTCCTGGACCTACACCCGCGAACTGGTTACGGGGCTGGTCACGCGCGGCGTTCGCGTCACGCTGGTCAGTTTCGGCGAGATTCCCCTTCCTGACCAGACCGCGTGGATGGACCTGCTGCATGGCCTCGAGTACCGCCCCACAGCGTTCCGCCTGGAGTGGATGGACGAGGCTCGGCATGATCTGGCTGAATCGCGCGATTTTTTGTGCAGCCTGGTGCGCGAACTGCATCCCGATCTGCTGCACCTGCACCAGTTCTGCCATGGCAACCTGCCGGGCAATGTCCCGCGGGTGGTGATGGCGCAGGGGGACATTATCAGCTGGACGCATGCCGTGCAGGAACGTCCGCCCAAGCCTTCGCGCTGGCTGAACTGGTACCGGGAGAGCGTGATTCGCGGCATTGAAGCCGCGGACGCGGTGGTTGCGCCCTCAGAGTGGATGCTGGATGCGATTCGGTCGGCGTATATCCGGCCGCGTCGCGGAAGCGTAATTTATCCCGGCCGCAACCCCATTTTTTTCAACCCCTACGTCAGCAAGGAAGATTCGGTCCTTTCGGTGGGGCGGCTGCACGACGCCGGCAAGCAGGTGTTTCTGCTGACCCAGCATGCGCATCCGTTTTCGGTGTGCATTGTGGGCGCGGAACACACAGTGCCGGTACCGCGGGTTCCCATTCGCGCCGATGTGAAGGTTTCCACCGACCAAAGCTGCGTGGCTGTGCGCGGTCCGCAGACGGAGGCGCAACTGCGCGCGCTCTACAGCCGGGCGGCGGTTTACGCCGCCACCCCGCGTTACGAACCGCTGGGCATTGCGCCGCTGGAAGCCGCATTTTCCCGCTGTGCCATCGTGGCCAACGATATTCCCAGCTTCCGCGAAGTGTGGGGCGACGCGGTCCTGTATTTCCGCACGAACGATGCCGGCAGCCTGGCCGCCACGCTCAAGAAACTCGACGCCGACCGGGGCCTGCGCCAGGCCTACGCCGAGCGTGCCTTCACCCGCGCCCGAGAACGCTATACAACCAAGCGGATGATTGACAACTATCTGGCGCTATATCGGAGTTTGGCGCCGCAGGCGGCGTTGGCCGCGTGAGGTTTGCAATTCCCTACGGCAGTTTCCCGCTGACTAAATCCTTCACCAGCGAAACATCCGCTTCGAGAAAATCGTAGGATTTCAACTCCGCGGGAGCGGCCCAGTGAATGTCGCGGAAGATGCGGTTTTCGAGTTCCCCCTTATACTCGCGGACAAGGAAGAAGCGCAATTCGACCATCGCTCCGTTCGGGTACTGATGTTGGATGCGCGCGATCTCATCGCCGATCGTGGCGTCAATACCCAGTTCTTCTTCAAGTTCGCGCCGCAGCGCGTCGCGGGGCTGCTCACCTTCTTCGATCTTGCCGCCGGGAAATTCCCACTTGAGCGGCATGGTCTGGTGCTTTGTGCGCTGGCACACCAGCAGCTTCGCATTTTTCTCGATGACGGCAGCGACGACTCGCTTCATGGCCGGACACGAGACGAGTGGGCACACCAGCTATTGCACTGACCTGTAGGCTGGCGGACTGACGCAACTTCCTCACCCGCGCTTCCTGCGCGTTCGAAATGACAGGGCGCGGCGGTGAACGGGCGTGGCCAAGTCACAGCACATTCTCCAGTTTTTTGCCAACCACATCGGCGCAATATTGCACCAGGCACTGATCTTCTGCCGCGAACGCGGCGGAAAAGTGACTGTCGATATCGAGTTCGCCCACAACCTGTCCCTTCACAAACACGGGCACCACAATCTCCGACTTGGTTTCGAGCGAGCAGGCCAGGTAGCGCGGATCTTTGCTCACATCGTCGATCACGATAGTCTTGCCGCTGGAGGCGGCCGCGCCGCAAATGCCCTGATTCAGCGGGATGCGCGTGTGCGGGGTCATGGCGCCGACAAAAGATTCAAGCACGAGAATGGGCGGCTGCGTCCCAGGCTCCAGCATGTAAAAACCGACCCAGTTGTATTTCAACATGCGTTCGTGCAAGAGCTTGCAAATTCCCTGCATCAGGTCTTTGGAAGTCATGGCAGATTCATAGAGCGCGGCGATTTCGCCGCGAACCTCCTCAATCCTGGTGACGACGGGCATGCCAAGAATCTTAACTCAGGCGGGCACATTCCCGGCTGTGGAAGATGGTACCGCCGTAATCTGCCTGATGCCCTTTGGGCGCGGAAAAAGCTCCGGACCAAGCGCCCAGGCGATCGCATTCAGCCCTTGTAAAAGGGTGGGAGCCGGCGTGTTCAGGTATTCGTCGCGAATACAAAAGATCCGGCCGCTCCGGGCAGCGGCCGTGGCTTGCCAGTTGCGGTCAGCTACGATTTTTTCCAGCGGCACGCGGTCGCCGGCGCCGCACCAGGCTGAGATAAGAACCTCTGGATCCAACCTTTCCACTTCGCCGGCCGAAATCTGCCGCCCTGGCTCGCCGAGAAATTTTCCTCCCGCGGCTTCGACCAATTCCGCCACCCACGGCTGCGAGGAGATCAGCGGCTTTCCCCATTCTTCGCAGAAGACCCTGAGCGAGGGCCCAGATTTTTGCGAGCGCACCTTCTCCCGAACTATTTCAATCTCTTTTTGCATTCTCGCGATCACTTCTTCCCCACGGATGGATACGCCCACTAGACTGGCAATCGCAGAAATATCACCGTAGATATCCTGCAAGTTCTTCGGGGCAAGCCCCAGAAAACGCGCTCCCGATTTCAGGATTTCGGCCACCGATTTCTCCTGATAAGGCACCGAAGCGATTACCAGATCGGGGCGAGCGGCAATAATCTCAGACGAATTTGAGGTCCAGGAATCATGAAGAATGGTGCGCGGTTGAGAAGAGATCTCAGGAACCACATCGACGCAATATTTCGTGCACGCGACTACTCGATCGAGCGCGCCAAGTTCGGCCAAAATTACGGTGGCGCTGGGTTGCAGGCAGGCGATGCGGCGCGGAAGATAGGAATTCATTTTAAGTCTCGATGCTTCGCAGCGCAGCGCCCAGCGCATCGATGGCCAGTTGCGCCGCGTGGGTCGAGCCTTGAGGAAGTCCCCCGAGAAATGCGATGACCTGGTCGCGGCTCAACTCGCGGGCTTCTTTGGGGGTTTTTTGCGCCATCAATTCGGTGATCGCCGAACCGCATGCAATCGCCGCCACGCAGCCTTTGGCTTTGAATTTCGCCCGCGCGATGCGGCCATTCTCCAAATGCAAAGTCAGGCGCAGTACGTCGCCGCAGGCGGGATTCTCAATTTCGGCGATTGCGTCGGCATGCGAAATTTCTCCCGCGTTGCGCGGATTCTGAAAATGATCGAGCACCTGGGCGGAATACATGGGCGCTTTTCATTGTAAATTCGGCAGGCGGGATTTAGTGGCCGGCGCCTTCAGGAAAATAAACGGGCCAGCCGCGCTCGCGCGCCGTGAGCTCCAGATCGGGATTCGGGTTTATGGCGAACGCGTGTCGCGCCATGTCCAGCATTTCTGCGTCCCAACGGGAATTGCCAAAAGCAGCGTCGATGGGCTTGCCCACGACTGCGCGCAAGACCTCCGGCTTGCCATGGCCGGAAGGCACGCGGATCAGCTTGTCTGTGGCAATGCCGTTAACGATTTTCACTTTGGCGGCAAGCACGCGGTCTTCCGAAATTCCGAAATGTTTCATGGCGGCGCGAATGATCCATTCGTTCGACGAGGAAACGGTCCAGATTTCGCAGCCTTGATCTTGCAGGCGGCCCACCAGTTCACGCATCTCGGGAAAAATCAGAGGCACGAAATTTTGCTCGAAAAAGAGCGAAGCCGCGGCCATCAGGTTTACTTCGGAAATTCCGCGATGCAGCGTGACCATTTCCCCGCACATGGTGGTCTCGTCGACTTCGCCACGCTTGTAGTCGGCGTAGCGCGCCCGCCAGAACTGGCTGAGTTCTCCGCGCCGGGCGTCATCAGGAAAGACGTGCCGCTCGCGCAGTTCCCAGTCGAAAAAGCGTTCGCCCACGTCCCCCGACCATAGAGTTCCATCGCAGTCGAAGGCGGCGACTTTGGGATGCAGCCGCAGCACCGAATGGAGAAAGTCCTGGGTCGATGGAGGAAAGGCGGGCGCTTCAGTGGCACTCATTTATTGACAATAACAAATTGGAACAGACGCATGCTCAAGCGAATTTTCCTTCGCCTGCCAGGCGCGCATAATCTTCGGGCGTGTTGACGTTCAGCGCAATGAAGGGGTCATCGACCGGCACATACAAAATGTGGCTCTGGTGCCGGTGCTCAACCTCGCGCGCATTCGAAGCAGGCGGCACGCGGAGAAAAGCCTCGATCATTTCGCGGCCCACCAGATACGGATGGCCATGTTTGCCGCCGAACTCGGGTACCACCGCCCAGATGCCCTCCGGAGACGAATCGAACGCCGCGCGCAAGGTTTGAATGGTGGTTGGCTTGGCGGGGGGGCGGTCAACCAGCGTGACCATCGCCGCGTCGCGCCCGACATTCAGGACTTCCTGCAGTCCCACTTGCAGCGAACTGAATTGCCCGCGAGCGGGATCAGGATTGACGATCAGCGATGCGCCGTTGGCATAAATCTGCGGCGCGAGTTGCGGCTGGTTTTTCCCCACGACGACCACCACCAGATCTGCCGCCTGCAGAAACGATCGAATGGCAGCGGAAAGGAACGTTTCCGCCGAAAACCGGCCTTCGGCAGCCGGGGGCCATGGCAGCAGCGCCTTTTCGCGGGCCATGCGCGAAGATTCGCCGGCGGCAAGAATCACTCCGGCAAAACTGGGTGCGCGGGTCACTTTTCCCGGTCGCAGGCGTGAGATGGGGCGGAAGAATCTTCCGACGCGGATTCGCCTTTTTGCGAATGAAACCAGCTCATGTGCGGCAAAGCGGCGCCGGCGTGGCGGCGAGCGGCAATCAGTTCGGCGGTGATCGCAACCGCGATCTCTTCCGGCGTGATCGCGCCGATATCGAGACCGATGGGCGCATGGACGCGATCGAACAGGCGCGCGGAAAGCCCCTCAGCCTGGAGCGTCTTGAAAATCCCGATCACCTTGCGCCGTGAACCGATCATGCCAACGTAACCGGCGCGGGTTTGCACCGCCCAGCGCAAAATGCGCATATCGTCGCGGTGCCCGCGTGTAACGATCACGATATAAGAACCTTCGCCCGGCTCCAGCTTCTGCATGGCTTCGTCGAAGTCGAGGGCATACACTTCGCGAGCGCCGGGAAAACGTTCCCTGGTTGCATACGACGTGCGATCGTCGGTGACGACGAGTTCGAACCCCGCCTCGCCGGCCACCCTGCACAGAGCGCTCGCCACATGGCCGGCGCCAAAAACATAAAGAGTTGCGGGGGGAAGGACGGGCTCGACAAAAACTTCGAGCGTGCCGCCGCAGACCAGGCCGGTGTCGTATTTCGGGTCCTGATTCAGGTCGAAGGTAAGGGTGCGCGGCTTTTCCGATTCCATGACTTCGCGCGCGGCCTGCCAGACGTCGGCTTCGACACATCCACCGCCGATAGTGCCGACGATGGAGCCGTCATCGCGGACCAGCATTTTGGCGGTGCGAAAGGATGGAATCGATCCCCGGACATTGACGATGGTCGCGACCGCGCCCCGGCGCCCTTCGCGGCGAAGCTGCACGATTTGCTCGTAAATATCCATCTAGTACTGATTATTCGGAGCGGGGAGAGGCAAGTCAATAGCGGCTTCGTGGCAGGCTGCTTGCGAAGCGTTTTTTAAGTGCGAGAGGCTGCTTCAAGAAAAAAAGAGTTGCGAGCTATGGGGAGTTTTATTGAGCTTAAATGCCTGGTTTCCACACACTCTGTAAACCGCCCAACCCAAGTCGCGTGGGATTATAATCGGGCGCACCGATGACACTGGCTCCCGGCGCGCGGCTCGGCCCTTATGAGATTGTGGCGCCTCTCGGCGCGGGCGGTATGGGCGAGGTGTACCGGGCCCGCGACACGCGCCTGAAGCGGGAAGTCGCGATCAAAGTCTTGCCGCAGAGCGTTTCCGCCGATCCTGACCGCCTCCGTCGCTTCGAGCAGGAGGCTCTAGCCACCGCCGCTCTAAATCATCCCAACATTCTTGCCGTGTTCGACGTGGGTGCCCACGAGGGCGCTCCCTATGTTGTGTCGGAATTGCTGGAAGGCGAGACGCTGCGCGAACTGTTAAAGCGTGGCCGACTGCCGGTGCGCAGGGCGATTGATTATGGAGTGCAAGTGGCTCGCGGGCTGGCCGCGGCCCATGAGAAAGGAGTCGTGCATCGCGATCTGAAGCCGGAAAATCTGTTTGTTACCAGGGATGGGCGGGCGAAGATTCTCGACTTCGGATTGGCGAAGCTGACACAGCCACGAAGTTCGGATCCCAGCGGTCCCACGAGCGGTCCTACTCTTGAGGGCGAAACTGAGCCGGGTGTGGTAATGGGCACGGTGGGTTACATGTCGCCGGAGCAGGTGCGGGGACAGACTACCGATCATCGTACTGACATCTTTTCTTTCGGGGCGGTCCTGTACGAAATGCTGGCGGGCAAGAGGGCTTTCCAGAAGACGACCTCCGCCGACACCATGAGCGCGATCCTGAACGACGATCCACCCTCGATTTCGCAGTTGACGGCGGGCATTCCTCCCGCGCTACAGCGGGTGGTGCAGCGCTGCCTGGAGAAAAGTCAGGAGCAGCGGTTTCAGTCGGCTTCAGACCTGGCTTTCGCCCTCGATGCGTTATCAGAGACTTCCGGTTACAGATCCGAACCTTCGGTCTCCGGGGTCGCGACGCCTCGAAAGCGGGGGCTGTGGCTGGGCGCACTCGCGGCGGGGATTGTGGTTGTCTTGGTAGCGGCATTTTTCCCATGGCGTCATTGGGCGGCCAATCGAGCAAGCCGCCAGCGGCATGGTGAAATTGTCCGTCGCCAGCTCACTTCCAGTGCACCCGGAGATCCGGTGCTTGGCGCGGCTATTTCGAGCGACGGTAAGTTCCTTGCCTACTCAACGGCGCTGGGGAAAAAAACGCACATTCTTGAAATCGCGAGCGGAGAGCTCCGCGATCTTCCAACTCCGGACGCTCCCGCTCCTCTCTCCTGGTCTCCCGATGGAAGCCATATGCTGGTGCGGAGGCTCGGAACGCCCGGCCTATGGAAGGTTTCCATCTGGGACGGTTCGTATCAAAAAGTACTCGACCTGGACCCCGTCTGGTATGTATCCATATCGCCGGACGGATCGACTTTTGAATACGGCAATCTCGATGGCGAAATGTGGCTCATTGGGAGTAATGCAGAAGATCCGCGCCGAATCGTGAAGGCGGACCCGGACGAATTCTTTGGGGTGGCCCACTGGTCTCCCCATGGACGGCGCCTGGTTTATGTTCGCGGCAAAGGAGAGCCCCGCAACGGCTCAGCACAAATCGAAACCTGCGAACTGGATGGCAGTCACCGGACCGTGGTTCTTTCTGATCCGGCGCTGGTTGGACCGAATGGTGCGTCTCCCATAGCCTGGCTGGCGGATGGCAGGGTAATTTACACGGCTCCGAACTCATCTTCGGCCGGCACTTATGGCGTTTGGGCAGTCAGCGTAGATCCCGATACCGGCGAACGGCAAGGCCAGCCCACCGCCCTTACCAGTTGGGAGCAGAGCACGCCGGAACTTTTCAGCGTCAGCGCGGATGGGAAGCGGCTGATCTACGATTCGCACCAGGACAGTGACATTCTGTTTCTCGGCGACCTGAGGTCGGCAGACAAGACGCTCAAGTCACGCAGGCTCAGTGCTGACGAATGGAGCAGCTATCCGGGGGATTGGGATCGTAACAGCGGAGCGCTTTTCTTCGAGTCGCGCCGCAGTGATCGATGGGTAATTGCCAAATCAGCGCCGGGCTCGGATGCGTCTGAAGTTGTGCTGTCAGGCGCCGCGAACTACTATTTGCCCGTCCTCAGCCCGGATGGTGAACGCCTGTTATTCACGGAAAAAACTGGTACATCGCCTTCCGAGAGGAGGCTGATGAGCACGCCGATCGGCGGTGGAGCGCGCTCGACGGTCCTGTCGGGACGGTACACCTACCATTGCGGACACTCTCCGGGCACTGGCTGTGTTCTTTCGGAAATGCAAGGGAAAGACCTCGTTTTCTTCGTTCTGGATCCGGCGAAGGGTAAGGGCGATGAAATCCAACGGGTGGATGCGGGCCTGAACCCCGTTTGGGCCCTTTCCCCCGATGGTACGAGGATCGCCATTGCCCCTGCCGACACTGGAAAATGGATTCTTCTGTTATCGACAGCCGATCATAAGCTCACTGAACTGCCTCGCAAGGGAACCTGGGATGCGGTACAACATGTGACGTGGGCGGCTGATGGAAATCATCTGTTCGCAACCGCCTGGTCCGAGAAAACAGGACAATTTCAGTCCATCCTCTCGCTCGACCTGCAAGGAAACGTGAGGCCGCTCAACCAGGTCAAACAGGGGGCGGGCTGGCTCATGATGATGGAGGCCTCGCCCGACGGCCATTACCTCGCCTACACCGAAAGGCTCTACGGGGCCAACGTAACCATGCTGGAGAACTTCTGAACTTTACCGTGGATACCCATTGTGCGCAGACTCGGAGTTTCCCACCGACATAATTCTTCTCTCCGGCACGCGCCGAGCGGACTCGCAGCGTGCCGCCCGGCGATCAGCGAACGCCTGGGCTTTCGGATTGCTCCTCCATCCGTTCCACATACTGCGCCCGGGCCGGGCTAGCCGGAAATGGATCGGAGAAATACTGCGTTTCCCTCGCAACTTTACCGCCGCTGAATTCCATGATGCTCACGGTGTAGGAGGGCTTGCCGTCGTAGGACAGAATGAATTCGGTGACCCACAGGTCGCCGCCGCCTAGGATTCGCTGCACGGTAAAACGCTTCCGGTTCGGCTGAATGGTGCGCGTGATCTGAATGTTGCGGCGGCCGCGGATGCGCTCGCCGGACTGCGGATATTCGAGCACCGCGTCGTCGAGATAGATGTTGTGTTCGGTTTCAAAATCGTTGGCGTCGGAAGCGGCCCAGTGCTGGTCAAGCGCCGCCCGTATCTGTTGATCTCCCATCTTGCCCTCCTGAGCGGGAAAGCTTAGCTTCGCGCAGGGCCCGGTTTCAAGAAGATCGCGGACCTCGCTGCACCTGCGGATGTATGCCAACCGAGCACGCGCCCCTGCGGAGCACAAATTTACACCCTCCGCACTTTTTCTGATGCGCGGAAAATATGCCGGTTGTACTTTCGTATGGATCGATACGTTCGTACAATAGATTCAACCCCGTGGAAGTGGCCTAATCGGGTGCAGTTTGGCGGAGGAGCAAGATACGGTGAAATTCCTTGCTGCATCCGTAATCCTTACGGCTATATTATCGAGGTCGGACAGAGCACCACTCTCACCTGCGGTTAATCGTTGGAGAGCCGCCGCTGGCTCCCCCTCATGCGTTCTGAAAGAGACAACTGTTTAAACCTGTTGCGACTTGCTTCAAGACTGGGGATCGGGACAGCCTGGTTGGGTGGAAGGATGAAAAATGGATTGGAAGCGTTTGCTGCAGTTCGCGCTTCAGGGTGGAAATAGTTTCGAACAATACGCCATCCTGCTGGTACGCGTTTCAATCGGGCTGTTCTTCGCCATCTCAGGCGGAAACAAATTGTTTGTGGCCGGAGGCACGAAACCCGTTTACGACACGCTGGTCAAGGCTAAAGTCCCGTTTCCCCACCAGACCGCCTATTTCGTAGCCGGTGTCGAGTTCGTTTGCGGATCTCTCGTAACCGCCGGGTTCCTCACAAGCCCGGCCAGCGTGGCCCTGTTGATCGATATGACGGTCGCCACTGCGACCAACGCGGTTGATACTTTGCCTAAAGGACTCCCGCCTCTTAACTGGCTCGACGATTTTCTTTACCTTCCAGAAGTCTTGTACGTGCTGTTCTTTATCTGGCTGATCTGTTCCGGCCCGGGAAAGTTCAGTGTCGATTACTGGCTCGCGGCCAAGTTGGTAGGTTGACGCAGAAAGCAGATCGCTATCCGAGTGTGTCGCCGCCCATGTCAAGGGCCGCATCCGATCGCGACGGCGTTCGGCGGGGGCAAAATGATGGTTTCTTCCAGCGTTCCTTCGTTCTCCCGGAAATGGCTCCGGCCGGCGTCATCTCTGACCTTGGATACGCATCATTTGGTTCACGCCGCGGTCGTATCGATTACCGCCGCCCCCGCCTTGCTCACGACTTCATCCTGCGAATCCGTGCCTCCCGAACAGCCGATTGCGCCAATAATCTTCCCCTGCTCGATCAACGGAATGCCGCCTCGAGATGCAATCATTCCGTCGAACGCGAGCAGATAATTGAGGTGCAAAAGGTTGATCCCGTCTTCAAAAACCCTGGTAGGCCGCCGGAAGGTTGCGGCTGCCCGCGCCTTGTGTTGCGCAATCTGAATGGAAGCAAGCATAGCGCCGTCCATCCGCTGAAATGCGACCAGGTTGCCGCCGGAATCCGCTACGGCGATGTTCATCTTCCAATTCCGCTGCTTGGCCTCAGCCACGGCGGCAAGAATCACTTGCTGCGCCCGGTCCAGCGAGATCGCTGGTCCATACGGCACGTCGAATGGCATTGCGTCCGGAACAACATCGAGTGGATTTGAGGCAAGCGGCGCTTTTGCGGCAATTTCTGCTTTCGCGGCTGACATATACATTCTCCCCGGAAATACTAAGAAGTCATGCTGAGCGACGGCACGCGGCCGGTTTTTCATTCGAGTGCCAAAGCCAGGCAAGAAACAAACAGCGGATCGAGTTGTTGGCCCATGTTCTCGAAGCCGCTTCCCGCAGGAACATTCGATCAAAATTCGAATTCGGATTGAATCCGCGGCCTTAACGCTATCCAAGCAGAGGGTTCGGCAATAGAACAATTGGACGAAGGTATCGGTTATGCCTCGTTATCTCTGCCGCATCAGGCTTCGGTTACATGAACAACTAAAGAGCCTTGTTGTTTTCTTCCCGCAGCAGCGATTCACACTTCCGGTTTGCCCTGCTTGTCCCACCCGTGGAAGGGCGACAAGTCGCCCGCGTTCCATTTTTCGCGGAGCCCGGGTTTGCTCAAGTCCCAGTCCGGGCGAATTTCACTCGTCACCGCGCGCAGATCGTGCCAAAGATCGACTACGGACGGCCGCCCCCAGAACCAGTAGCCGTTATAGATGCTGTAGATTACAAGGCCCGGCTTAAGCACGAGCGTATGCGGAATCATCGGATCGTGCTCGGGGTCGGTGTACTCCTGAATGTCGAGGTCCTTCTGAACCGTTCGGCCGGGGTCGGAAAGAAACGGCCACACCGCCCCCACCGATGCGCGGAACTCCTGAAGCGTATGGTGATCGTCGGTGGCGATAGTGGCGATCTGCGTATACGCCACCGCGATCTTGGGGTAGAACGCGGCGAGCTCCAAATGCTGCTGGTGTTCTTTCGGGCAATAGTGGCCGCGCGCCAGCGTCAGGATGAGCGGATCGTCGCCTTGCAACTCGCTCAGCTTCCGCTTGGTGTCGGTGTGGTCGGGAAGTTCGTAGTCGGGGAATTTGCCCCCGGGCACAATGTCACGACGCATGTTCGGTTTCCTCCCCGATGGGGCCGCGGACCTCATTTAATTTTGGCAGCTCACGTGTCGGCCGCTTCGCCGCACTCCTGGCATAGCGGCCGACCCGCAACCGTTTAAATACACATCCGTCCCCGCCGAGGGTTAACCGTACGTGAGGTCGGCGCTCTGCCCGACTTCGATGATGTAACCGTCAGGGTCGCGAATGTAGCAGCGTATCTCGCCGTACTTGGGGATCGGCTCGGTGATGAACTCCGCTCCCCGGCTTTTCCATAATTTGTAGCACGCTTGAATGTCCGCAACCCGGAAATTCATAAAGCTGTTGATGTGATTGGGATCGGGGACGCTGAGCAGGACCGTCGGCTTGTCCGGGGTCGGCCCGCCCCCGACGTTCAGAATCATCCAGATGTTCGCCAGCTCAAGATACGCTGGCGCGTTGCCGTCACCCATGCTCAGAATGCGAGCACCGAAGACCTTTTCGTAGTAGTGGGCCGATCGCTTGATGTCGGCGACGGTGAGAAAATGCGCGATGCTGATCCCCTCTCGGGGAGGCATCTCATAACTTTTTTCTCCGATTTGTACGGCGTTTGTCGGTTCGATTTGCGCGGGGTTCATAGTCGACTCCAATCTCGATACAGTGTACCGCCGAATGTAGGCACGGCGATCGCAGCGCTCACAGCCGCTCCGATCAGCGGTGTCTCGACTAGACCAGACGCGCAGCGGCGAGTCTATTGGACGAAGGTATCGCCGGCGCAAAAGTAGGGGCGGACAGTCACCGGCGGATGGAATTCCTCGGGTCCGCCCCGGTTTTCCCGGTTTCTTCGCTACGCAGCCCGGCGCCATGTTAGAGTACGGCTGCGCCATCCTCATCGCCGATAGCGGAGCACGGGCGACACCATCGTCCAAATTGTTTTATTCCTTTACCTGTGGCCTGCTTGCTGTTGTTCGAGGCGCGCGCGACCGGATTTAGCGGACTTTCCTGCGAAAGAGGCGCACCATGGCTCAACACATAACGGAATCTTTGGCGCAGCAAGAAGTAGAAGCACGCATTTCCGTGAAACCTGTCGCGGCCTTTACCATGATCGCGGCCACGGCGCTGCTGGCCATCGTGTGTGGTGCAATCCCCTCCGCGCAAGGCCAAACTCAGGACAAAAATAAGGACAAGTACTCGCTGGTATCGCCGGGAGGAATCGCGTTCTCCGATTTTAGGGGATATGAAGACTGGTCTATGGTTTCTTCCGCGCGGACCGAAGCAGAGCTCCGCGAAGAAATTTTAAAGGTGATCGTCGGCAATCCGGTGATGATTAAGGCGTACAAGGCCGGCGTTCCGCTAAATGGCCAACCTTTTCCGGATGGCTCCAAGATCGTGAAGCTGCAGTGGAAGCCGAAGAAGAGCACGGAGGCGCCCTTCGCAGTAGATGTACCCGATGTTTTCCAGCAGGCTTTCGTGATGGAGAAAGACAGCAAGAGATTTGCGAAAAGCGGCGGCTGGGGCTATGCCGTGTTCAACTACGACGCCGCATCGGACAAGTTCACTCCCGATTCCAAGAGCCTTTCAGACTGCGGATACGCATGCCATACGCCCGTGAAGGCGAAGGACTACATCTTCCACCCGTACCAGAAGCGCTAAGCGACAATCGACGGATCTAAAGGACCGCGGCGATACAGTCCATCTCGATATCGAAGCCGCCATTCCAGGCAGGAACGTTGATAAAGATTCGCGCCGGCG
>DATLKM010000371.1:0-32376 GCA_035538435.1 Binatia bacterium
GGCCGGGTTGCGATCATGGCTTGCGGCGGTGTGAATGCAGGAAACGCTGGCGAAGTGGTGCAGCGAACCGGAGTGAAGGAAGTTCATGCGGGATTGAGGACGGCGGTTTTCGCTTCGTCGCAGCAGGAACCAAAACGGAGCTGCGCGCCGGACAGCCGGGGGCGGCTGTCGCTACATCGGCTGTCGCTACAGCGGTTGTCCCAGCATATGTCATTCGATCCGCCGGAAGTGCGGGAAGCGGATGTTGCGGAGTTGCGGCGGGCGGTTTCTCCGAGGCCGGTGTAACTGCTTTTCCGCGTCCGCGGAATTACTGGAAGGCGATGCCGATCGGCGTGATTTCTGACACCCACGGGCTGCTGCGGCCGGAGGCGGTCGAGGCCCTGCGCGGATCCGACCACATTATTCATGCCGGGGATGTCGGGGCGCCCGAAATTCTCGACCAACTGCGAGAGATCGCTCCCCTCACAGCCATTCGCGGCAATATCGATAAAGCGCCATGGGCCAGAGATCTGCCGGAAACAGAAGTGGTGGAGATTGAAGGCCTGCTTATTTACGTTGTGCACGATCTGGGCAAGATCGACCTTAATCCCAAAGCGGCCGGTTTTGCCGCGGTGATCAGCGGCCACAGCCATGTTCCGAAGCAGCAAGCGCGAGATGGTGTGCTGTATTTCAATCCGGGAAGCGCGGGGCCGCGGCGGTTCAACTTGCCGGTTTCGGTTGGAAGGCTGATGGCGGAGGGTGGCGGGATTCGGGGAGAGATAGTTTTGCTTAAGATTTCCTGAGCTACACAGATCCTGAGCGACACGAACGCTGTGGAGCTTCGCTCCGCGAGACCGCCGAGGCGGCTGTCTACATGAACCGTTTACAATTTTGAAGAATGTCCGCGGAATGGCAGGTTGACTTCACGAATGAGAAGGCCCGTGCCGGGCGTCTGCTCACCCCACATGCCGAGATCGAAACGCCCGTATTCATGCCCGTCGGCACGGTAGGCACGGTCAAGAGCGTGCCGCAGGATGTTCTGGAAGAACTGGGCGTGCGGATTCTGCTGGGCAATACTTATCACCTTTATCTGCGGCCCGGGGTCGAAACTGTGCGCCAGTTCGGCGGGCTGCACGGCTTCATGTCGTGGTCTCGCGCCATTCTTACCGATTCAGGGGGATTTCAGGTTTTCAGCCTGAACGAACTGCGCAAGGTGAACGAGGAAGGCGTAACTTTCCGCTCGCATCTGGACGGGTCTTCGCATTTCTTCAGTCCCGAGAGCGCCATGGCGGCGCAGATTGGGCTCGGCGCGGACATCATTATGGCGTTCGATGAGTGCACGGAATATCCGGCTGACCGGGCGCGCACGAGAGAGTCGATGGAGCTGACGCTGCGCTGGGCGGAGCGGAGCAAGAAATATTTTGAGGAGCATAAGAATGAGGCGCCGTGGGGGTCTGGAGTTCGGGGTCCGGAGTCCGGGGAGGGAAAGCAGGTTCCTCACCGTTCCTTCGGAACGGTTCGGAATGACATCGTCCCGGAGCCAGTTCGGAACGATACCGACGGGGAAACGCTTGGCGGTGGGGTCGAGGCTCTGGGGAATCTCGAACCTGCTGCGGAGCTTCGCTCCGCCGGACAGCCGAGGGCGGCTGTCCCTCCATATTCTGTCCCTGCATATTCTGCACCTACTTATGTTGGGAAGACGCAGTCGTTATTTGGCATTGTGCAAGGCGGCATGGATCTGGAGCTGCGCCGGGAGTCGGCGGAGCGGACTATCGAAATCGGGTTTCCTGGATATGCCATCGGAGGGTTGAGCGTGGGTGAACCGCGGGAGCGGACGCGGGAAGTAGTCGAAGCCACGCTGGAGCATCTTCCCAAAGACAAGCCGCGCTACCTGATGGGGGTGGGCACGCCGGAAGAAATCGTGGAGTATGCCAATCTTGGCGTCGACATGATGGATTGCGTGCTTCCCACGCGCGCCGCGCGGCACGGCCTGCTCTTCACTTCTGAGGGGCGCGTTTCTATTAAGCAGGCGCGCTATACTAGGGACGCCGGGCCGCTCGATCCCAATTGCGGCTGCCGGGTTTGCCGGAGGTATTCGCGGGCTTATTTGCGGCACCTGTACGCTTCTAATGAAGTGCTGGCTCAGGTCTTGAACACTCTGCACAACCTGAGCTTCTATCTTGACACCATGCGGCGGGTGCGTCATTCTATTCGACTTGGGGAAGAATCCCGTTTTCAATCAGGTGTAAAGGGCTGAAGCAGGCCGTAGCCCCCGCACCCGAAGGCCTTCCCGGATTAAGCCTGAGCGGTGGCCGAGTGCACAGAGCTTCGGCCGGGTACCGCGTCCGCACTCCCGTCGTGAAATGACAGGCCAGCGGTTCGAGCAGGTGTGGGCGGTGGATTGTGCGCGTGTGTGAAGAGCGGCAGCGAAACAGTTAGGACTTATGTATAGCTTTCTTGCGATCCAGGCGCCGGGCGGCGGCATGGGACTTCTTGCCGGTGCGGTGCCATTCATTTTTCTGTTCGGAATTCTGTATTTTGTCATGATTCTTCCCCAGCAGCGGCGGCAGAAAAAATGGACCGCCATGCTGGACGGGTTGAAAACCGGGGACCGGGTGGTGACCAGCGGAGGGTTGCGGGGCACGATCGTATCGCTGAAAGACGATTCCCTGCTTCTGCGCGTGCCTCCGGACAATTTGCGGCTGGAAGTGACCAAGGCCTCGATTACGCAGGTGACGACCGGCGGCGAGGAAGAAGTAAAGACGAAGTGACGTTTTCTGAAGCGCGGTAGCAGGCGGCTTCGGTGTTCCCGGCGAAAACAGGTCCGACTGCGCTTTCCGGCGCATTTTGCGCCAGAAATGTTCGCTGGCAATGACAAATATTTTTCAGAGAAGCCCGCAAAGCAAATTGCTGAACGCATGACAATTTTTCTGGGATTTTAGTTTTTGGGATTTCAATTTTATGGATAAGAATCTGCTCTGGAGACTGCTCACCGTCCTCGCCATCCTGCTGGTTTTCCTGTTTGGAATGTTCGGTGTGCCGCAGAGCTTCTCCGGCCAGGGCCTGCTCACGGCGATGACCAACCGCATTCATCTTGGCCTCGATTTGCGCGGAGGGACGCACCTGATTCTCCAGGTGCAGGTCAATGACGCAGTTAGCGTGGACGCGCAGAATGCCATCGAGACGCTCAAGGAGCAGCTCAACAAGCGCAAAATTTCCTTTGCCGATATCTCTCAGCCGGATGCGCAGAACAATCCCGACCGTGTGGTGATCAAGGGCGTTTCCGCCGATGCGCGCAAGGATTTGCTGGACATCGCCTCCGAGCGCCTGCCGGAATATGACCTCAGTTCGGGCGCGGACAATACCTGGAATCTGGCCATGAAGCCGCAGATGCTGGCCGACCTGAAGAACAAGGCGGTCACGCAGGCGATTGAGACGATTCGCAACCGTATTGATCAACTGGGCGTGAGTGAGCCGACGATTCAGGAGCACGGGCTTGGTCAGTATCAGATTCTGGTGCAGTTACCCGGCGTGGATGATCCGGCGCGCGTGAAAGACATTATGCAGTCGACCGCGATGCTGGAGATCAAGCAGGTCCTCGGTGGGCCATATCCCAGCGAGCAGGCGGCGTTGCAGGACAAAGGCGGCGTGCTTCCGCCGGACGCGATCCTGATGGCCGGCCATGCCCAGCCCGGAGCGGGAGCAAGCGATCAGGCTTATTATCTGGTCTCGCGAGTGTCGGCGGTCCGGGGAAAAGACTTGCGCGATGCCCAGCCCAGCACCGACCAGAACGGCCAGCCGAATGTGCGCTTCCAGCTTACCGGCGAGGGCGGGCAGCGTTTCTACACTTTCACGTCATCGCACGTGGGCGAAAGCCTGGGGGTGGTGCTCGACAACAAAGTCCAGGAAGTCGCGAATATTAAAGAGGCTATCCGGGATCAGGGCGAAATTTCGGGCGGCAGCATGAGCCAGCAGCAGGCGAAAGATCTTTCGATGATTCTGCGCTCCGGCGCGCTGCCGGCGGGCATCAAGTATCTCGAAGAGCGGACAGTCGGGCCGTCACTGGGAACGGATTCGATCCGTCACGGCGTGACGGCGGCCATTATCGGCATGTTGGCCGTACTGATTTTCATGCTGGTTTATTATCGCGGCGCGGGCGTGAATGCAGACGTCGCGCTGCTGCTGAACCTGGTCATTCTTCTCGGATTCATGGGCTTTTTTGAAGCCGTGCTTACGCTTCCAGGAATTGCCGGCGTGATTCTCACCGTTGGTATGGGCGTGGACTCGAACGTCCTGATTTTCGAGCGCATTCGGGAAGAACTGCGCAACGGCAAAACGCCGCCTTCGGCCGTGGACCAGGGTTTCAGTCACGCCTGGATCACCATTGTCGATACGCACGTCACCACGATCGTTTCGGCGGCGATTCTGTTCATCTTCGGGACCGGCCCGGTGCGCGGATTTGCTACGACATTGACATTCGGCTTGCTGGCCAATCTGTTCACGGCCGTGTTCGTTTCGCGCTTGATTTTTGACTGGATCCTAAGCCGGAAAGAGCGCGGGGAAGCGCTGAGTATTTAAAAACCGTCGCCGCTCGTCGGGGGTTGGCAATCCGCTGAAAGCCGACGACCGATGACCAACGACTAACGACCAGGGGTTAAAGTGGAGTTCTTTCGCAATCCAAACATCGATTTCCTGGGCAAGAAGTGGTATTTCATTGCCTTTTCGCTGGTGTTCAGCGTGGCCGGGGTGCTTTCCATGCTGTTCTGGCACGGCATTCCCTACGGCGTCGACTTCCGCGGCGGCACGCTGGTCTATGTGAAGTTTTCGCATGAACCGAACGATAACGCGCTGCGGGCGGCCATGGACCGCGCCGGCCTGCACAATGCCAAGATTCAGCGGTATGGCGTGCCTTCGAACAACGAGGTGCTGATTGATCTGGACGTTCAGGAAACCAGCGAGCAGGCGCTCGACCAGGGCAAGCTGAAAATCATCAACACGCTGGAAACCAATACGCCGGCGGGCAAACAGGACTTGAACAACGCCAGCGTGCTGGGGGTGAAGAATTATCTGATGGATAAAGACCCCATGCACCTGGGCTCTGACGCCGATCAGAAATATACCCAGCAGGCGCAGGCCATCGTGGATACGCGCGACAAGGTTGAGGGCGGCGTGCTCAGCTCTTTTGATCAGCTTAAGGGCCATGTGGACGCGGCCGTTGTCCCCGTGCTGCCGGATGGGTTCTTTCTTTCCGATTTCGGCGTGCGGAACGTTGAAATCGTGGGGCCGCAGGTGGGAGCGCAATTGCGCAAGCAGGCCTTGCTGGCAACGGTCTATTCGCTGGCTGGAATGCTGGTTTATCTGGCTTTCCGGTTCGAATGGATCTACGGTGTGGCCGCTGTGGTCACGGTTTTTCACGATACCCTCATTACCGTAGGCTTTTTCTCCCTGACCAAGACCGATATCTCCCTGACCGTCATCGCCGCCATTCTTACCCTGATTGGTTACTCTAATAACGACACAATCGTGGTATTTGACCGCATCCGGGAAAACATTAAACTGATGCGGCGGGAAAAGCTGTCGGAGATCGTAAACCGCAGCATCAATCAGACTTTAAGCAGAACCATCTTGACAGCGGGCCTTACGTTCCTTACCGTACTGGCACTCTTCTTATTTGGCGGCGAGGTGCTTCACGGGTTCAGCCTTGCCCTGGTCATCGGCATTCTGATTGGGACGTATTCTTCGATTGCCATTGCGGCCCCGATTCTGGTTGCGTATCAGGAATGGCGTGTAGAGAAGGGTAAGAAACCGACGGCCATGCGGGTAGGGGCTAGGTAATCGGCCCGATGGCGAAGGACGGTTTTTGGGTTAAGCCTTTGTTTCAGGGGACTTTGAGCCGCTTTACAGCCGCGGTCGGGCGCGGGCCCAAAGCCCGGGAGCAAAACGGGCGTTGCCGGTGTCTATGGATACGTAAGGCTCTGTGCAGGGGAGAACATTTATGTTTGAAGATAGTCTTCTTGAGTCCGGCGGCAGGCTGAAGACGAAACGGGGACTGACCACCACACTCGCGATCTTCATTGAGATCGGTCTCATTATCATCATGGTGCTGATCCCTCTGATCTTCACCGAAGCGCTGCCCAAGCAGCAATTAATGACCTTTCTGGTGGCGCCCCCGCCACCCCCACCGCCCCCTCCGCCAGCCGCTGCTCCGGTAAAAGTGGTCAAGCAGATTCAGACCGATATCGTTAACGGCGAACTGCGGACACCGACCAAGATTCCACAAAAAGTACAAATGATTAAGGAAGAGGAAGCGCCGCCTCCGATGATGTCGACTGGCGGCGTGGTGGGCGGCGTTCCGGGCGGCATCCCGGGCGGGCAGATGGGCGGCGTGATCGGCGGAATTATCAGCTCCACGCCCGTGGCTGTCCCGAAAGTTGCAACTCCACAGCGCGTGCGGGTGTCGCAGGGCGTGGTTTCGGGCTTGAAAGTCCGCGACGTGAAGCCGAATTATCCGCCGCTGGCACGCCAGGCGCGCATTCAGGGGACGGTCGTGTTGCATGCCGTGATCGGAAAAGATGGCGCGATTCAAAACCTCACGCTGATCAGCGGGCATCCTATGCTGGCCCCGGCGGCGATCGAGGCCGTAAAGCAGTGGAGATACAAGCCCTACCTGCTGAACGGCGAGCCGGTCGAGGTCGATACCGAAGTTCAAGTGAACTTCACGCTGGCTGGCGGCTAGAAATTGGATTGAAGCCGGCATTTGGAGAGAAGTCCAGAGTTTGAGTTCGAGCCCGGGTCGCAAGGCCCGGGAGCAGTTGATGTGTGACGCAAGCGGAATGATCCTCCCCTACCCACCTGAAATCCCGGTGGCCGGGAGTTCTTGGCCGCCGATCTATCGCAACTGAACAAGGCCGGCCCGCCGCATCTGCAGGGCTGGGATTTTTTGCATCAAAGTGCAAAGTAAGACGGTTCGAGAAGTACCCCAAGGAGGAAAAAGCAACTCATGTTAGCTAACGTGGCAGCAGCAGCAGTTCTGGTTCACGCCCCCCGGGTCGCCGCCTGGGTGGTGCAGGAAGGCGGCGGAGTAGGGTGGGATCCGATTTCGCTATGGAAGCAGATGGGCATCGTGGCGAAGGCCGTGGTCATCATCCTGTTCATTATGTCGGGCTGGTCAATCGGCGTCATGATCGATCGCGCCATGGCCTATAGTGCCGCCCGCAAACAGTCTCGCGCTTTTGCCCCGGCGGTTGCGGGCGCGTTGCGCGATGGCCGCATCGACGAAGCTATTAAGGTCGCCGAGCGCAACAAGAAAAGCCATCTGGCCAAGGTTGTCACCGCCGGCCTGATGGAGTTCAAGGCCCACCAGGACAGCCCGGGCGCGATTCCCGGCGAAACCATTGAGGCTTCCAAGCGCGCTCTGGAGCGGACGGAAGCCATTGTCCACGCCGAGCTGAAGCGCGGCCTGGGCGGTTTGGCCACCATCGGCTCGACGGCTCCCTTCGTGGGACTGTTCGGGACGGTGATGGGCATTCTAAACGCCTTCAAAGGCATTTCCGAGCAGAAGGCCACCGGCCTGGGCGCAGTAGCCGGCGGTATTTCGGAAGCGCTGGTGACCACCGCGTTCGGATTGCTGGTCGCGATTCCGGCCGTGATGATGTTCAACTACCTGACTGGCCGGGTGGAAGCGTTCGACGTCGAGATGGACAATTCGTCCTCCGAACTGATCGATTACTTCCTGAAGCGCCGCGACGTAGCTGCCCGCCGGTAGGCTGAAGGCAGTTGCGTACGCTGCTCGAGTTGGCGGCTTGAGTGATAGTCCGGCGCTGGATGGGATCCGGCGCCGGTCCTCCTGAGTACAGGCCGGGCTGGGGCAAATCAGGGAGCAATGGAGACTCCGTTATGGCAATGGCAAAACGCAATGAAGGCGCGAAGGTCAACTCCGACATCAACGTGACCCCGATGGTCGACGTGATGCTGGTGTTGCTGATCATCTTCATGGTTATCACGCCAATGTTGCAGAAGGGCATCAGCGTGGACATGGCGAAGGTGAACAATCCGACCCCGATGCAGGACGCGGACAAGGAAGACGCGCTGCTGGTTTCGGTGATGCGCGACGGCACGATTTATTTCGGGGCCGACAAGGTTCCGGCAGACAGCCTGACCAGCAAGGTCAAAGACCGGCTGGCCAACCGCACCAACAAAGAGGTCTATTTGAAGGCCGATGCTCGCGCCCACTACGGCAACGTGGTCCAGGTGGTGGATGCGGTGCGGGCCGCGGGTGTGGACGATCTGGGACTGCTGACGGAGCAGCGAAAGAACACGCCCAACGCTCCGCCTGCCGCGCCGGCTACCGGCGGGCAGTGAAAGATGGCTTAAGCAGCGAATAGGAGAACTATCATGGGTATGGCAGTTGGCCCGAGCGGGGGCCAAAGCGCAAACATTAACGTAACGCCGCTAATCGACGTTCTGCTGGTGCTGCTGATCATTTTCATGGTCATCACGCCGCTGACTCCCAAGGGATTGGACGCGCTGGTTCCGCAGCCGCCTCCGCCGAATGCGCCCAAGAACAACACGCCCGACCGCACCATCGTGGTGCAGTTGATCGATCGTGGCAATGGCCAGGAGCCGGGCGTGAAGATCAATCAGGAAGACGCGACCTGGGACAATCTGCAAGGGCGGCTGGCCGACATCTATAAGACGCGGGCCGAAAAGGTAATGTTCGTTAAGGCCGATGACCCGATTCCGTTTGCCGACGTGGCCAACGTGATCGATATTGCCCATAGCGCGGGCGTGGATAAAGTTGGCTTGATTACGGCGAAGATCGAAGCCGGCGGCTAAAGCGCTTTTGCATGCTCCCACGCCGCGCGTAAGGCGTGGCGTGGGAGAACAAAGCTGCTGTTGTCACACCCGATAAGTGGCGCCGGTGTTCTCTTGGCTCGGGACAGGTGGCGCCGGTTGTGTCGTGGGGCGTTGGCCCTATGAGCACGAGTCACGAACGTCTCGCGGGCTCTGCGCTCCAGTCGCATTGGAATTTCCTTAGCACCGCTTGTCAAACTGATGTCTCTGGGCCTAGGATTCTGTGGCAAAGGGAGATTTATATCGCAATGAATAAATATGCTCGTCCGATGACGCTGGCGGCACTCGCGCTGGCGCTGATTTTTTGCGCCGGCTGCAACAAGCTGCGCGCCCGCGATCAGCTCAACAAGGGCGTGACCGCTTACAAGAACGCAAAGTACGAGGAGGCGATTGAGGATTTCACTCACGCCACCGACCTGGACCCGAGCCTGATCAACGCCAAAATGTACCTGGCCACGGCTTATGCCCAGCAGTACATTCCCGGCGCCGACACGCCTGACAACAACAAAATGGCCGAAGGCGCGATCCAGCAATATCAGGCGGTGCTGGAGATGAATCCGCCGCGCGATCAGAAGGTGAACGCGGCCAAGGGCATTGCGTACCTTTATCTCAACATGAAGAAGTTTGACGACGCCAAAAAGTATTACCGCATGGCGGGCGAAGTCGATCCCAACGATCCCGAGCCGTATTATTCGGTGGGCGTTATCGATTGGACGGCGTGCTACCAGCCGCGCATGGAAGAGCGCGCCAAGCTTGGCCTGAAGCCGGAGGAGAACCTCAGCGCGAAGAGCAAGGACCAGAAGAAAGTTTGCGAGGAACTGAACGCCAAGAACGGCCCGCTGATTCAGGAGGGCATCGACAGCCTGAATAAAGCCATTCAATTGCGTCCGGATTACGACGACGCGATGGCGTACCTCAACCTGATGTACCGCGAAAAGGCCGACGTGGAATGTGACGATCTTGCGGCCCGCCAGGCGGACCTGAAGACCGCGGATGGCTGGGTGGATAAGACGCTGGCCACGAAGAAAGCCAAGGCGGAAAAACAACCCGGCCAGCAGGGCATCACGATGGATCAACCAAAATAAACGTCAATCCATCGGGGGCGATATCCCCGATTTTTCGAAGCGGCATGGCCCCGGCCATGCCGCAATTCTTTTTGGCCGGCAATGTTGCCGGGCTGCCCTTCTCTCAGGGTTTTGTTTATGTTCTGCGCCGAACATACTGAATTTCCTGATTGCTGTAATACTTCTTTTTTCGACAATGGACCAGGCTGACCGTGACCGGATTCAGGAGTTGTGTTCTTTGATCGCCGTGGAGCAGGACCGGGAACAGTTTCTAGGGCTGGTTGAAGAACTGAATCGCATTCTGGAGGCCAAGGATGTCCGGCTGCGGAATTCGCAGCCAGGCCAGGTTCCTGCGGAGGGAAGTACTGAAAATTTAGGGCCCAGTGTTCCGCCTAAGGGTTGATAGGTACTACTCGATACGTTTCTCGGTCGTTTTCGAAACAAAATTACAGCTTTTTGGGGAAAAGAAGAAGTTTTCCGTATCGCATCAAACTGGGCGTGACGGAAATCATCTGGCAAGAGGAAATCGCGATCGGCAAGAAACCCAAGAAAGAAACGGGAGCCTTTCCGCTGCGGCCGGGTTCGCGCTCGGACGCCACTGGCAAGGCCATCGCTAATGTTATCCTGCTGTCGATTCCTGACGACGAGTATGATTTGCTCCGGCTCCAGCTGGAATCAGTGGACCTTCCCCAACACCAGATTCTGCACGAGCCGGGCCAGAAGATTGACTACTGTTACTTCCTGAACCATGGCATGTGTTCTCTGGTGGCCCTGAGCCGCGATGGCCGCAGCGTGGAAGTGGGCATCGTCGGCAAGGAAGGGATGGTGGGCATGTCGCTGATGGTGGGTCTGCGCCAGGAGGCTTTCCGCGCCATCATGCAGATGTCGGGGGCGGGCGCGCGAATTCGTTCGGAGGCGTTTGAAGAAATTCTTCCCAAAGCTCCGGTCATGCGCCAACAGCTTAGCCGTTTTGCCTTGATGCACAGCGTGCAGGTGGCGCAGCTTGCGGCGTGCAACCGGCTGCACGAGAATGCTCAGCGGCTGGTGCGCTGGCTGCTGATGTGCCAGGACCGCATGGATTCGGCTTTCCTGCCGCTGACGCACGAATTTATCGCGCAGATGCTGGGTACGGGGCGCCCCAGCGTCAGCCTGGCCGCGGCCGCCCTGGAAAATGCCGGCCTTATCGAAAATGAAAGAGGCAAGGTGACAATCGTGAATCGCAAGAGCCTGGAGGAAATGGCCTGCGAATGTTACGGAATCATTCAGAATTTGAACGGCAGTTTGGGATTGAAGTAGGAAAGCCTTTGATCAGCTTTCCGTTAAGACGCATTTACCAAGGCGGAAGTACCGAACCCTGGCGCCGGCCTTAGAATCCGCCTATATCTTCTGCAATCTTTGCACTTCATGTACGCCGGGGATTTTCTTCAACCCGGCCATAATCTGTTCCAGGTGCTTCAGGTCGGAAATATCCAGGACAATTTCCACGCTGGCCTGGCTGTTGGCGGTGTGAGCGCCGATGTTGCGGATGTTGCTCTGGGCGTCGCCGATAACGCTGGTGATGTTCTTCAACATGCCGAAGCGGTCGTCGCAATAGACGGTGAGTTTGACGGGATAGGAAGTGGGGGTGGTTTCATCACGTCCCCACTCCACTTCAATGCGCCGTTCCGGTTCGTATAAAAGATTGGTTATATTCGGGCAATTCATTGAGTGCACGGCCACGCCCTTGCCGCGGGTGATGTAGCCGACGATATTTTCTCCGCGGATGGGATTACAGCAGCGGGCGCGATAGACCAGCATATCGCCCTGCCCTTTGACCATGATGGCATTATGGTCGCCGAAAACGCGGCGCACGACGCTGGCAATGGCGCCGGGCTTGTTGGTAAAACCTTCGGCCTCGATATCGCCGGCCATCGAGGGGGTGGCGCCGGCAGGGAGCAGACGCGCCAGCACCTGGCGGGCAGAGAATTTTCCGTAGCCGATGCCGGACATCAAGTCGTCGGCCTTGCCCAAACCGTAGCTGCCGGCAACCTTGAGTAATTCGTCGTCTTTTATATCCTTTAGCGCGATGCGGTATTTGCGCGCTTCTTTCTCGATCAATTTGCGGCCGATTTCAATGGAGCGCTCACGCTGGTGAACATTGAGCCAGTGCTTAATCTTGTTGCGCGAGCGCGATGATTTGACCAGGCCCAGCCAGTCCCGACTGGGCTTGTGGCCGGCCTGGGTGATGATTTCTACGATGTCGCCGGAATGGAGCTTGTGGCGGAGCGGGACCATCCGCCCGTTGACTTTCGCGCCTACGCAGGTGTGCCCGACTTCGGTGTGGATGGTGTAAGCAAAATCGATGGGCGTGGCATCGCGCGGGAGAACAACCACTTTCCCCTTGGGCGAAAAGGTGTAGACCTCTTCCGGATATAAGTCGACTTTCAGAGAGGACAAAAACTCGTTGGGGTCGCTGACGTCGCGCTGCCACTCGACGACCTGACGGAGCCAGGCGAGGCGCTGCTCATCTTGGGCGGAAACCGGGCCGTCTTTGTATTTCCAGTGGGCGGCGATGCCCTCTTCCGCCATTTTGTGCATTTCCTCGGTTCGAATCTGAATTTCAAAGGGCATGCCATCTTCAGTAATCACCGAGGTGTGCAGCGACTGATAAAAATTGGGCCGCGGCATGGCGATGAAATCTTTAATGCGGCCCGGCACCGGCCGCCAGATGTTGTGGATGATGCCCAGGACAGCGTAGCAGTCCTGAAGGGTTTGGGTGATGATGCGCATGGCGAACAGGTCGTAGACCTGATCCACGCCGATGCGCTGCCGCTGCAATTTCTTGTGGATGCTGTAGAGGCGCTTGATGCGGCTTTCTACCTTTGCCTGAATGCCGGATTCTTTCAGCTTTTCGACGACAATCGCCTGCACCTTCGCCAGGAAAGCCTCGCCGCGTTTCCTCCGCGCATTCACCGCTTTTTCGACTTGCTCATAGCCTGCCGCGTCGACATAGCGGAAACCTAAATCTTCGAGTTCGCCGCGAATTTTGCCCATGCCCAGTCGGTGGGCGATGGGAGCGTAAATTTCCAGGGTTTCTTCGGCGATCTTGCGCTGCCGCTCAGGAGAAAGGTGTTCGAGGGTGCGCATGTTGTGCAGACGGTCCGCCAGTTTGATGAGAACGACGCGAATGTCGTCGACCATGGCCAGCATCATCTTGCGCAGGTTTTCGGCCTGAGCCTCTTCGCGGGTGGCGAAATCGATTTTGCTGATCTTGGTGACGCCCTCGACAATGTGCGCCACCTGCTCGCCGAATTCCTTGCGGATGTCGACGATGGTGACCGAGGTGTCTTCCACGGAGTCGTGCAGCAGGCCGGCGGCGATGGCGACGGGATCCATCTTCATATCGGCCAGGACCAGCGCCACTTCCAGGGGATGCACAAGGTAGGGTTCGCCGGATGCGCGCGTTTGCCCTTCATGCACGCGCAGGGAGTAATCGTAAGCTTTCTTGACGATGGAGAGGTCGTCCTGCGGGCGGTTCTCCTGAATCCGCTTCATCAGCTCGCGGTATTTTGTGAGCGTGAGGGCGGTGGTGGCTATCGTCTGGCGGAGGCTCGCCATGCAAGATTATAGCCTGTGCAGCGGGTAGACCCCGGCGGCAGGGTATCTGGGCCGGAGTATGGGCGAATAAGCTAAACGCCAGCCGTTCAGGCGGGCGGGAGGGCTGCACGAAGCTAGATCCGACTGGGGTCGCGCATTTCAATCGCCGATTTTTTTACGCTCAAATTTGAGCGGGCAATGGCGACATGCTGTGCGATAGCGAGACGCAGCCTGCGGGCCAGGCGCCTTAGTTCGATTTCCGATTCTGCGGACAATGGACAACTGCATAGCCGGCGGATCTTGTCGCAGATTTCTTCGATGCTATAGTCAGTCGCCGTCGGCATACCGTATTGTTACCGGAAATCAAACGAATGTTCGATACGGGACATACCCTAGGGCAAATCGCTAAGGTGCTGTAAAGGACAGGGAGGGTTGCCGCTATATCGGTTCGGCATGCCCAACTCGACTGGCCCGGCGCGGAATCGGAAACGGAAAGCCCACAATGAATGACATTTGGTTGCATTAACAGATACATTGGCATTTCGTCTCGCATGAATTCAAAGATTCTTGTCAGTGGAGTTTCCGGCCCGATCGGGGCCGCTCTTGTCCCTTCCTTAAAATCCAGTGGATGGTCGGTGGTGCGTTTGGTCCGCGCGCAAGCCGGGAGGCCTGGACAGGAAGAAGGGCAGATCGGCTGGGATCCTTCGAAGGCGCTCGCGCCACAGCTTGTTTCTGGATTTGACGCGGTTATCCATCTTGCCGGGGAAGGCATTTTCGGGCGCTGGAGTGCGGGCAAGAAGGCGAAAATTCGGGACAGCCGCGTCATCGGCACGACCAATCTGGCGCAGGCGGTTGCCAGGGCGGAAGAAAAGCCGGCGGTTTTTATTTGCGGGTCAGCGATCGGCTATTACGGAAATCGAGGCGAGGAGACGCTTTCGGAGGAAAGCGCGCCGGGTGCGGGATTTCTGGCGGAAGTCTGCCAGCAATGGGAAGAAGCCACCATGGCGGCAGTGCAGGCCGATATTCGTACTGCGCACATCCGCACCGGAATTGTGCTAAGCCCGACTGGCGGAGCGTTGGGCGCCATGCTGACGCCGTTCAAGCTGGGCCTGGGCGGCCGCATCGGCGATGGCCGCCAGTGGATGAGCTGGATCGACGTACGCGACATGGTTGGCGCGATCCATCACATTTTGAAAAATGATCTGCTTCAGGGGCCGGTCAACATGGTCGCGCCCAGGCCGGTTACCAATGTTGAGTTCACACGCACGCTCGCGGGAGTTCTCTCGCGGCCGGCAATTTTTCCCCTGCCGGCCTTTGTTGTGAAAACCCTTCTGGGAGAGATGGGTGAGGAGTTGCTGCTCTCAAGCCAAAAAGTTGAGCCTACCAAACTGATCTCGAGCGGATATCCGTTTCGATACCGGGACCTGCAATCCTCGTTGAGCGCGCTGTTGCTCTAGTTCGGCGGACATGAATCCTTGCGCTCCACTTCTTCTTTCAGTTTTTGCAGGAGCTCGACTCTCTGATCGGTGTTGAGTTCGCGCTTTAGTTCTTCCAGGGCCAGGGCCACGATGTGGTAGTGATGGGCGGCCGCGAAATTAGGATCGCGAGTGATGTCGAGCCAGAGTTTATGCATAAGTTCGACATCCTGCGGGCGCAGGCGTGGAGTGTGGGGCCCGATGACATATTCGCGCACTGCGCCGTCGGGGGCCACGATTTCAAGGGTGATTTGCGGACGCGGTTCGGGCAGGCGCTCCCAGGCGTCGCCGGTCAGCTTGGCCTGTTCGTCGGAGGTAAGTTTGTTGGAAAGCCCGCAGACGACACGGGTGGAATCCAGCCGTTGCGCGGTCACCATGATGGCTTCAAACACGTCCGTTGCCGGGACTACCAGCAACGAAATTGGCTTGCCTTCTTTTTCGGCCACGGACACGGCCGCCGTGAACAGTTCCTGCTCGTAATGGTCGAAGACCTGTGACGCTTCCATGACCGAGCTGCCGCTGAATGTGTGTTCGCGATGATAAAGGCGAGCGCTCATGACGACGACATCCTGCTTCATGGTGTTGGTGTGGCTGAGGATGTGCCGCAGATAATAAAGATTGCGGGGATCGCGGACGGCCACCAGAACATTACCGGGGCGCACTCCCATGGCCCCGCTGCCCAGTTCCTGATTGCCGTAGACGCGGAATTGATCGAGCTGCTCGGGTTTGCCGTGCCGCTCCCTCATCACATGGCGCTCGGAGAGCGTGAAGATGGCAAAGAACGCGGCGCTGAAGATCAATCCCGCAATCGTCGCCTCGTATTTGGTGAATAAGTTCACCACGGCGGTGATGAAGAGCACGACAAAAATCGCGCTCAATCCGACAGGAATCTCCGTCTTTCCAATATGCAGGTTGCCGGGAACTTTCCAGGCGCGGTTGCCGGGCTCAGTGAAGCGCAGCACCAGCACGGCCATAGCTTTCATGGTGAAGCTCCAGATCACGCCGAAAGCGTAAAGCGCGGCCAGTTTGTAGACGTCGCCGCGGCTCAGGATGATTGTGGCCAACTGCATCCCGACGATGAGATTAATGATTTTGTAGCTGGTTCCATAGCGCTTATGCGGGCTTTGGAACCATGAGGTCAGTACGCCATCTTCGGCTACTCGATTAAGAACGCCGTTTGCGCCCACGATCGAAGTGTTCTGCGCCCCTGCCAGAATCAGGACCCCGACCAGCACCACGAAAGCGTGAAACAGCAGCTTCAGGCTCTCGGGGCCGGCCAGATAGACGGCGATTCCGCCGATCAGGTTGGCGAAATAGTCGGGCCGCACCTTGTCGGGGATAATCATCACCGCGAAGAACGAAACCAGCGAAGTGAACAACAGGCTGTAGATGAAAATCACCAGGCCGGTCTTTTCCAGGTTCTTGAGCTTGGGATGCTCAATTTCGCGATTGACCTGGGCCAGAGTTTCTTCGCCGCTCATGGCCAGCACGGAGTGGCCAAAGCCGACGAAAAGAAGGACGAAGGTCAAATGGCTGAAAAATGTGCCGTGAAGCCAGCCCATGGATTCGCGGGTGAGAGGGATGTGCGCCTGAAACGGGCTGGGCGGCAACTGCACTGGCGCGCGCAGCACCGTGATCATGCACCAGACGATCAGAATGACCACCATCACCGTGGTGATGGCCATAATCTGGAGCGCCTTCTGGCTGGATTCGTGAATGCCCTGAATGTTTTTCCACCAGAAGTAGACGACTACGATGATGGCAAAAAGGGCGGAGAAGTAATTGTCGTTGAAGGACAGGGGGCGGTGCAGGTACACGCCCATGTCTTTGATAAATCCGGCAAGATATTGCCCGGCGGAAACCGCGCTGATGGGGCCGGTCAGGACGTAATCGAATAACAGCGCGGAGACCGAAAACTTGGCCAGCGTGCCGCCCATGGCTTCTTTCACCACGCGGTATACGCCGCCGCGCACGAACATGGCGCTCGATTCGATATAGAGCGCTCGCACGGCATAGCTGAAGAGCATGACCGCCAGGATGAACCAGGGCGCGCTCTTGCCGATGACCTTCTCGGCGTCGCCGCCTGCATAGTAGGCGGAGGATGCCAGATCCGACAAAACGATCGCCGAGGCCCGCCAGAAGGAAATGAAGGTCAACATCACCGTGGTGGCGACGAAGACCTTGATGGCCGGGCGTGGACCTTCTACCGAAGTAGCCATTAACGAAAAAATGCCATCCGCAGATTAAACGTAAACCCTTTGAAGATAGCACAGTCCGCGGGGTTGTCTCAGGGACACGGAGGGCAATTCAGAGGCAGGGCGATGGGAAAAATAAAAAAGCCCATCCGGCAGCTGCCGGATGGGGCGCTGGTTCGGAGGTCAGGTCAGTTACCCTGCGGCCCCTGCTGTAGGGATGCGGTAGCCGACGTGGATTGTCCAGCCGATTCCACCGCTTGCAGGCTTGGTTCCGCTCGTTGCCAGAGCAGCCGGGCATCGGACGCAGCATTTGGATATTCTTCGGTCGATTGTGTCCCGGCGGGCTGGAGAACGATATCGACGCGGCGGTTGTAAGCCATCCAGGTGGCTGTGGCGTTGTCGGCCATCCACGAATCGGGCTTTTGCTGATTGCCGCTTTGCAGCTTCGCCACCTCGTTCTTGCCGAGTTGCTGTTTCTTGCCTTCCGCGCGAACTTCGATTTTTTCTGCGGGAATTCCCTGCGAGGCCAGGTAGTTTTTCACCAGCTCGGCGCGGCGTTCGCTCAATTTGAGGTTGTAGCTTTGCGGCCCGCGAACATCGGCGTGACCGACAACAACCAGGGTTGCGTTATCGTCGGCGTACTGCTCGTGTTCCTTGAAGCGGTTGGCGGCTTCGGTGAGTTCGGCTTTTTCGCTGGCGACCAGGCCGACTTTGGGGTGCGAGTTTTTCGGAAAATTTGACGGGTAGAAGATGCTGGCCAACGTCACGGGCGGCGCGGGATCAATGGAGCCGATGACGTGCACCGAGGCGGTTTGCGTGGAAGTTCCGCCGCATGGATTCGAGGCCGACAGCGTGTAGTTGACGGTTTCGCTTACGGGGCCGGTGGCGCTCTGCGCTGGTTGCGGGTTCACCGTCTGGCTGCCGGAGACGCTTTCGTTCCCGAGAGGGGCAATCGTGACTTCACTGGCATTCTGGGCCGACCAGTTCAAAGTGACGGGATCGTCCTGCACGATTTTGTTGCCGATCCTGTGGAAGCGAACTTCCTGCCGGCTGGCCGTGAAGGTCACTGCGGGCTGGATGTTCACATCGACTGTCGCGGTTTGGGTTACTTCGCCGCCCGGGCCTTTGGCCACCAGTTGATAATTGGTCGTCCTGGTCGGCGACACGGTGCGATCACCGGTGGCGGCCACGTCTCCAAGGTCTGAGATTGAAACTGCGACGGCGTCGGCTGTGTTCCAGTTGAGCTGGTCGGACTGGCCGCACTGGACTGAGCTTGACTGCGCGGCGAGTTGCGCGGTCACCGGAGCGATGGGCACGGTGGTGTTGGCAATGCCGGCAATGAAGCGTGGCTCGGCGGGAAACTTGTCGCCCTTGGCCCAGTTTTTCGTTTTCTCCTTGCCGTTCTTGTCGAGATAAACGACGACTTTCTCGCCGGGTTTGACCGTAACCGGGCCGGACCAGATGGTGTTGCCTCCGCGGGTCACGGTCAGGTTATAGGTGCCGCCTTTCACCAGAAGGCGCTGGTGCCAGAGCCAGTCCCAGTCGAATTCGTCGACGTGGCCGACGAAATAATCGGGCGTGGTTCCGTTGAGCAGAACGGCCGCATGGCGGTCGCCTTTGAGTTCGATGTAGCCGAAGGGGCCGGAGACTTTGTCGCCCGACTTCTGCAACTCTACGACGAGATCGGTAGTTTTTCCGGAATCGATCTGCACCGTTTTGGTTACGGCGGTGTATCCGTAGTTGTGCACGCTCACTTCGTGCGACCCGGCGGTGAGATTGATCGTTTGACTCCCATCGCGAACAGCTTTTCCGTCCACGAACACGTAGGCCTGCCTGGGACTGACGTGGACTTTGAGCTTGCCTGCGGCGCTGTCATCGGCTGCCGCGGGGAGCGCGATCAATAAAGAAAGGAAAAATGGGAAAAGGTTACGAAGTGAAGCGGGCACCGGATTGCTCCTTTTGAAGACAATTTTGAGGCGAGGCTGCGGAAGGGGAATCCTTCGTCGCAGCCTGAACCGGCGGCGAGAATTGCTCTCGCGTTAACGAGCGGCGCGCCTATTCGAAAGGACAACCTGGAACTGCGAAATTAAGAGGCGGAGCCAAGGCCACTACCGGTCAATCTTCCTCAGCTAGATAGATTGCCGGCGTTGCCCGCCGGTTGCATTGTGAAGTAAAAATATATCGTGCAACGATATATATCCGTATTGGGCAAGGTCTGTCCGGAGAGCGGAAGTCCCGCAGCCCAGGCGCCGTGTTTGGCCGACGGACGGGCAAAACGAACCCTTTGGATGGTAACTACTGCCAAGTCAGATTCCGGTCGCGGAATCCGGGACGCAAGTTTTTCTTGATGCTTAAGTATTGCCTGGCGATATGGGCTAGGCGGGTGGTGCGGGTCAGTTTGCTCCGGCGAGTGCGGCGCGGACCGAGGTTGCGGGCAGTTCGTCACCGCGAAAATATTTCGGATGATCTTTTGAGCCGGCCTTCAAGTCGGCTTCATGCATTTCAGGCATGGCGACGAAGGGCTTGGAGTAGTCGTTGGCGGCGTTCCAGAACAAGAACCCGATGCCGCCTTTTTCGCGGGCCGTGGCCACCTGCACTTTGATGTATTCCGGGGAATAGGTTTTCGTGCGCCAGTGGAAGGCCTGGAGCCAAGGGCGGATGACGACGCCGCTGCCTTTAGTGATCAGTTCGAAGCGGTCCATGGATTCGCCGATGAAATGTTCGGGGGCGTCGCCGGGGTGCTCGATGTTGTCCATGCCGAAGAAATGGGAAGGATAGATCATGGGCGAGAGCACGTCGCAGTATTTCGCCATGTTCACAATGTCCTGGCCGGTGTGGGAAAGATCCACGGATCGCTGCCACGCCATGACGCCGAAAACGTCGAGCGAAAGCAAGACGCCGGTGGGGTGCAGCTCGGCATAGGCTTTTTTCAGGAAGGCGGTGATCACGTCGGAACGCTGCGGGCCATGGGGCACGGAAGCTTTGCATGGCTGGAGTTTCGTGGGTGTTCCGCCTCGCTTCGCGTCGCCGGGGCGGCCGGGACGACCGCCGCCACACGGGCTCGGGTCTTTTTGGCCGTCGGCGGACGGCACGTCCGCCGCCCCCTGGTCCTTCTGGAACACAAAGCTGGCGTCTGCCTGGTCGCCTTCCGCGGGGAAGCGCACGTAGTCGAACTGAATTTCATCCGCGCCCGATTGGGCTACGAATTTGGCCAGGGCAATGTCGTAGTCCTGGACGGTGGGGTTCGAGGGATCAGTCCAGACCAGCTTGCCGTTTTCGCGCCACGGAGCATGGTTCTTGCGCGACTGCACAGCGAGTTCGGGATGCTCGGTCACCAGGCGCTGATCGCGGAACATGGCGATGCGGGCGATGGCGTGCATGTTTTCGCTGTGCAAAAAGTGTACAAACTTGGGCAGGTCGCGAATGTAAACCTGATGCGGGCCCAGCAGCGCGTGCTCGTAGGGAATAGTCACGCTGCCGTCGGAGTCTTTAATATCGAACACAACTGCGTTGCCGCCGACCTCGCGCCAATGCTTGATGATGCGGATTCCATGGTCGCTGCCGGCCATGATGCCGGTGAGATAAATGGCGCGAACTTCAAAGTCTTTCGGAACCGGAACCGTGTGCTCGACGATTTGCCCCGGGAGGATGCCGGGTATGGTGAGCTGCTCCCCGGCCTTGAGCGAGTTCCCTTCTTTCTTGTTGGCGGAACGGATGGCCTCAGACAGTTCGGAATAGGTCAGGTAGCCGGTGTGCGACAAATAATGATGGGCCACAGAAGGAATGGTTTCGCCCCGTTTGGCGGTATAAATCTCCGTGGCCGACGGTTGAGGAATCTTGCCCGTCGAAGCTGTCGACAGGCTGGCGCTGACGTCTTTTAACTGTGCCGGTTGCGCCTGTGCGGCGGCTTGAGGGGCGCTTTGTGCCGCGGCCTGAACCGAGAAAAATTGCGGAACCAGCCGGGTAGCGGCTGCGGCGAACGCGAGACAAGACAATCCTGTAATGGCTAGAACAGACGAGCGGCGCAAGGTTTCCCTCCGAAGTGCGGCTGGAAGCGATGGTAGCGCGAGCGGTGTTGTTTCGCCAGTTACTAGCGGTCATCCTGCTTGAGTCTGAGTCTTGAGTGGCGAGTCCTGAGTTCGAATTCCGAAGTGCTCAGCCCGCAATTCTCCCGCGGATGAGCTGTCCCAAGTTGCTTCCCTCATTTTTAATTCCTCGGCGCCTCCAAACTCCGGACTGCGGAAGCCGCACTCATGCGCAAAGTATTTCGCATCAGCACTCTTAACTTTCCACCGCGAAATCGGCTAAGATCATCGCCTGCTTTGTAAGTCGAGCAAGAGAGAGGGTTTCGGCACGGGCACGAATGGGCGGGCCTTGGCGAAAGGCGTGCTTATTCAGGAAGCATCCCTGGACGGGAAGTGGGGAACAGGCCGAGGCCGATTCGGATTGACATTTTTTGTCAGTCCTCGAAACAAAAGAATCGCAAGGCTGGCCTGACCGCACCGGGGAAACCATAACAGAGGCCGAACCAACGGCCTGGAAAAGGGACGATCCGCCCGGAAAACCGGGAATTCATTATGAGAACGAATCTCGCTACTGTGCTCGATCCGAACCGGCGCAGCTCCGATGCAGGGGAGTTTGAAGCTGCGCTTCGCCGCCGAATTGTGGGTCAGGACCAGGCGATAGAAAAGGTCGCCGAGATTTATCAGATGTTTCTAGCGGGATTGAATGCTCCGGGGCGTCCAGTGGGAAATTTATTGTTTCTGGGGCCGACGGGATCGGGCAAGACACGGGTGGTCGAGGCGATCGCGGAATCGCTGTTCGGCGATGCGCGGGCCTGCATCAAAATCGATTGCGCTGAGTTCCAGCATTCGCACGAGATCGCCAAGCTGATCGGCTCGCCTCCGGGATACCTGGGACACCGCGAGACGCATCCGCTGCTAACGCAGGAAGCGCTGAATCAGTGGTTCACCGAGAAGCTGAAGCTTTCGATCCTGCTGTTCGATGAAATCGAGAAAGCCAGCGATTCTCTGTGGCAATTGCTGCTGGGAATTCTGGACAAAGCGACGCTCACGCTGGGAGACAACCGGCGCGTGGATCTTTCCCAGTGCATCATTATCTTGACTTCGAACCTGGGCGCGGGCGAGATGACGAACCTGGTGGACGGCGGTTTTGGATTTGCGCCGAAGGCTGTGGAAGTCGATAACCATCTCGACGACAAAATTCAGCGTACCGCGGTTGAGGCGGCGCGGCGCAAGTTTACGCCCGAGTTCATGAACCGCATCGACAAGACGGTAGTATTCAAGACCTTGCGCGACGAACATCTGGAGCAGATTCTGGAAATCGAACTGGGTATGGTGCAGCAGCGGGTGCTGATGGCGGCAGGCGCGAACCAGTTCGTGTTCAGCTGCACGGCCAATGCGAAACAGTTCTTGCTGAAAGAAGGGACCGATCCGCGGTATGGGGCGCGGCATTTGAAGCGCGCCATTGAGCGGCACCTGGTGTTCCCGCTGGCCAATCTGGTTGCGACCGGCCAGGTGAAGCTGGGAGATTTTGTGCGCGTCGATATGGCTTCCGAAAATCAGATGATCTTCGTGAAGGAAGCGGAGAACACCATGGCTCCAGTGCTGCTGGAGCGCTATGGAGCGGCGGCGGCCAATATGCCGGCTGCGCGCGCGGCGCGGACGGCAGTAAACGGAAATCGCCGCGACTTCGGGGCCAGCCCGATCGCGGAGAGCAAATAGGCGGCTTTCGGGCTTTGGCTTTAAGAGTTTGGTAGGTACGACCCTCGCTTGACCGCATCTCGCGAGTGTTCTCGGCGCCGGATACTTTCCCGGCGCCTTTTTTCGTTGGCTCGCCCACACTCCAGCCCAGATTGCAGAGGAAACTATCATGCGATTTCAGGGTTCTAAATACATACGAGAGTCCGTTCTGACAGGAGCTGCGTATGAGGAGGCTGTTCATCGCGTTGTTCGCGGTTCTGGCTACGGTATGTGTCGCCCAGGAGCAAGATGCCTGGGTTCCGCAGGGCATTGATACGCTACGGCAGAGTTCGTCTTCGCACACGGGCTTTTCGCTCGACCATTCCATGCTGGTGCTGGCCGCGAAGCTGGACCCCGACAACGAGGATTTGCAGCGTGTGATTGCCGGAGTGAGCGGAGTGTCGGTGCGTAACTATCGTTTTCAGGGCGCGGCGGCCTACGATCCGGAATCGCTGAAGTCAGTCAACGATGAATACCGCACGGCGGGCTGGAAGCGCGTGCTCGACCGGCATGGCAAGGCCGATGCGCCGGAGATCAAAGATGTCTGGGTGCGCATGGAGAACAAGGCGATCGCCAACGTGGCGGTGATGGTGGCGCGGCCGACGGAAGTGACGTTCGTTTCCGTGGCCGGATCGATCAGCCCGGAAGACGTGGTGAAACTGGGCGGGCATTTCGGCATCCCCAAGATTGAGGGCGGAGTGGAAGTGCCCAGCAGTCCCCGCTGATGATGGGCTTCGATTCTTGGAACGGAGTACGGTGATGACTATATTTCGGCTTACTTGGGCATGGATTAAGAGCATGCACCGCGAGGCGGCGCTGGATTCTTTGCGGAATGTTCTGGCCATTGTCGGCGGCGCAACCATTCTGGCCGACTTTGGAACGGTCAAAGCCTGGCTGCTTGTGCCAATGGCGCTGGTGGCGTTTGCCATCTGGTTCATCGACTATGAACGGCACTTCCGCGGTCAGAACGCGGAAGAAGCGAAGCTGGGACAGTAGCGGCAACGTCTGGGCTGCTTCTTCGTTCAGGAAGAAGGCCTGGCCGTCGTCAGCGTACGCGCTTTTCCACCAGCGCAACCAGCTTTTCCGTCGCCGGCACATTGATGCCGTATTTTTTTCCGCCACGCAGAATCGGGCCCGCAATCGCATCGAGCTCGGGTGGATTGCCTCGATCCACGTCTTTCTGCATAGAGCTGCGCATGGAGCCGGGCATGCCGGCCACTCCTGAAAGGACTTTGTCCGGGCTGACTTTCGCGCCGTCGGCCACGGCCACGGCGCATGCTTCCTCCACGCACGCAAGCCCCAGGGCGCGCCATTGCGGATCGGAAAGAATTTCGCCCACGGGTTTGTCGGCGGCGGTTGTGCTCAGGGCGAAGGGCGCAAGAAAAACCAGCTTGCCCCACATCAGAGTCGGTTCGTCGTCGATGAAGCGGCATTCAAAACCGATTTTTTGCAGCTGATCGAGTGTGCTTGCGAGGCGGCCTTTGCCGGTGGCCAGAAGATTCAGCCGCGCGAATGGCGTGCGATGAACGAAGTTGCCGGGACTGACGCGTTCGAACTCCCCGGCAATCGTGCCGGGAACCACGCGGTCGGCGCCAAAGCGCGAGCGCAGCACGGCCACATGGTCAATGCCGTTGAGTAACGGAACCATGCAACCGAATGCCGGGTCCTTGATGGACGCGAGCGCGGAATCGAGCTGGGTTGCCTTGACCGAAAGCCAGAGCAGATCGCAGTCGGGAACCTCGGTTGCGATGGAGACGTCGGCGTCGAATTTTCCATACGGGCTGTCGAGATGAATTTGCCGCGGATATTGCGCCGCTGCTTGCGGCCGGACGACAAGTGTGATCCGGTCACCGGCGTGGCCCAGGCAAGCGGCGATTACTCCGCCTACGCCGCCGGCGCCCAGAATTGCGTGGTGAGTTGGCATGGTTAGATTCGATGGGCAGAGCCGCGAAAAGGCACTGATTATTTTTTCGTAAATTCAAAAGCTAAATACAGGGGGCACTGGGGAACACAGAGGAAGGCGATTCGGCATTTTCTCCACCGCTCGGTGAAACACATTTTCAGTTCGACTTGTTCCCAGCCCCAACTGGAAGGCACTCGGTGATCTCGGCCTCGGTCAGCGTGTGGTCGCTGGTTTTGGCGCGCTGATAGATGCGGTCGACCAGTTCCTCCGTCGCGGCAATGCCGCGGCGCTCCAGCCAAAACAGCACGTTCGACTTCCCGCTCATGGGGCCGATATCGATAATCTGCTCCATTCCGAAAACGTGCGACGGCACGCCCGAGTAAACCGTATTGGCAAGGATGACATCGTTTTTGCGATAGGCCTTGATGATGGCCGCGGCGTGAACTCCAGTAGCGGTGCGAAAGGCGTCATCGCCAACGACGGGATAATTCGCCGGAATCGGAACGCCTGTGGCCCGCGAAACCGCCTGGCAATATTGCTTGAGCCCGGTCAGGTCCTGGTCCGCCCAGGGCTCCACCTGCATGAGTTTCAGATTGACCAGCATCTGGTCCATCTGGGTGTTGCCGACGCGCTCGCCAATGCCCACGGCGCATGCGTGAACGCAGTTCGCGCCCGCAATGATGGCGGCGATGGAGTTGGCGATGGCGAAGCCGCGATCGCTGTGGCCGTGCCAGTCGACGCGAATCTGTTCGCCGGAAGGCTTGACGACTTTTTCCATCACAAAACGCACCAGCGAGAAAGCGCCGAAGGGCGTGGCGTGGCCCGCAGTGTCGCAGATGACGATGGCGCGAGCGCCGCAGTTGATCGCCGTCGAATAAAGCCGCTTCACGGTTTCCGGGTCGCAGCGGCTCGTGTCCTCGGTCACGTACATGACGTCAAGGCCGAGCGAAACGGCATATCTGACGGCCTTTTCCGTGGTTTGCAGAAGAAAGTCGTCGCTCCAGTTTTCCGTGAAGCGGCGGATGGGACTGGAGCCGATAAACGTTGCCGCTTCGATGGGCACGCCGGTTTTCTGCACGATCTCGGCGATGGGGCGAATATCGTTTTCATGGGTGCGGGCGGCGCAGTTGGCGCGAATCTTCATTTTGTGCGCCGCGATTTCATGGGCCAGGGCGGTAACGTGCTCCACCGCGCGCGGGCCGGCGCCGGGCAGTCCGAGATCGAGGGCGTTGATGCCGAGCGCTTCCATCAGGTGCAGGATTTCGAGCTTTTCGGGAATCGAAGGATCGCGCACCGAGGGCGATTGCAGGCCGTCGCGCAGGCTCTCGTCGTTGAGCAGCACCGGGCCGCGAAGGTTCAGGTGGGCCGGGTAGTATTGGTTCCAGTCGTAGATGAGGTCGGAGATCATAAAGAAGGTGCCAGCTCCCGCTAAACCAACAATGTCACTCTGCGGCCCTGTTTCACGGCGACGGTTTGGAGTGAATCAGCGCCCTGCCTCGGAGCCGGCGTCTTTAGCCAGAAGCCAGAAGCCGGAACCTAGGAACTGGAAGCTGTTTTATCCTTCGGCGGCAGAGTCAGGCCGAACACCGATTTCAATCCCGGCCCCGCGACGTTGATTTTTTCGTCGGCGGCATTGGGCAGGTAGAGCGTCTGGCAATGCTCGCAGCGGTACACCTCGGCGTCGGCGCCCCAGGCTTTTTCGGCGTCGCCGCAGGCGCGCTCGAGTACATCGGTCGAGTAGAACCAGCGCTTCAAGTGTCCACCGCAGAATTTGCCCTTGTCGTTTTTCTCGTTGCAGGCGCGCTGCCCCGATTTTTTGATTTTGACCTTATGATGCGGAAGCTGCGCCGGAGTTTGCGCGTCAGGAGCCGTAATTTCGCCGGTTGCCAAGCGTTGCCCTCGATGCAGGCGGCCCTGGGCCGCCCGAGTGCTTACGAGCGTCATTGTACTTGAAGGAGCGCGGGCTTGGCAGGAGATTGGCCCCAGATGCCCCGCACGACCCGGCCGAATGGCGCCGCCGTATCGCCGCAGGTTTCAGAATTCACGTTTGGGCGCGGTCTGCTCCGCGCCCACGCGGCCGATCACGATATCGGCGGCGAAGTAGTTTTCGCCGCGAATCGGTTCCGCAGCCAGGCGGCGCAGAATCGCAATCTGGCCCACGTGCGTAAGCGCGTCGGCGACCGGGCCTTGAAACAGTTTTTCGATGGGAGCTTGCAGCGGCTGGTCAGAGGCGAGGTAATCGTCGAACTTTTTCGCGGCGGCGAAAAAGCGCTCGACTTCGCTTTCCCACGCGAGCGGTTTGGAGTCGTTCCACTTCTTTGCTCCTTCCGCCATGGAAAGCGCCCAATCCATCAGGTCGCCCATGTGGGCCAGAATCTGGCCGGGCGCGCGAACACCTTCATCGGCGTGAAAAACGGAAAAACCCTCGGGCGCGCCGCGCAGTGCTTTTCCTGCGCGATAGGCGAGCGTGGCTACGGCGTGGCGAAGCAGGTCTCGTTTTGCGTCATTCATTGCAGTTCTCAATTTATCAGCGTTCCGCACTCGGCATTCAGTCTCTAAAGCCGAGTGCTGACTGCTTATATCCGTTTCCGCATCAGCATTGACGCAGATTTCGCTGCGCCCCGCAGGCGCCGGGCGAAGCCCGGCGCGAACTGGAAGTCGAGAAACGCCTCCATCTGCTCCCGAAAGCGTGATCCGTATCCATACCACCAGACTTTTTTCATTCCCGGCAGCAGGTCGCGGTCGAGATATTTTACGCGCACCATTTCTTCCAGGCCAAAGCGCCCGTGGGTGCGCCCGATCCCGCTGGATTTTACTCCGCCGTGAGGAGCCTCGCTGATTGCGAAGCAGGAGATGACATCGTTTACCATCACCGTGCCCGCGTGAATCCGGCGAGCCAGGCGTTCGCCGCGGGCGCGGTCGCGGGTCCAGACGCTGGCGGCGAGCCCGAATTCGGAGTCATTGGCCAGCCGCACGGCCTCGTCGTCACTTTCGAAAGCCATGACCGGCAAGACTGGACCGAAAGTTTCTTCGCGCATGATCCGCATGTCATGATTTGCGTCCCCGAGGATGGTCGGATGATAGAAATTCTTGCCGGCCTCCGGGTATCGCGATCCACCGATAAGAACTCGCGCGCCGCGCGCGCGCGCGTCTTCCACGTGATCTTCCACAAGGCGCAGCTGACGCCCGTGAATCAACGGGCCAACGTCGGTGAGGTGGTCGTCGGTGTTGCGGTCGTCGCCATGAGTCACCGCGATTTGCTTCGTTTTTTCCACGCAGGCGTTCAGGAATGGTTCGTAGATGCTGCGATGGACGTAACAGCGCTCGACCGACAGGCACGTCTGGCCTGCATTCATGAATGCGCCCCACACGGCGGCGCTGGAAGCGACCTCGAGGTCGGAGTCGTCGAGCACGATCATGGGATCTTTGCCGCCAAGTTCGAGCACGACGGGAAGCAGCCGCTCAGCGGCGGCGCTGGCGATGCGTTTGCCGGTGGCGACGCTTCCCGTGAACACGAGTTTGTCGACCGGCGAGTTGACCAGGGCCGAGCCGGTTACGCCATCGCCAGGAATGACCTGAAAAATGTCTTCGGGCGCGCCGGATGCGTGCAGCAACGATTTCAGTGCCAGAGCGACATGAGTGGTGAACTCAGAAGGTTTAAGCACCACAGCGTTTCCGGCGGCCAGAGCGGCAAGCGTTTCCGTGGCAGGGATCGAGAATGGGTAATTCCACGGGGAGATGATGCCGATTACGCCGTAAGGCTCGCGCACCAGAATGCCGCGCTTGAGTTTCGCAGCGAGATTTCCGTGAGGAACCGGCTCGTCGCGCAGGAGTCCAAACGCGTTGTCGATGAGGAAGCGGGCGGCGTCAAGGACGACAAGTATTTCCGTGCTCAAGGCTTCCGCGACAGGCTTGCCTGTTTCCTGGGCGATGAGTTCGGCGACCTTCGACGCGTTTTCGTGCAGCTTGCGCTGAAATTCGCGGAGGACCGAAATGCGTCGCCGAACACCAAGATCGGCCCAGGAGGGTTGCGCGGCGCGGGCGTGGAAAACGGCAGATTCCACGTCTTCAACCGTAGCGCAATCGAACTCGTGGAGGACCAGGCCGGTGGAGGGATCCACCGACGAAATCTTGCGGGCGGAGATTTGAAGGTCCGTGGCCATGTCTGAACTGCACGAACTGCTCCAGCAGCAAGATTCTAACCGGGAGGGCGGACGAGGGCGTCCGCCCCTCCATGAATGTGTTATTCCCCGCGGTCGATCTGGGCTTTTTGCAGCTTGTCGGAGTAATCCACGTAGACCGACTTCCACTCGGTGTAGAAATCAATCGCGCCGATGCCGCCCTCGCGATGGCCGTTGCCGGTGGCTTTCGTTCCGCCGAAGGGAAGATGAACTTCGGCGCCAATTGTGGGCGCGTTGATGTACGTGATGCCGGTGTACAAATCGCGAATGGCCGCGAAGGCGCGGTTCACGTCTTTGGTGTAAAGCGACGAGGACAGGCCGTATTCGATTCCGTTGGCAATTTCGATGGCGTCGTCGAGATCGTCGCAAGGAATAATGGAAACCACCGGGCCGAAAATTTCTTCCTGCGCGATGCGCATTTTGGGGTCGACGTCGATGAACACGGTCGGCTCCATGAAATATCCGTACTGGTAGTCGCCTTTGTCCAGGCGATGGCCGCCGCACACCAGCTTGGCGCCTTCGTTCTGGCCGATATCGACGTAGCTGAGATCGGTCTGAAGCTGCTTCTCGTTGATCACCGGGCCCATTTCCGTGCTTTCGTCAAGTCCGTTGCCCACGCGCAGCTTCTTCGCGCGCTCCACATAGCGCTGGATAAATTCGCCGTAAACACCCTTCTGCACAATGACGCGGCTCGTCGCCGTGCAGCGCTGTCCTGTGGTGCCGAAGCCGCCCCACAAACCGCCTTCGATGGCGAGATCGAGGTTGGCGTCGTCGAGCACGATCATCGGGTTCTTGCCGCCCAGTTCGAGCGAACAATGTTTGAAGCTTTTGGCCGCAATGCCTCCAATGATGCGGCCCACCGCCGAAGATCCCGTGAGCGAAATCGCGCGCACATCGGGGTGCTCCGCCAGCGGGGTGCCGACTTCAGGACCGTAGCCGGCGACAATATTGATCACGCCCTTCGGCAGGCCGGCATCGGTCAAAGCGCGCACCAGATTGAATGTGGAAATGGGAGTATCCTGCGCCGGCTTGATGACGCAGGTGTTGCCGCAGACGATCGCCGGCAGCAGCTTCCAGGAAGAAATCGCCATGGGGAAATTCCAGGGCGTGATCATGCCGCACAGGCCGATGGGCTGGCGCACGGCCATGGCGAACTTGTTGGGCATTTCGCTGGGAACGGTAGGGCCGAACATGCGCCGGCCTTCCCCGGCGTTGTAATAGGCTGCGTCAATGGCTTCCTGCACATCGCCGCGGGTCTCGGCCAGCACTTTGCCCATTTCCCGGGTCATTTCGCGGGCGTATTCTTCTTTGCGCTCGATCAGAATCTCGGCGGCGCGAAAAACGATTTCCGCGCGGCGCGGCGCGGGTACCAGCCGCCATCTGGCGAATGCCCGCTTGGCGGCGTCGACCGCGGCGTCAACATCGGCTTTCGCGGATTTCTGGAAGATGCCGACGACGTCGCGGGTGTCGGCTGGATTGCGGTCTTCAAAAGTCTCGCCCGTCGCCGACTCAACCCATTCGCCGTCTATGAAATTCTTGAAAACCTTGGTCGGGTTGTAGCTGAGCGTAGCGGGGGAAGCGAGAGTATCGGTAGCCATGATTGCTCCTTATAAATACCCGATATTGATGCTACGCCGGGGCTTCCCGATGCGGCAAGGGATGGGGCAGGCTGGCTGCGGCCGGGAAACCCGGTCCTTCGCAGGCCCTTCGGACCTGCTTACTTGATCCAGGCTACTGGTCCAGTTCGTCTTTGGTGGGGTTGTAGTAAAAGCGGAAGCGGAGCGCAAGATACTCTCCGCCGAATTCGGTGGGCAGCGGCGGAAAGGGATCGGAGGCCATGATGCCGGCCCAGGCGGCCCGATCCAGCGGGATATCGCCGGTGGTTGTGACCTGTTTCAACCCGGCAACCTTGCCATCCTTGGTGATGGCGAACTCCAAAATCAGATTGCCATGTTTCATCTGCGCCGATTCTGGAATGGCGTTGTACCAGTTCTGGCGCACGTCATGCAACACGCGCTGCAAGTATGGGCCGAAATCCACGCCCATGGTATCGCTGAGAATCTCCAGGTTGCCGACCTGCCTGCCATGCGCGCCCGTGCCTAATCCATAGTCTCCGCCGTCGCCCGCCTGTCCGCCTCTTGCACCAGCCGTCGCCCGGGCGGCGTCGTTAATCTGGGAGCCGACGGAAGAAGGCGTCATATATTTTTTAAATTCGTCCGCCGCGCTGGGCTTGGCGGGGATGTGCAACTGCGCCGTTTCCGAAGGCGGCGGCGGCTGTGGTCGATTCTGCGGTTGCACCTGCGGCTGGTTCTGCGCAATGTTGGGTGCGGGTTGGGCCGGTTGCTGCTGCTGTGGGATGGGCGGGCCGTTCAGTCCCTGGCGCCCGGGAGGGGGCGTGGCCAGGGCTTTGCGCAATTCTTTCGAGTCAAGCTCGGGATGCCGCGTTGTGGCCACCCGGTTTTTGTCGGAAATAATGTTCGAAGGCTTGGGCGGGGCCTTCTGCAAATCCGGCGGCAATTCGAGGAAGGTTACGCTCTTGCCGTCGAGCGGGTTACTACGCACCGCCACCACCATGGAATGCATCCAGGGAATGTGCTTCTCCAGCCATTCAAAATTTATGATGCAAAAGATCAGAATCAGATGGACGATGATGGAAATCCAGGCGGCCTCGCGGCGGCGGGCGCGCGTCAGATCGTCCTGAAGTTGGATCAGAAGATGCGGGACGCGGGCGTCATCGTCCAGTTCACGATAGGCGGTTTCCCATCCGCGGGAATCGTAAAGCCCAAGCTGCTCCGGCGGCTGTTTTTCTGGCGGCGCGACCGGATCCTGGAATGGTATCTGGGTGATGGGCATGAACTAAATGTCGTCCGGCTTCGGCTCTGTCCGTTAGACACAAGTTCCCATTACGACGTTGCATCCGGCAACGGGCGGATGTTCGCGACGCTCAGGGCGGGACAGTCTCAATCTATTTTCGCATCTTTTGGGCGAGCGGGTGCGACAAAAGAAGCGAAGGTAACGTGTGTAAACAAACGTAAAGACATTTCTCGGTTCTCAGTTTCAGAAGAAACGGAATCGGGGCCCGCGGTGCATTTTCCCGGCGACAGGCGAGGAGACGGTGCGCAGTATCAAGCTGAACAAATCAAATGTTTCGGGTTGCGATTCCGGCCAGGCCGACGTTCTCGCCGTGGGCGCGAATGGCCGAGAGAATCTCCAGCGCCAGGGCGAGTGCCCGGCGGCCGTCCGCAAGCGAAACCAGCGGAGTCGAGCGCGTGCGCACGGCATGAAGAAACGATTTCAGCTCGGCGTGCAGCGGTTCTTCTGAAGTGACCGGCGGCTTGGCCATGCCGATCTGTGGATTCACCGTCGGCGCACCGCTTTTCCCGCCACC
>DATLKM010000372.1:0-7238 GCA_035538435.1 Binatia bacterium
ACCCACTGCTGCGCTTTGTAGCTCAAAACCCTATCCCTTCCCGCATGAAGGGAAGAAGCCGGAGTGATGCGGCACTCCGGCCTCTTGTCGCCCCAAGAGAATCAGCCGAGCGCATACTACACTTTCGCTGCCGCCGAAGCAATCGCCTTGTCATCCGGAGATGTCCGTCCCTTGTTCAAATAAACCGAGCACGGTTCGCACGTCCAGACGAGATAGAGCGGATGCTCGACGGTTTTGTCCATTGGCTTCGAGCAGTACGGGCAATTCGGCGTCATCAGAAGATTACCTGCACATTTTTCGGAAGCTCGTCTCTCAAGAACGTGGCGACGTTCCTTGCGGCTTCAAGTTTCCATGCGCCGCCATCAGCCTCGAATAAAGCGCAGAGTGGCGGAGCATTCTCGCGATTGCGCAGCCGGAACAGAAACGTCGAAGCCGGCTGTTCAACTTCGCGGAATGTGCGATATGGTCGCAGCTTTATTTTCGGTTCGATCTTCCGGTTTTCTTTGAGTGAAACGCCTTGGCGTATTGTCGCTCTCTGCGAGATTCCATCATCTTCAGCAATCGCGACATTCTCGGCCGTAAGTGAAGAAGAAGTCTGCAAGAGAGATCGGAGCGCGGCATCTTCAACGAAGTTCGACTGCAATCCGATCACGAACTCTTCCGGATCCATGAAACTTCCGAACTTGAATCGGCTATTTTCTTCGATCGAAGCTTGGACGAAGTTCCGGCGCCGTCCGAACTCATCTGCATTCAGCGCCGTTAAAGTGACGCAAAAATGGTTGTCGACTTGAGCGAAAGAATCTTCTGGCTGCAGACCATCAATTCCCGATTCGGAGAGCTTGACGAGTGCTCCAAGAGTTTCTACTTCTACGCACGGACCGATCGGCCGCTTGATAATTGTGAGTTCTTTGTCGGCGAACGGAAGTTCGTGGACACGGTGTATATGAGCTTGGGATTCTTCAAAAAGAAACTGCAGAGCTTCTTTGATCAAGCTGATTTCTCTCTTTCTGCGATATCACTCGCGAGTGGACGTTCGGTACTTACTGTGTCTTGTGAATCGACTTCTCGGTGCCGAAAAGATTCTCTTGCCGGGGATCGTGCGCGTATGCCTTGATGAGTGCTCCCTGTTTCGCGAAGAAGACGCTGCCCGGTACTGGCTCGGCCGGCGCCAGCTTGCCTTTACAGATCAGCGTCACAAGAGCGCCGGAGCGGTCGGCGAATGGCGTGAACTCGAATTGAAGCGTAATTGTGCGTTTCTGTTCTGCGTCGGTGTTCGGATCCATGACATTCTTGAGCAGCTCGACGATCTCGCGCTCGAATTGCTCCGGAACCGCGCCGCCGCATATATTCGCGATATTGAGTGTTTCGTTGTAGTCCATTTCTCCCCTTTCAATTTGGCCGCACGGTTGCGATCAGCTCGCCTCACTACCGCCTGATCTAGTGCGGCCAGTTGATCGCAAGACTTCCGTGATCTCTTCCCGAAAAAGCACTCGATTGCAGCCAGGAAGTTCTTCGACTTCATACATCGTGTCTTCACTCCACCGATCCGGTCCGCGAATCGCGGAGACTCTACCTTCTCGCTGCGCCCAATTCCACCAAAATCTGACGCGATCGCCGACTTTCAACTCTTCGGCTTCCATTTAGCTTCCCTCTATGTGCATCAAACACTGTTCGAGATGGACTTCGTACATCTTGCGCCGAACTAGTCGGCAGCTCTGTTCGCGAACTGCAAGCTTCCACTTCCTATCTGTCCAGATATGATCATGGATCCGGAGCAAGGTGAACCATGGCGAGCCGAGAAGATGATCCCAATCATCGATCATCGATCTGGCGCCCCTTCTTCGAGTGCGATGAATTTATCGATGATGACGTCCGTCATCCGGCGCCAGCCCTCAAGCATAATGAAGAGCGCGATAGACTTCTGCATTCCGCAGCGCTTGAAGATACGTTCGCGCTCGGCGTGGAATTGCGAGAATGTCATCGGATCGTCGGTCTGCAGCACGAACTTCGTTTTCTTCCGCGGACCGGGATTCTTGATGCGCTCGCGCTGCTCTTGCTCGACCATGACGACGTGCACGGTCTCCTGGCCGCGGCCTTTCGTTTCAAGAGCTTTTAGGTATTCGATTGCGGCGTGGATACTCGGCATTTGCACGCTTGTACGCTTGTCTCACAGCTGAATCATCATCGGATGATCGCAGAAACCATCCACCGCGCATCCTTGCCCATGTAAGTACAGCGGAAATTTCCTTATCTGTTGTGCAAGCATCAAATCGACGAACCGCTTCGAGTGATCCTTCGTGCGCAAATCGTTCTCCCGCTTTCACGCCGGCAATCGCCTTGCGCGTTCCGTAACTCATGGTTTGCAGCTTCCTTTCGGATTTTCGGCGGCGACATTCGAAGCATTATACGAATTCTTCGATTGGGTTTTCGCAAGTCCGGCAGAGTCCACGAGCGAACCGTTTTTCCGCCCATATCCGTTGACGCTCGCGTCGAGCAATTCGCTCCGGAGTTGAAGTCTTGGCGTTCATGCTTGCTTCAACCTATGGAACGGTACGCCGCGCTTTTCCAGTTCGAATTTCAAACTTTCGAGCTGATTATCATTCGCAATCACGGCCCGATCTTTCTGCACCCATAAGGGTACGAAGAGATCGCGATTCGCTTCCATGATCGGCCGCGGTCCAGTTATTTCCGCAATATGTCGGTCTTCATAGTAGACATAGAACACAGTCGGAATCGGTTGCTCGTTCACGTCTGTCGCACGCTGTTCGATCTTTTTCTGCGTTTCTTCGTTGTAATGCGAAGCGAGTTCCCGAGAGACGACCGCGGGATCCTGGCGCAGTGATGGATCATTCGGATGAACGACGATTCGTCCGGCGGATGTCGCTTCGAGATTTGCCGCGGTCAGCTCTTCCTTCGTATAGATGTCTGCGAGATCGGGATACGCTTTCCGGAGCGCGAGCGCTTCGGCACACTTCGCAAGCATGTGCTTCGGCATTCGCTTCCATAGGAACGCACCCGGTTCATTGAGCAAATGATTCGGCATGAACTCCGGCCAATACGCAGTGCCGACGCTCGGCTCGGCGAGTCCCTTCTTGTAAACGCGGATCCGCGCCCATTCCGGAGCTTTGATGCCAGTCTTCGCAATCTCCCGGATCTCGCCGTACTCAGCATCCGAAATCGAACCGAAGTCCGGATACCGGCTCGCCATCTGCCGATAGCCATCGATCCCGATTTGGATGATTCGGACGTAGCCGCCTTTCGAGCCATCCGCATTCACGAGATGCTTGTCCCATCGCGGAACGAGATGAAGTTGTCGAGTAAAGGGATCGAGCCGATGCCGGCGAGCGACGGCCAGGAAGAGCGCCAACTCTTCATCTGACGCACCTTTAGCGATCGTGCGCTTGATCAATTCAATCTGATCGGCTTTCAGAGCGTAGCGATGTTCTGGCAGCTGTGGTACGTGCAGAACTATGGCGCCGCGCTTATTCCGTCGGCGGAATCGAATTACACGTTTCGGTTTTGGTTTAGACTTCGTTTTCGCTTTATTCATTCGGACCATACCCTGATGCCAGGAATGAACAACTCGGCGTCTTTGTTTTGACGTCTCCGGACATATTCGCCGATCCCGACAAGATCGGGGATCATGTATTCGCGTGGAAGCTTCGATGCATCGACGACTTCAAATTTCCAGTTGCGCCGGTTTACTGAGCCGGCTACGGTCGGAATGTTCGCTTGCACCGTTACCGGCGCCGGATTTGAAGCAAGTATCGCATCAGCCGCCGCTCTTTCGCGTTCACGCTGTTCGGCTTCGCGAGCTTCGCGCTTGAGCTTCTCGGATTCACGTGCACCGAGTTCGCCGGCGCGACGCGCCGCGGCAATTTCTTTCTCGCGCTTCTTGCGATCTTCTTCGGCTTGGCGCTCACGTTCTTTGCGTTCTTCGGCTGCTTTCTTTTCGGCAGCGATCCGACGCTCTTCGTTGATGCGGCGTTCTTCCGCTTCCGCTCGCCGGCGCTCTTCTTCAGCCCATTTCTTCCGACGATCAATGACGCCTTTAAGCCATTGCTTCGCCGGAGCGAGCAGGTTTGACATCTGCAGCTTGAGCTTTGCGACGGTTTCTTCGGCGGGAGCGAGCTGCGGTTCGAAATGATGCTCCACCGCTCGCACGTAGGATTCAAGTTCAACTTTTACTTCGGCCGCCTTGATGAAGCTCGTCTGATCCGTAACTGCGATCTCCGACTTGGTCTTCAGCTCCGCGAGCCGATCATTTAGCTGCTTTATTGCCGCATCTTGCGTAACGATCGTGGCTGATTCTGTCACGCTTTGATCTCCTTCCCTTGAGATAGAGTTCCCAAATTGAACCGCTGACCATGAGCATTCCGGCAAGTGCAAGGATCATGAGTGTTTCCATATTGCCCCTTTTCTCAGAGCGCGCAAGCGCAAAGTTATCTCTTCATGCGCCGGGAGTTTCGGCGGGAAATGTACTTCAAGCCACCGTATGATCAGTCTTCTCATTGATCCGTTCCTGGCGGAGTTTTCCGATCTGTTTGAAGTATGCACTGGCATACTGCGAGACGTCCCCTTGTCGATCGACGACATACTCCGACCATTCGTCAAAGTGGGCAAGAAATAGTTCAAGATTCATGCTACGCAGCTGCTTCATGCTTTTGAATTGCGGACTCATGGCTTTATCTCCGTTACAGCGCGACGGCCGCAGATTGGGCAGAATGACGGCATGGGAAGGGCATTGGCATCGGCATCTTCAGTCGCCCACATGAAATGACTGTCGCATCTCAAACAGTGTATTTGCATCACTGGACTCAGATCCCCGATGCCGCGGGATTTGTCGACTTCGAGCTTTGTTTGCTGCGTGACCATGGGGGAATTTAGCTCTTCGGATGAACGGCATGAACGAGCGCCGCGTTTATTCTGTTCCGTATGATCTTCGCCGCGAGACGATCGCGCGCCTGTTCGCGCGTCGCGCCGAAAGCGTGAAGCTTCTCGCCTTCGTCGTCGTAAACCATGAAGCCAATCGAATAACCGTCGTCGTCGACGATGCGATAAATGTTTTCGTGCTCGCTGATCTTGCGCGTGAGAAAAGAGACGATACGTGCACTTCGATCTAACTTGCGTTTCATGTGGTTGATTCCTGTTTCGGTTTTGGTGCGGCCGCGATCACTTCTGCATACCGCGCAATCGCTGCCTCAAGTATCGCTACTTGAGTTACGCCGGTATGCCTTGCAAGTTCTCGAAGCAGCTTGTCGGCCGGCTGAGAGATCTGAAAGTGTTTTGTGACTTTGGCCTTCGCCCTGTGCAGTCTTCGCATGGCTGTAATGTACAGACATACATACACGGTTTCAAGGGAAAAGATGGATCACGGTCTAGATAATTATTCGGGTATGGACCTTGAATTGCGTGGCGTAAGTGTGGTCAAATTACCACGCTTGGCGAGCAGTGGGGAGGGTGCGTCGGTGCCAGTCACAGAGACGCACCCGCCGTCTTTGAAGCAAACCATGGGAACCGCGGCTGACCTGCCTAGAATTGGTTCCTAATGCGATTACCCGGCAGCTGGCGTCGTTGCCGGCGCCGCCGGCGGAGTTGGCTTGAGTCCGAGCGCTGCGATCATTTGCTGATAGGTGAGATCGTTGTCTCCGGTGATCTTCTGCACTTCAGCGGCGATCTGATCGTCAGTCATGCCGTGCTGCGACTTGATCTCCGCGATCACGCCGACGATCGCATTCAGGCCGGCAAGCGCGAGCTGAATGATTGCATTGGGATCCATCGCTTTTAGCTCCCCCCGAGCGCGGTAATAAGAGTCCCGACGCCGTTTGTGATTTCCGAGATGATCCCCTGAATCTGTTGCTGTGCTTGGGGATTCGAGACCTTGATCAGCGCGAGTTCCTGCGGATTGTCGAGTGCGGTCGAGAAGGTCTGCGCGCAAGCTGTAAGGGATCCCGGCTTAGTGCCGGCGAGATGCGCTTGCTGCGCGCAAGTTCCGAGAGCTTTATCGCCGGTGTTCGCGAACTCAAGATAACCGAGAATGCTCGACTCTTCGGCCGTGGAGATCAAGCCGGAGACTCGCATCGAGTCGACTGTCTTCATCCCGCCAGCGATCGAAGATCCGATGTCCGCCGCGGCTTTCTCTGTAGCTCCGTAGGGATCCTTACAAGCGAACATCTGCAGCGAAGTCAAAAGCAAAACAGCTGTCAATAAATAATTCACAGTTCCTCACTTTCCAGAAAAGTAGCGGACGGCAGATCTCCGATCCCAATCAAGAGTGCCGTCCGCCGGAAGCGAAAGCATGAAGAACATTGCTCCGGACTCTAGCTGATCGGCTTATTCTGTGCAATCTGTTTCTCAACCGCCGATGTCCAGTTAGGACTGGATTCGATAGATGTATTCTTTGCTCGCGCGATATTAGCCGCGAGACCATTCAGGAATTTGAACCAGAATCGATAGGCCGGACTCGAATCCTTTGTCGGGGCTTCGAGTGCACCGATGAACGCAGACCATACGTAATTGCAGACGAAAGTGATGATCGAAGATAATGCGGCCGCTTGTCCTGTCGTCATGTGTCGAGTTCCCCTTCGTCCGTCGCCGAGCCAGGAGATGACGCCGGCAGTGGCAGATCAAGAAAATCTTGCAATGTATTCGTCGGTTGCAAACCATGGAAATGGCTTACGGTTTCGGCCCAGGATTCCGCGTTATCGTGTCCGGTATAATTCTCAGCCACTTTCAAAAACGTGTCTCCGAGCGAATAGATTCGCGAGTGATGCCGTGCCTGTTGTCCCGCAAGCATCAAAGTCGTTTCGCCGTAAAGCCAATCCCATCCGGTTTGATCATCGGGAAAGATCGTCTTTCCCGCATCTTCGCCATAGCCGACATCACCGATTTCGAGATCTCCCGGATTGTGAGTGCGCGCCGGCAAGCTGTTCGGCACATGGAAGCCTTCGGCAAGCGCGAAGCTCTGCGCTAATAGTTTTGCTTTCGGCGTCGGATTCATTTCTGCAGGCATTTTGATTCCCTCACTCATCGATCCAGCTTTCCGGCTTCTTGCCGAGTCCGTAAAAGTACCGCAAGCCTCTGACTAGGACCGATTGAAAATCTGCACTTTTCAAGATGATGAAGACTTCGTCGCGGATCATCATCCTGATCACTTCGCTATACTCTTTGAAAGCGTCGTTTACTGCATCTTCCGTCGCCGCCTTATGTGCAGCGAGCCAAAATTCTACGGAGCGATC
>DATLKM010000373.1:0-1851 GCA_035538435.1 Binatia bacterium
AGCGGGTCGGGCGGTCCGTTTGCTGGGAGTGCAGGCATCGTCATTCGAAGAGCAGACGGAGCAGATCAGCCTGCTGGAGCCTGATTTGCAAAGCAAGTGGCAAAGCGCGCTGGCGGTGGCCGACCGCCTGCGCGACAAGTATGGCGAAGCGAGCGTGAAGCTGGCGGCGGGAATGCGGGGAAATTTCCGCGAGCGCACGCATGAGAATCCGGCGGGGCTGCCGGGGAAAAGCAAGCCTGAAGAATAGACTCAGCGTTCCAGAATTTCCCTGTAGGCGTTCAAGGCAACTTTTTTGGGCTGCGCGGGAAGCATTACATCCGCGGAGCGCGTGCTGTTGCCGATGACGCCCATTTGCCCGATGCGCCCCATGCCCTTGCCGAAATCCACGAAAACGGGCACCAGCATGGCGAAGCGATCGTCTACATCGCTTTGCGTGATCGACATGTGCAGCTTGATCTTGCCGCCTTCCGCCGGAGTGGTCTGGTATTCGAATTTGTAGCGCGGAATCTGTGTGCCATAGACCCATTCATCGAAGAACCAGTCAAGGCGGCCGTTGCCCTGCAGATCCATCAACTTGGTCATGTGCTTTTGCGCGATGGCTTTGAAGGACTCGGTGGTAGCGGGGCGATCACGATGGGCCTCGACAAATTCGTGCATCATGTCGATGAAGGCTTTGTCGTGGTCGGTCTCGTCGGTGCTGCGCATGATCGAGCGCAGCATTTCCAGCACATAAGCGCCCTTGGGGTAAGTGACCTGCTGATAGGCTTCGGCGGTGCGGGGGGAAATCAGGCGCTCGCCCATCCACAGCGGCCCGGCGTCGTTGGGGGCGATGCCGAAATTGTTTTTTTCCAACACTCGGTCGCGCAGGCGGTTCCAAAAGTCGATGTAGTCTTTGCGCCAGTCGCCGGCCACGCCCTGCTGAAGAAAAAGCCCGGCGGAAAATTCGGCGAAACCCTCCGACAGCCACTGATCGTGATACGAGGCCCAGCCGACAGCGTGCCCCCACCACTGATGCGCGACTTCATGCGGCGTGACCTCCTGCACGAAGCCGGTGAATTTGTTGTTGATCTGGCCGAACAGCATCCAGCGCTGCGTGGAATCGGTGTAGGCGGAAATCGGCAGGTACACCAGGTTCGGCCACGACTGGCCGAAATTGAAATTCGGCTGCTCGGTGATGTGGATTTCTTCGTAGGGAATTTTGCCGAAATAAAGCGTGCACAACTGCATCTGGGCGCGGGTTTGCTCCAGCGCGTACTTGGTCATGCTGTGCGGAGCCAGAGTTTGCAGCGCCTGGCGGCTGCGCAGATTGTTGGGCAGGTCCTCCAGATAATAGCCGCTGATCTTGTAGCCGGTGATGTCGTCAGGCACGTCGATCTTCTGATACGAACCGTAGTTGAATCCGGCTACGGCCACCGGGATCGGCGTGATCCAGTGACTTACGGCGAGGTCGCCTTCGACCGATTGCGACTCCAACCTGCCGATACTCACGACAGTGTATTTTTTCGGGACCTTGAAGGTGAGATCGTAAAGGGCTTTTTCGCCGAATCCGTTCAGGTTGGGATACCAGGAAGTGCGCGCGCCCACGTAGTAGCTGCCTTCCCCGGCTTCATCCAGAACATTGTCGCCGGCGTATTCGACGTGGATGGTCGTCTCTTTTCTCATCGGCGGAGCGGCGGGGAAGATGGCATAAAAGGAGCCGTCTTCTTTGCGGCTTTCCTGAATGAAATAGAGGTCCTGGCCGCGCTCGTCCAGCACGCGTGTGACGCGCAAGTTGGGGAGCAGGCCGAATTTCAGGACACGCTCGCCGCTGATCAGCGGCTCGATGCTGATATCGGCGCTGCTGAACAGGTG
>DATLKM010000374.1:0-3128 GCA_035538435.1 Binatia bacterium
ATAGTGCGTGCCCTGGAGGTGCCCCAGTTCATAAATGGTAACGATGTTGGGGTGGTTCAGCGCCGAAGCCGCCTTGGCTTCGCGCTGGAAGCGGCTGACGGCCTGAGAGTCATGCGCGATATCGTCGGGCAGGAATTTAAGTGCGACAAGGCGGTCGAGATCGATGTCTTCCGCTTTGTAGACAACGCCCATTCCTCCCCCGCCAAGCTTTTCGATCACGCGGTAATGGGCAACCGTGGCGCCGATGAGATCTTTCCAGGTTTCCTTGTGCGCCTGGCGGGCAAGGATTTTTCCCGCCACCTCCATGGCCGGAGTTTCAATAAAGTGTTGGGCCTTTTTCTCGTGAGCCAGCAGCGACTCCACTTCGTGGCGCAAGGCGTCATCGCTTCCGCATGCGCGATGAAGGAATTCGGAGCGCCGGTCTTCAGCAAGATCCAAAGCCTGCTGGCAGAGTTCTTCGACGCGACGCCAAAGCTCACGCGCCATGGCTCGCCTTTCCGCGGCTCAACTCGCGCAAAAGCCAGATTTTGGCCAATTTCCAGTCCCGCATCACCGTGTCACTGGAAACACGCAGCACTTCGGCCGTTTCCTCAGCGTTCAGTCCGCCGAAGAATTTCAGCTCGACAATTTTGCTTTTCCTTTCATCGACCGCGGCCAAAGCCTTCAAAGCATCGTCCAGGGCCACCAGGTTCACATCCGGTTCATCGCATACTGATGGAGCTTCTTCCAGAGAAATGTGAGGAGCCGCTGCGCCCCGTTTCAAATAACCGCGCGAGCGGGCAAAGTCGATGAGAATGCGGCGCATCAATTGCGCCGCCATGGCAAAGAAGTGGGCGCGATCCTGCCAATTCACCCGGCCACAATCCACCAGGCGCAAATAAACTTCATTGACCAGTGCGGTGGTCTGCAGTGTGTGGCCAGAGCGTTCGCCCGCCATGTACCGGCGCGCCACTTGGTGCAATTGCCGGTAGACCAAGGGCGTCAGCTTTTCCAGAGCCTGTTCGTCGCCGCTGCTCCAGGATTTCAGCAGGCTCGTGACTTCGTGAGTAGAAGGTAAATCCATCTATCTCCCTCAGCGCCAATACATTACAACGAAAACAAGGAAAAACCTAGTCTCCCAGGGGAAGGGACTTTCTTTGACACCCGGGTTTCTTAATCGCAGGCTTGCGGTTTCTTTCCGTCAATTCCCGCCTTTCTAGATAGAGGCGTCCGGTTTGGCTTCAGCAAGAAGCTGAGAAGGCAGCCTTCAAAACTTCGCAACCGGAGGACACAATTATGACGATCGCAAAGCATGCCGCACTGCTCCTCATGATGTTGGTGGGGTTGACGGGCTTGTTAAACGCACAGAACTCAGCGGGGCTCAAAGCTCAGGTCCCCTTCGCGTTCGCGGCGAGTGGCCAGACCATGCCGGCGGGCGAATGCACAATCGCGGTGGTTACGAATGGACGTACATACCTTTCGATCACAAGCGGCGGGCAGCACGTGTTTGCCCTTCCCGTCGGAGATCTGTCGCCAGGCATGCGTCAGGATGCCGCGCTGGTGTTTCACCAATACGGCGACCGGTATTTCCTGACCGGCATCAAGGGCGCGGGAGGAATTGGCTACCAGTTGCCGGCGAGCAAGCTGGAACAGGAACTGCGGGCGGGAAACGCAGTCGAAAAAGTGTTCACGCTTCTGGCGTCAGTCAAGTAAGCCCAGGGGGAAGCGCCCGCAGTAGGAGTGTCAGCCCTTAGAAAAAGACTTCGAGACCGGGAACAGAGTGTGGGCTCTGTTCCCGTCTTCGAGCAGCCAGGCCTTTCTTCCCATCCACAAGCGGCGTTTTATCGGCCTTTTCCGCGCAAGCAACATTAAAAGGAGACTCAAAACATGAAAAACACGGTGTTTCTCAGTTCGCGTACTTCCCTGCTGCTGGTCGGGTTTTTGGCGGCTTCCTCGTTGGGTTGGGCTCAGCAGAAAATGCAGTCAGCCGGGCCGGGAGATCAAAGCAGGCTGGTTCGCGCGGTTCGCGAAGCGACCAGGCAATACCTCGATGTCGACCTCGCCCTCAAGGACGGTTATGCGCCGTTCCTGGGCTGCGTCACCGGCTCCGATCACGGCGCCATGGGCGTACACTACGTCAACGGCAATCTGATCAACGGCACGATCGACGTCAACCACCCGCAGGCGCTGATCTATGAACCGTCGCCCAACGGTCAAATGAGGCTGGTCGGCGTCGAATTCATTACCTACGCTTCGACCTGGCTGCAGAACAATACCAATCCTCCGGTCTTGCAGGATCAGGTTTTCTTGTACGTCGACAGCCCGAACCGGTTCAACATTCCGGCTTTCTTCGAGCTTCACGTATGGGCGTGGCGCGACAACCCGCAAGGCGATTTCGTGGATTGGAACGATCACGTCAGTTGCGCAAAAGATAACTGAGCTGGCGACGGGAGGCGCCGGCTCCGGCTCGGCGCCTTCCGTCCTTTCTCATCCGAACGTCGCAGCAAACGGGACGGTTCCCCTCCGCCTTTGCATATAATGAACCGGACTCGAAGAAGGACCGCCATGGACATCCGCTCGCTACAGCGACCGTTGAAAGACGCCTATCGGCAAACTCCCGCCAGTTCCCAGATCACCCTGGTGGCCCAGGGTAGAAAAACAGATGCGCCCATCTCCTGTTCGGTTGACCTGGGCCGGGCCATCTACGACGCGCAAGCGCACAGCGGCGTGGGAGGGGCCGGCACCGGCGCCTGCTCCGGCGATCTGTTGCTCGGCGCCTTGGCCGCGTGCGCCCAGATCACCTGCCAAATGGTGGCGGCTGCAATGGGAATTCCGACCGATGACATCGAGGTGACCGTGGAGGGAGACTTGGATTTGCAGGGGACCCTGGGCATGTCGAAAACGGCGCCCGTGGGATTCGAGAGCATAAGAGTAAAGTTCAACGTTCGCGCGCCCCAGGCCAGCTCCGAGCAACTCGCCGCCCTCCGGCAAAAAACCGAGCAATATTGCGTTGTCATGCAAACCCTGCTGCATCCTCCTGAAATCAAGAACCTCTGGACAGGCGCGTAGTCCCTCGCGTTAAGGAAACCGCCCGCACTCGGCAGCATCGTACCGCCCCTTCGGCAGGCTCAGGGCAGGCTCTCGCAAAA
>DATLKM010000375.1:0-11685 GCA_035538435.1 Binatia bacterium
ATCTTTCCCTTTCGTCATTTCATTCACGAACTGGCGTATGTCCTGCGCGTAGCTGGCGAAATCGAAAGGCAGCAGGTCGGCATTGGCCAGGCGCAGGGCCAGCAATCCCCACAACTGCGACATCAAGGTGTGATAACGGTAGCCGGGATCGCCGAAACGATTCATCCAGAAAAAATCGTCATAAGCGGAGTGGTAAACGCCATGCGGGCCTTCGAAACCGAGACCGAGCACCGGCATGCCGATGAAATTGAGAAAGACAGTGTGATCGGAGCCGCTGCCGATGCGGGTGTCGGCCAGGTTCGAGTCGTTCAGGCTTAGATCGGCCGCTTCGCCTTTGCGCTCCTGTTCGCGGCGCTCGCGCGCCACCGATTCTTTCCACGCTTCATACAGCGACTTGCCGGAAGGATCCTGCAAACTGTGCGTTGCCTCAACGAGCATGGGCGCGAGGGAAGCGACCGCCTGACCGTGAAAATCCGCTCCGGAGGTGGCTTCGTCCACGTTGATATACGCGACGGCTTTCCTGCGCAACTCGTCGGCGAATTGCTCGCCCCACTCGGTGGACCCGGTCAGGCCGACCTCTTCGCCATCCCAACTGCAAAAAATTAAAGTGCGCTGAGGCCGTACGCCCTGCTTGGCCAATTTCGCAAAAGAGCGGGTCATCTCCATCAGCGCCGCGGTGCCGCTGGAGGGATCCACTCCTCCGAAGACCCAGGCATCGCGGTGATTGCCCATCACGATCCAATCGTCGGGCAGATCCGAGCCGCGAATGCGGCCTTCGACGACGTAATAGGGCTGAATGGAATTATCCATCTCGACTTTCACGTGCACACGCACCCGGCCGCCGCCGAGGCGGTATTTGATCGGCAGCCCTCCTTGCCAATCTTGCGGAGCCAGGGGGCCGTCCATTGCCGCCAGGAGCGGCTTGGCATCGTGCCACGACAAGGGCAGAGCCACGATTTTCGGGATCGACACCGCTTCGTCGACCGAAATCCGTTTAGCTCCTGGAAGAGAAGCCCAACCGGGAGTAAGCGGATCGCCGGGGACCATAAAATCGTAGGTGATGGCGCCGCGCTGAATGTGATATTCCGGCCCCCACGGGCCTTTGGGATCGACGTTACCTTTCTTGAAGCCGTCTTCGGCGGGGTCGCTGTAAATCAGAATGGCGGCCGCGCCTTCCCGCTGCGCGGTGAGCGCCTTGAATCCGCGATAGCTGTATGGGTTGGAGTAGCGGACGATGACGATTTTGCCTTTGACGTCGATGCCCTGCTTGCGCAACAGATCGTAATCTTCGGGATTGCCGCTGTGGGCATAGACCAGGGGGGCGGTCACATCGCCCGAGGCGGACATGCCGCTCCAGGCGGCGCTGATGCTCTTGTTTTTGGAATCGGGATCGCCCAGCACCGGGAGTTCGCGCAGCAAGGCGCGATAGCGCGTGGGCGCGATCATTTCCAGCGAAGTGGATTTCGGGTTGGAGCCGTAAACGTCGTAGCGGCGAATGATGACGTCTTCGATTCCTTCCGTCCGCCATTGATCGGCGATATAGCGGGCGAGTTCGTTGTTGCGCGCGGAGCCGGCGACGTGAGGTTCGGCGGTGAAGATGCGGTGCTGGCGGCGCTCCTCGTCCGGCGAAGGAATAGCTTTGAATTTCTTTTCGGTTTCGGCTTGGCGGGCGGCGGAGGCCGGGGTGAAGCCAAGGATGGGTGGAGACTGAGAGGAAAGTGCGGGAAGATAATTGAGAACCGTGAATACGCCCGCCAAAAGCACAAAGCGCTTCGCAAGGCTCATGATCGACATTTTCCTTCAAACATCGACATTTTCCTTCAAATGACGATGATTAAACGCAAGGCCGTCAATTCCGTCGCGCGGTGGGGCGCGGCTCACGGGCCGCGCCCTCCCCATCGCTATTTCGCCTTATAGATTTCGCTCAACAAATCCGGTTTCGATTCGTCGCGCACCAGATGCGCGTAGCGTTCGCCGCCGTGATAATCGAGCTTGAACGTAATGTAGTAATCGTCATTCTCGACCAGCAACTCCAGCGGGGCCGTGCTGTTTTTGCCGCGCTTCAGAGCGTCACGCAGGGCCTCGGGCGAGTATTTGCGGCCGTTGACGGCGATCAACTGCATGCCGGGGCCGATTCCCGCGACGGCTGCGGGCATGCCTTCAACGGTATCGGAGATGCGGCCATCTTCGCGCAGTGTAAGGCCGATCGAATTGCCGGCATCCACGAAGTGAAATTCGGTTTCAGCCGAGCGGTGCATCTCAGATGGGGTTTCGTCGTACACGACTTTCCATCCGCTGCCCTCGATTCCACCCAGCGGCGCGCCGGGATTGTGAGTGGTGAGGCGTTCGGTCCAGAACCCGCGCCAGTCGTAGGCCACCACCTGATTCAGCGTGTTCACGACATCGTCGAAGGTGTAGGTCTTAAGCATGGGGCCGGTGCTGGGAGCGCCGTGAAACAAGTGGCAGAAGTCGTCAATCGATTTTTTGCCCTTGCTTTGCTGGCGAATGATTACGTCGACCCAGAGCCAGTTCAGCGTATCTTCGTCGTAAAAGTCGACGCCGCGGCGCCACGAATGCCAGGCCCCCGGGGCGAAATAAAGTTGAGGAGCGGCGTCGGCGGTATCCTGAAGATTGCGCCAGGTGCGGCCGGGCAGGTGATCGAGCGAGGCGGCGGTCAAAGCCAGATCGTCGCGGGCCTGTTCACCGGTCAATAAGCCGCTCCGCGCGGTCAGTACGGTTCCCAGATAATTCGTCAGCCCTTCATAAACCCACAACAGATCGTCCTGCATGGGCTGTTCGTAATCCGGCGTGGCCAGATCGTAAGGGCGGCGGTATTTGCCGTTCCACGAATGCACATATTCGTGCGGCAGGAGGCTGGCGTTCATTTTGCGCGCGGTTTCATCGACCAGGCCGCGTTCATCCACGCGGCTGTCGTCCGATTCGTGGTGCTCCAGGCCGAAATGCGCGACATGATCGCTCAGGGTGTAGAGAAAGTGGTAGTCGCGATAGTGGTGCGCGCCAAACAGCTTCTGCGCCTGATCGACCAGATTCTTGTAGTGGTCCCAGACTTCGGCGGGAGGCTCAAGCGCACCCGCGCTGTCGGCGGCGATATCCATCTCAGTGACTGGATCGTCAGCCAGGCGCACGACCTTTAGAAATTCGCCGGTGATTACGGGGGAATCGACCAGCGTGGTCAGCGACGCCGGCTGGAATGTGATTTCCGTCCCGCCGTCACGATCGGCCGTCGAAGCGATGGGCAGGGGCGTGCCGTACTTCCAGCCCGCCGGCAGCTTCAAAGTGGCCGCGTAATTGATGTCGTCGGTCTTGTAGCCTTTGGGATACAGCAAGACCTGGTTCCAGCTGATAACAGCCAGTTTATCGGTGGCGGAGGAACCGGCGGAGAAGCCGCCTTCAAACGTTGCGGGAGAGAGAAAATCGAGCTGGGCGTCGATTTCGGACACTCCGGCCGGAACTTCGACGTGCAGCGTGAAACCATCCAACAAGTCGCGCCGCCACTTTAATTCCTTGCCCGCGGCGGAAAACTTCAATCCCGCAAGATCGACCACGGGGCCGTCGGGTGCGTGCTCGCCGGGAATCCATTTCGGATAGTAAAGCGTCAAATCGCCGGCGCTGGCGGGGATTCTCAATTTCGCGTGGAAGATTTTTCGCGGTGCGGATGTGGCGTCGACGAAGATGGTGACAGTCGGCGTAGCAGCCGACCAGGCGAACAGCGAGAAAAGCAGAAAAGAGCAAATTACTCCCAAGAGCCTTGAGAGTTTCATCCTGAGTCCCCCTGAGATGTCGAATCGAAGTTATTTCCCGGAAATGTTGTCCACAGAACGCTCGATTCTACCAGCGAGTGGGAGTGGCGTACAGCGGGGGGCAGTCGCTGTTATTATGCGGCGATGCCGCGGCGCGGAAAATTCGTCACCTTCGAGGGGCTCGACGGTACGGGCAAGAGCACGCAGATGCGCAAACTGGCTGCGGCCTTGCGGCGGGCGGGGCATGAAGTGGTGGAAACGCGCGAGCCGGGAGGGACGCCGACCGCGGAAAAAATCCGCCGCGTGCTGCTGGATTCGAAGACGCAGGGGCTTTCCCCAATGGCGGAGATGGCATTGATGTTTGCCTCGCGCGCGCAGCACATTGCCGAAGTGATCGAACCGGCGCTGGAACGGGGCGAGATCGTTCTGTGCGACCGCTTCACCGATTCCACCGAGGCCTATCAGGGCCACGGCCGCAAGCTGGGCGGCAAGATCGTTCTGGAGTTGCACCGAGCGCTGTGCGGGAACTTGTGGCCGGATCTGACCCTGCTGCTGGATTCCGATCCGCACTTGAGTTTGGGCCGCGCGCGCCGCAGAAATCTGCAAGGCGCGAAGAAGAATTCGTCACCGGGCAAAAAACATACTGGCGACGAAAACCGCTTTGAGCAGGAGAATCGCGCTTTCTTTGCGCGTGTGCGCGAGGGGTATGGCGCGATCGCTGCCCGCGAACCGCGGCGGGTCATCAAGATAGATGCAAGCGGCACGCCCGCTGCAACGCACCGCAGAATTGCGCAAGTGCTGCAAGCGGAGTTGAAATTGTCCGGATGAATCTTTTCGCCACAGAGACACAGAGTCACAGAGAAGAATCTTCTTATTAATGGTTACTCTGTGGCTCCGTGGTAGATTTTTTCTTTATGCCTTTTTCGGACTTTCACGGCAATAGCGACATCGTTCATCGTCTGCGCGACATGATAGCGCGAAACCGCTTTCCCCATGCCGTGATTCTGGCCGGTCCGCGCGGCGCAGGCAAATACACGCTCACCCTCATGCTGGCCCAGGCGTTGAACTGCCTGGAGCCGCCGAATACCGATGGCTTGCCCGATTTCTGCGGCCATTGCGCCAACTGCCGCCGCATCGCGCTGGCCGCCGACCTCGATGCCCGCTTCGCCGAAGCCGCCGAGGCCCGCGAAGGGCTGCGCGAAACCGACAAGAAAGAAACCCGGCTTTTCGTGCAGACGCATCCCGACGTGCTGATCATTCCGCCCGATCCTCCGCAAATGATGATCAAAGTCGACCAGGTGCGGCGGGTCATCGAGACAATTTACTACCGCCCGGCGGAGGCGAAGGAACGGATCTACATCTTTACCGACTCTGCGTTCATGAAAGAAGCGGCCAATTCGTTGCTGAAAGTGCTGGAAGAACCGCCTGAGTTCGCTACAATTTTTTTGCTCACCGAAAACGCGGGAGAGTTGCTGCCGACGATCCGCTCGCGATCGATGGTGTTTTCCCTGGCATCGTTGCCGGTGGCAGAGGTCGAGAACTATCTGTCCCAGCAGCGGCCGGAGTGGAAGCCGGCGCAGCGGGCCCTGGCCGCGCGATTGAGCGAGGGCGCGTTGGGCAGGGCTCGCAGCTTCGACCTCGAGTCCTATGTCGCCGCCCGGACCGATGCCCTGGGGTTGTTAAATTCCGCGCTCATGGGAGGCGAACATTCCCAGCTTTTTAAGATTACCGAGTCCTATCGCCCCGGCGCGGAGGGACGAGAAAAAACCGAGCGCCTTCTGCGAACGTTATATTCGCTCTTGCGCGACCTTATGTTTCTCAATTCCGGCACGCCACAGCTGGTCCAGAACACCGATATTCAGACTCAACTGGCGAAACTGGCCGAAGCCGCCAGCTTCGACTGGGTTACCTCTGCTTCCGATCGGCTGGCCGACGTGGAGCGCGGCATGCGGCGCAATCTCCTGCGCTCACTCTCGCTCGACGATTTCAGTCTGGCATTGGAAGGGCAGGTAACCTAAGACCGCTCTAACCGATTGAATTTACGGTCGGTTACTGAGGTTACCTCGGTGGGTCTACACCCTTCCGAGAGATTGCTGGCGGCTCCGGCCCCGCCTATAATTTTCCTACTCAGGTTTAGCAGTTCTCCTTATCAGGTTCCGGTAGAAAAACGCCGGGGTGAGGTATGCCCGGCGGGCTTGGCGCAGTGCAAGATCCGGTATGCATAAACGCCTGAAAATCGAGCTCCTGGTCAGCGTGCTGGCTGCGACCTCTTTGACTCTGACCGCGCAGCTGCGAGCCGAGGGCAACGATTCCGCTCCGATTACGGCGAACGCCGAAAGCGGCCGCACGATCTATGTAAATGATTCGCCCACAGCATCGCCGCGGCCGGTCACGCCCGAGCCGGCGCGCCGCTCGCTCATGTACTGGAGCTCGAAGGAAGGCCGCTGGAAGCCGGTGCCATCCGCCAATGCCGCGTCGATGAAGGCGGCGCGCTCGGCGGCGGCCGAAGTCAGCGAATATCTGGGCAAGGATTCAAGCCAGTCTGCCACGCAAAAGATCGTAAATGCCAATTTCCGGGGAACCAACGCGAGTCCCGTCGATGTAGATACGGCCATTGAACAAGCCGCGGCCCGACACAACGTCGACCCCAACCTGGTACGGGCGGTGGTGAAAGTGGAATCGAACTTCAACCCCAATGCGGTTTCGCGGAAAGGCGCCATGGGGCTGATGCAGCTCATGCCTTCCACTGCCCGGCAGTTGAAGGTGAAGAACCCATTCGATCCCGAGCAGAACGTGGACGCCGGGGTCCGGCATCTGAAGCAGCTTCTGGAAAGCTACGGCGGCGACGTCAGGTTGACCCTGGCCGCCTACAACGCCGGAGCCGGAGCTGTGGCGCGCAGCTCGGGCGTTCCGCGTTATGGCGAAACCCAAAATTATGTCCGGCGCATTACCAACCTGTACTACGGCGGGGCCGATTTCGGTTCCAGCCCTTCCCGCAATCCCCTGACGATTCAGCGGGATGCCCGGGGCGTGCTTTACATCAGCAACACCGAGTAAGCAGGCGGCATCTACTTAGTCTCTCTGGCATCCGGGGCGCCACCCGTTAAGATGGAAAGCTAGGGCTTTCTTGTGACCAGTTCATCGCGCCGGCGAACTCTCTGGGCAGCGCTGCTTGCGCTGTCTCTTCCAACTGCTGTGACGGCACACGCCCGTGCCCGCCATTCCGAGACTTGGGCGCGCGAGCATTTCAGCACCGCCGAGCGCATGCGCGAAGCTTTGAACGGCCGCCCCGCCGCCGACCGTGCCCGCCACGACTATCAGCGGGTCTTGAACGCCTACCGTTTCGTCTACCTGGGCGCGCCAAACTCCAGCAAGGCTGACCCCAGCGTGGTGGCGACGGCCGAAACTCTGGTGGAAATGGGCCGCCGCTTTGAAGACGACAAAATCCTGCGCGAAGCCATCGCCCAGTATCGCTTCCTGCGCCGTGAGTATCCGGGAAGCAAGTACCGCTTCGACGCGCTGTTCACCGTCGGCGAGATTTACAAAGACGATCTCAATGACCCGAATTCCGCGCGGGCTGCGTTTCAGGAGTTCATCCGGCGATACCCAAAGAATCATTTGAGCGACGACGCCCGCAACGCCATCGCGGAGCTGGACGGCCAGGCGAAGGGTGGGAATAAAGCCGCGGCGAACCACAAACCCGAGAAAGACGGAAACAAAGATAAAGACGGAAACAAAGATAAAGATGAAGAGAACGCAGCGGCGAAAGACGGCGAGAGCGATATCGCACGCCTTGCTTCGGACAAAGTAGAAGATAACGGAGCAAGGCACGCGGCGCGGGTCACCGGAATCCGGCATTGGTCGAGCGGGGACTACACCCGCGTGGCTATCGACCTGGAAGGCGATGTGAAATTTTCCTCGCAGCGAATCGAAAGCCCGGCGCGAATCTTCTTCGACCTGCGCGGTACCAGGCTGGCTTCCACGCTGGTGGGCAAGAGCTTCGACGTAGACGACGGATTCCTGAAGAAAATCCGCGTGGCGCAGTTTGCCCCCGGACGCACGCGCGTGGTGCTTGAAGTCGATACCCTGTCGGACTATGACGCTTTTCTGCTGCCTGATCCGTACCGCCTGATCATCGACATTCACGGGAAGAACCGGAACAAGCCTGCGGAAAGGGAGCCTGACGAGACTATGTCGGCCGAGTCGGATGTTCCGGCCCCGCCCCAAGCCGGTGACGTAGAAGCAAGCCTGGCGCCGGCCAATCCCTCGCCTACGCTGCGCGGCAGCGATAAGAGTGAGCCCGACGCGGAAGACGCGCCGAAGGTGGAAAAAGACAGTCATCCCCCGGACGTCAAAGCGGCCGCGACGAAGCCAAAGACCGGAGTTGTCAAGAAAGTGGTCGACGCCGATGACGACGATCAACCCGCCCCGGACCCGCCCGTCGCCCACGTGAAACAGGGCAAACCAAAATCGGCGCCGCTGGTGCTGGGCAAGGCCAAGGTTGGGCCCGAGCCGCTGGTTCATGAGGCGCAGCCGACCGCCGGCGGGGATCGCTCGCTGATCCGCGCTCTGGGGCTGAAGATCGGAAAAATCGTGATCGATGCCGGACATGGCGGCCACGACACCGGCACAATCGGCCCAAACGGGCTGGAAGAAAAAGATCTGGTGCTCGAAGTGAGCCGGCGCCTGGGTAAACTGCTGGAAACGCGGTTGGGCGCCGAAGTGGTGTATACGCGCAAGGACGATACTTTCATTCCTCTGGAAACGCGCACCGCCATTGCCAATCAGGCCCGGGCGGACCTGTTTATTTCAGTTCATGCCAATTCCAGCCACGACCCGGCCGCGCGCGGCGTGGAAACCTATTACTTGAATTTCACCGCTTCGCCGGAGGCCCTGGAAGTAGCGGCCCGGGAAAACGCGGTTTCAGAAAAGTCGATCTATGAACTACAGGACCTGGTCAAGAAAATCGCGATGAAGGAAAAGATCGAGGAATCGCGCGAGTTCGCCTGGGACGTGGAACAGTCGTTGCACAGCGGCCTGGCTGCGAAAAGTCCCGCCATTCGCGATCGTGGAGTCAAGAAAGCTCCGTTCATTGTGCTGATCGGCGCGAATATGCCGTCGATCCTGGCGGAAATTTCATTCGTGAGCAATCCCACCGACGAGCGCCGGCTCGAAACCGGCGAATACCGCGAACGCATCGCCGAATCGCTCTACCGCGGCATCGCCAAGTATGTGAACGGGTTAAGCGGCGTGAAGATGGCCAGCAAGATGGACAAGACCGCCGGGCAGTAGCCTCCACGACCAAAAAAGACAGAAAAGACAAGATACGTGGCGATGTCAGTCTGAATCGGCCCGAAGGGCCGGTGAGGAGCCTGCTTTACTGGGGAACGGCTCAAAATTCAAGGTAGTCCACGACTCCGCCCCGGGAAACTTTTCCCCTGCTTCTGTGGTCTAATCGGTGAGGGGTTTTTGTGTCCAGCCGTAACCTTATACCCACATTCCTGGTTCTGTTCGCGATACTCGTGACCGGTGCTACTGCTTTTGCGGCTGCGCCGAACCCGGCTTCCGCTCCGCCGATTCTTCCCCAGCAATTCGCCGGATGGCAGATTCAAGGCTCACCGGAAATCAGCCGGGACCCTGCGGCGGCCGATCCCACCAATGCCGCGCTGTTGAGAGAATACGGCTTTGCCGATTTTGCCGGCGCCAGCTACAAAGCGGACGACGGCCGCACGCTCAAAGTTCGCGCCGCCCGTTTTGCCGACGCCAGCGGAGCCTTCGGCGCCTACACGTTTTATCTTCAGCCGGGAATGGCGCGCGAGGCGATTGGCGATCAAGCAGCGTCTTCCGGCAAGAGGGTGCTTTTTTATCGCGGCCATATCCTGATCGACGCGGAATTCAGCCAGCTCTCGGTAATGTCTGCCGCGGGACTGCGCGAACTCGCCGGGATGTTGCCCAAGCCGCCAGGCAACAGCGGAAACCTGCCGCCGATTCTCGCCTTCATGCCGCACCACGGCTACGAAACCAATACCGAGAAGTACGCGGAAGGGCCGCTGGCTCTGGCCGCGATTGGTTCGCCGCTCCCCGCGGATTTACCGGACTTCAGCGCCGGCCCCGAAGTCGTTCTTGGGCAATATTCCACACCGAGCGGTCCGGCCACGCTGATGCTGGTGGAATATCCCACTCCGGCGCTGGCCATCGCGCACCTGCGGAATATCGATGCCGCCAATCACGTACCCGCTCCGCAGGAGGGAGTTGGCGGAGTGCAAAACGCGGGCCCGTTCTTCGACAAGCGCAGCGGGCCGATCATCGCCATTGCTTCCGGGCCGCTTTCACAAAGCGACGCACAAACTCTGCTTGGCGCGGTGAACTACGACGCCCGCGTCACCTGGAACGAGAACACTTATTTCGACAAGAAGAACAACGTTGCCAATCTGCTGGTGAACATCATTCTGCTCTGCATCATTGTCGGCGCGCTTTCGCTGGCCGCGGGCATAGCATTCGGCGGTATTCGCGTGCTGTTGCGGCGGCTTCTCCCGGGCCGAGTCTTCGGCCGGGCAGGGCAAACGGAATTCATCGCGCTTCATCTTCAGGAGACGGTGATCGAGGAGAGAATTATCGAGGGCCGGCCGGCCGGAAACCGGGGAAACCAGGGTTAAGTCGCTCAAAAGATTCGGCTTGGCCTGTGCTCGGCCGCCGGTTGTCTCAATTTGGGACGAAAATTGCATCTGTTGACCTATTCTTTAAACTACTGAAAACAAAGGCATTTATTTCCCAAAAATTGCTTGACACCCCGCTTTTTTGGCTCATAAGATTTTGTCCAGAAAGTTTTGACGGGATTCTAAGCCTCCGTTGGAACTATTCTCCCTTGAAAGAAAAGGCTGCCCAGTTGCCGGGCGGCCTTTTCGTTTTCTCATCGGCCCCGCCGGGGAACTCTGCCGCGTAACTTTCGTATCATCTGTTGCAGTGGTTTTGTTGAATGGCTCGATACTCCGAACGGAGGAGATCATGTTCTGCGATCAATGCGGTGCGCCGTTACAGGCGGGGCAGGCGTTTTGCAGCCGATGCGGCAAGCAGGTGACGGGAGCCGTGACTGTAATGTCGGCCATGCCCCTGCGGCGGCCGCGCGTGCAATCGCATATTCAGATCCTCGGCATTCTTTGGCTGGCGCTGTCCGCATTCAACGCGGTGGGCGGCCTCGCCATTCTGGTGGCGCAGCACTTGTTCCTGAGCAAGCTGAACCTGCCGCCATTTCTGGTTCCGCTGCTCGGCGCCATTGGCTGGATCGTCCTGCTGAAGGCGGCCGCGGGATTTGCCGCCGGTTTCGGCTTGATTCAGCACGAACCCTGGGCGCGCACCCTTGCCTTGGTGCTGGCCTTCATCTCCCTGTTTACCAACATTCCCTTCGGGACGGCGCTGGGAGTTTACACGATGTGGGTGCTGATGCCGGCAGAGTCGGAGCAGGAATATGCCCGGCTGGCGGAGGCAAGGGCGGCCTAGGAATTATTCCAGAATGAGGCCGCCAATCAGATCGGCCAGGCGCGCGACCTTGCGTTCCTCGCACCAGCGCCGGAGCTCTTCCACAATCTTCTCCGTAGCGCAGGGGTCCCAGTAGCTGGCGGTACCGATCTGCACCGCGGTTGCTCCCGCGAGCAGAAATTCCATTACATCAGACGCGGTTGAGATGCCCCCCATGCCGATCACCGGAATCTTCACCGCGTGGGCGGCGTCGTAGACCATCCGCAAAGCAATGGGCTTGATGGCTGGCCCGGAAAGCCCGGCGGTTACGTTGGCGATGCGCGGCTTGCGAGTTTCCGGATCGATGGCCATGGCGACGAAGGTGTTGATCAGCGAAATCGCGTCGGCGCCGGCTTCCTGGGCAATATGGGCCATCTGGGCGATGCTGGTGACATTCGGCGAGAGCTTG
>DATLKM010000376.1:0-4339 GCA_035538435.1 Binatia bacterium
GCGGGGCGCGATTCTCTGGTGCGCGCTCTGATTTACCCTGTGCCCGATCCGGGCTTTCCCTTTCTCGGCGTGCATTTCACACGCCGCATTGGTGGACGCGTGGATGCAGGGCCCAACGCCGTCCTCGCTTTCCGGCGCGAAGGCTACCAGCGCAGTGATTTCAGCCCCGTCGACTTTGCTTCCGAGCTGGCCTTCCCCGGCTTCTGGCGCATGGCTCGCAAGAACTGGCGCAGCGGCCTCGCCGAATTCCATCGATCATTATCGAAGAAAGCATTTGTTCGCGCCTTGCAGCGCCTGGTCCCCGAACTTCAGGAGAACGACCTCGTGCCCGGCGGCTCGGGCGTGCGCGCCCAGGCCCTTGCCCGCGACGGCTCGCTGGTCGATGATTTTCTTTTCCTCCCCGCCGCCCGAATGTTGCACGTTTTGAACGTGCCCTCGCCCGCTGCCACGGCGTCGCTGATCATCGGCCGCGAAATTGTATCCATGGCCGCGTCGAATTTCGGCTGGTCTTAACTCGATCGTTCCCGGCCGCCCCGATCCGGTTGCGCCTGCAATTTATATCGTGATACGATCTTTCTGCCGATTTCTCCCCCGAGTCGCGTTTTTCCGGCCGTTAAGGGCTTTTTCCACAGCCATGCCATGCCCTATTACCAAAGTTCCATCAACACCGGCGACACGCACTAGAGTCGAACTTCTCTTGACAGCCCTCGCCGGGGCAGTCCATAGTGAGATAACTCAGTGCGCTGGTCAACCCCCTTACGACCGATGGTTCGCGCTAACCTGTTTTTCTAAGCCGAGAATGAAATTGTTGGTTTTTGGCCTTTATTCATCTTGATTTTGCGGTCCTTGGGTGAAGAACAAGGACGCGCCGGGATCGGTTCCGGTTGTACCAGTGCCGATCAAATTTGAAATTGCGTTACCGAGGAGGAAGCGTTGGTTATTACAAAGCCGGATTTTGACGTTGCCGTCATTGGTGGCGGGCCTGCGGGTGGTTCGATGGGCGCTTACCTGGCCAAGGCAGGCGTGAATTGCGTGGTTTTCGAGCGCGAATTGTTTCCCCGCCCTCACGTGGGCGAGTCGCTCGTCCCTTCCGCCATGCGGGTTTTCCGCGACCTCGACTTTCTCCCGCAGATGGAAGATGCCAGGTTCCCCAAGAAGTTCGGGGCGGCCTGGACCGCGGAAGACCAGGGCGCATACGACATGAATTTCAAGGGCGGCTTCAGCGACAAGGCCGACGGCGAAATCAGCCCCGAGTCCTACGTCGATATCCGCTTCAATGAACGCCAGCAGGAAGGGGTGGACCGCGAATATACCTACCATGTCGACCGCAGCAAGTTCGACCTGATGCTGCTTCAGCACGCCAACAAGCTGGGGGCGGCCGTATACGAGGGCGTCAAAGTTAAGGACGTCGACTTCGGCCCCGAGCATCCCATTGTTCGCTTCAACATGGGTCCCAAAGAGATGGGCGTGAGCTGCAAGATGGTCATCGATTGCAGCGGCCGCAACACCTTCCTGGGCAACAAAATGAAGTTGAAGATCAAGGACCCGGTTTTCGATCAGTACGCCATCCACACCTGGTTCGACGGCTACGATCGCCGCGCGTTCGCCAAGAAAGACGCCCAACTCGACTTCATCTTTATCCACTTCCTGCCCATCTCGAACACCTGGATCTGGCAGATTCCCATCACCGACAGCGTGACCAGCATCGGCGTGGTCACACAGAAAAAGAACTTCGCCAAGTCAAAACTGGCCCGCGAACAGTTTTTCTGGGATGCAGTCGGGACGCGTCCCCTGCTCCGCGAAGGACTTCAGAAAGCCGACCAGATGCACGGCTTCAAAGACGAAGGCGACTACAGCTACGCCATGACGCAACTTACCGGCGACCGCTTCATGCTGGTGGGTGATGCCGGCCGTTTTGTCGATCCCATTTTCTCCACCGGCGTAAGCATCGCATTAAACAGTTCCCGCTTCGCGCACACCAGCGTTCTGCGGGCGCTGGAAAAGAACGATTTTTCGCGCCAGAGCTTCTCCGATTACGAAACTACGCTGCGCCGTGGCACCAAGAACTGGTACGAATTCATCTCGGTGTATTACCGGCTGAACGTACTGTTCACATACTTTGTCGGCGATCCGCGTTATCGTCTCGATGTGCTCAAGCTGCTGCAAGGCGACGTCTACGACGACGCCGCGCCGCCGGTGCTCGACAAAATGAAGAAGATGGTGTCCGAAGTCGAGCAGAACCCGAAGCATCCCTGGCACAAGTTGCTCGGCGATATGACGGTCGACGCTTTTAAGGAAGCGGCAAAGATGTAAGTCGATCAGCGCCGGGGCGTCAGCGAGGCTCGCTCACGCAGCCAATGATGTCATTCCAAACCCGCGCAGAGCGCGGGCGAGGAACCTGTTGTTCGTAGTTGTTCAATCGCGAGGAGGAAGAGTTGGTACTCACAAAACCGGATTTTGATGTTGCCATCATCGGCGGAGGGCCGGCGGGCTCGTCTATGGGCGCATACCTGGCCAAAGCCGGCGTCAACTGCGTCGTGTTCGAGCGCGAATTGTTCCCCCGCCCGCACGTGGGCGAGTCGCTCGTTCCCTCTTCCACCCGTGTGTTCAAAGACCTCGATTTCCTGCCGCAGATGGAAATGGCGAAGTTTCCCAAGAAATATGGCGCGGTGTGGACCACCGACGACAAGAAAACTCCGTACGTTCACGATCTCGAGGGCTTGGCTCCCGACTGCAACGTGGATATCCGCTTCGACGAACGCCAGCAGACGGGCGTCGATAAGAATCACACTTACCACGTTGATCGCGGCAAGTTCGATTTGCTGCTGCTGCAGCACGCCAACAAGCTGGGCGCGAGCGTCTATGACGGCATCAAGGTTTCCGCCGTCGACTTCGGCCCGAAAGAGCCCATCGTCCGCTTCAACATGGGCCCCAAGGAAATGAGCGTCAGCGCCAGAATGGTCGTCGACGCCAGCGGCCGCAACACCTTCCTCGGCAACCAGCTCAAGCTCAAAGTTGCCGACACCGTGTTCGACCAGTATGCCATCCACTCCTGGTTCGATGGCTACGACCGTAAAGCTTTCGCCAAGCGCGACACCAACCTCGACTACATCTACATTCACTTCCTGCCGATTTCGAACACCTGGATCTGGCAGATTCCAATTTCCGATACAGTCACCAGCCTCGGCGTGGTGACGCAAAAGAAAAATTTTGCCAAGTCGAAAGCCGACCGCGAAAAATTCTTCTGGGAATCCGTGGGCACCCGGCCTCTCATCGAAGAGACGCTGCGCAAATCGAACCGCATCCGCCCCTTCAAAGACGAGGGCGATTACAGCTACGCCATGAAGCAGCTTTGCGGCGACCGCTTTGTGATGGTTGGCGACGCCGGCCGCTTTGTCGACCCCATTTTCTCCACCGGCGTCAGCATCGCGCTGAACAGCTCGCGCTTTGCCCACAAAGATATCCTGGGCGCGCTCGAAAAGAACGATTTTTCGCGCGAGAGCTTTTCGACTTTCGAGAACACCCTGCGCCTCGGCACCAAGAACTGGTACGACTTCATTACGGTCTATTACCGGCTCAACGTGCTGTTCACCTATTTCATCAACGACAAGCGCTATCGGCTGGATGTCCTGAAGCTGCTGCAAGGCGACGTCTACGACGATGCCCGGCCGCCGGTGCTTGAGAAGATGAAGGCCATGGTGGCCGAAGTCGAGCAGAACGAGAAACATCCCTGGCACAAGCTGCTGGGCGATCTGACCTCGAATGCGTTCCGCCCAGACTTCTAGCGCTGGACGCCAGTACTAAGTATTTTTGCAGGGAATCCCCCAGCCGGTCACGGCAAGGATTCCCTGTATTATTATGAGCACGCGCCAGTCGATTGCTCGAAGGGTTCGTCTCCAGGGGTAAACGGGCAAATGCCGCATACGCGCAGAAATTTCGTTCTCGCCTATGTTTTTTTTGTGATTCTGCCGCTGGTCGCCCTGGCCGGCATTCTCAAGTTCGGACGCGGCCTTACCGCTCCCGTTTCTGTTGATGGCTCCTGGAATCTGCGCATCGATTCAGCGAACGCTGATTCTCTGCCCTGCGGGACAGATCTTGGTGATCTGCCCCTCGCCATTTCTCAATCGGGCATGAATTTAGTCTTGTCTTCTCCAGCTGATGGGCACCTGTCTGGTGCTGGGAGGGTCGAGGGAAACACCCTCCGCGCGTCACTCACGCCGCACCCTGAATCGACAGTATGCTCCGCTGACCACCAACTCTCGCTGATCGCCAGCGTTTCCGGATCCCGCGACTCCCGTGTGATCGAAGGAACGCTTTCATCGTGCTCAACCTGCCCCAC
>DATLKM010000377.1:0-4154 GCA_035538435.1 Binatia bacterium
TCGACATCGGGGTAACGACGCCATATCTCTTTATCGCCCAGGGCGCGTCCGTCAGCGTGCCGCTCACCGCACAGGTCGTGAGCCTCGGAATTCCCAAGCCCGGCATGACCGTCGACTTCATCATCAATCAGGGCTCCGGAAGCCTTAGCGCCCAGAGCGCAGTCACCAACGGCAGTGGCCTGGCCACGGTCAACCTGTCAGAAACCAATCTCGGCGCGGGATTTCAGATCAGCGCCTGCGTTGCGGGCGGAACAGGTCCATGCCAGACCATCTACGGCTCCGCGGTCGCTTTGGCGTCATTGAATCTTCAATTCGTCTCCGGCGCGGCGCAGACCGTGTCGGGAACCAATTTCCAGCCGCTCACCGTCCGCGTTACCGATTCCTCCACGCCGCCCAATCCTGTCCTTGGCGCATCCGTGACTTTTCAATCGACGGTAACGCGCATGGTGGGCTCAAACCCGGCCGGTGGATCCGGCGACCCGTCCTCCGGGCAGACTGGCAGCTCTATCATCCTCAGCGCGAGCCAGAGCTCCGCCCTGAGCGACGGCAACGGTCTGGCCAGCATCACGCCGTCCCTGGGCTCGTTCACCGGCGCTCTGGAAATTCAATTTCAGATTTCCGCAGGAATCTCGGCCCTCTTGCAGGATGTATTGCAATCCATTCCTCCGGCATCGAATTAAAGCGGCTCCCACTTTCCTTTATGATTGAAAGAGGGGAAGGTTTCCTGGCCGCTACCACACGATGACCGTGCGATTCCCAGATCAGACGTGCAGGATTCACTTCTTATTTTCTTTTGTCGCTGCTCTAGCCGTGTTCGCGGCGTCGGTTTCGTCCCTGGCCTGCGATGTGGAGCGCCGCCGGTCCGACGCCGAACTGGGGCTTAATCCACAACAAGCCGCCGGGCGCAAACTCTACGACAACCACTGCGACCGCTGCCACCGCCCCTATTCCACGAAAGGTAAAAAAGGCCCGGGGTTAAAGGGAATGTTCGCGCACCAATATCTTCCCCACACTGGACTGCCCGCCAATGACGAGCGTGTCACCGACATCATCCGCAACGGCCGCCCTGACATGCCCGGCTACAGCCAGGTCCTGAGCGCCGAAGACATGCAAAACCTGCTCGCCTACCTGCACACGCTCTAGCGTTCGACGGCAGACAAGCAGCCGCGCGCCTACAACCCTGGCGATATAAAATATCTCCATGCCCGGCGAGAAACTCGATCGCTCACTGGTTCTTTCCATGCTGGAACCAGAACAGCTGGTTAAAGCGAAAAAAAATCCCATCCCCCGCCGGCGTCTGAAGGGTCCTGAGTTGGCTGTGCTCTGGTCGCTGCGCATTTATCTCATTTTTATGATGATCGTGATTGCCTACCAGGCATGGAGCGCAGCGCGCTAGCTGCCCATCGCTCCCCACTTGGGCGATTACCCTCGTCACTTCGTTTCGCCACCTGCCGTGCGATAGGCTTTTCTCACGCAAGCGCGGAGTCAGCACTACGAAGCCTGCCCCTCCTCAACCAACAATATTCGGGAGCTTGACCATGACGCGAAGAAAACTTCTGTTGACGTTAGCCGGCGCGAGCGGCCTGGCCGCCACAGTTGCCATCATGCCGAAACCAGCCGCCGCCGAATCGACCGGGAAGGACAAGGTCAATCTCGCCGACGCCAATGTTCGCCAACTACTGCTCCTGATGGATGCGGACCACAACGGAAAGATCACCAAGCACGAGTGGATGAGCTTTATGGAAGCGGAGTTCAACAAACTGGACCGCAACGGAAACGGCGAACTCGACGCCAGGGAACTCTCTCAATCCGCCTTGTCGGCGCGTCACTCTGACAAACGGTCATAATAAAAAAGGCGGGAGCGAAACACTGCCCCCGCCATTTTCCCCTAAGGCAATATCAGTACAGCCGGAATCCAACTTCTACGCTGATCTGCACATTCACGGGGTGGCCGTCTTTCATCGCCGGCTCAAAGCGCCATTGCTTTACAGCTGCGATAGCGCGAGCATCCAGCCCGTAGCCCAGCCCGCGCACCACGCGAATATCCCGCGGATTTCCCTGCTGGTCCACGATAAGCCATAGAATGCAGGTTCCCTGCGTCTTGGCATTACGCGCTTCCTCGGTGTACTCAGGATCGGGAGTTGAAACCGCTTTGGGGGCGGAAATTCCGCCGCCGACTTTGAATACGCCGCCGCCGATTCCACCACCGCTGCCCTCACCCACTCCGGGTCCGTGACCAACACCAACTCCGCCGCCCGATCCGCTGCCGATTCCGCCGCCGGAACCCGTCCCGTTCGAAGGGGGCGCCGAAGGCATAGGAGCGGCGGAAGGATTTCCCAGAGTCGGCATATGGTTGTCCGCCATGTGAATTTGCGGGGGAACGACAACCGTGGGGGCAACCGCCAACTTGGGATGTTCATTGCGCAGGACGATGCTGGGCGGAGTAATCTGCTGCATTGCCGTCTTGGGCAATTTGCCTTTCGGAGCTTGCAGCTTGTCGTGATCGCCGCCGCCTCCGCCTCCGCTGACCACCTTCTTCGCCACCGGCAAAGAATAGGTGTCGGGAGAAGGAGCGATCAAAGTCACAACTTCTTTTTGCTTCACCTGCTCCACCACGTGATGGCCGAACATCGCGCCGCCCAGGATCAAAGCGAGCAGCACCACGTGGACGATGGCCGATCCGACCAGACCATTGGAACGGTAATTATTGAACTGTCCCCAGATGGCCTCCGGAGCAACTGCCCTTACCTGCCGCAAATCACTACCTGCCTTCCGTGGCCGCACTGCAATTTCACGACCTGCGTGGGGAGCATCGCGAACGATGGACGAAGACGAAAACGGGAAAAACTCATTTGCCGTTTGGCGCGAGCTGTTTTGATTCGGCATGACGCTCCTCAAAAGCGGGTTTGCACCCCAGATAACTGCCGCCTATAACCTGCCGGCGAGCAAAAGCACAAGAATGACGACCACCACCAGGCCCAGACCTCCGCTCGGGTAGTAACCCCATCCCCGACTGTACGGCCAGGTGGGAAGCGCTCCCAACAACAGAAGAACCAAAATAATGAGCAGAATCGTTCCCATCCAATCCCTCCCGCGTTCTGAAATTTAGTTTTGACTTGCAAATCACGCCACGTCATCTGTGCGTTGCAGTTCATGCAGGCCCGGCTAGGCGAACACAAGCCGGGCCCCACGAAAGCCGCGACCATTTGCTCTTCAGCGATTCGCAGCAACGGCGCTGTCTTTGGTCATGTTCAATTCACTGTGTGCCTGCTCGGAATATTTCCGAACCGCTTCCAGGAAAGGGTTGCTCGCTCTAGGCGAGCGGACTTTGCCCGATAGAATTTCTGAAAAGGGAAAAAACTTGCCGTACAGAAGTCGGGTCTCGTCCTTGTCCTGGGTCACGGCCGAACCGCTCAAGTCGATGCCGGCAAAAATGCCTCGAGCCCGGGAATAGGTGAGCAACTCCGCCTTCATTTTCCAGTCGGTATCGGCAGCGGTGTCGCGGCCCACCGGTCCGGCGGCGGCTGACGCGTCGGCGCCGATCTTAAACTTGCTGGAGAGGAGATGGTCCATGCCCTGCTGGTTCATCACCACCATCACCAGATCGATGGCTTGACCACCAAGCTGCAATCCCCAACTGCCGCCGCTGATCGTGATGGGCGCAAGTGCGCTCCACGTTCCCGCGTCGGTACGGCACGTAGCTACACCTTTTCCGTGGTTCCCGCCGAACCCGATGGCGATCTTCACCATGGAGGGAATTACCGCGATGCATTTCGCGTCTTTCATCACTTTGTCTGGAATCGCCTTGTCGGGCGTTCCCATAATTTCCGTCAGAACGTGGGCCGAGGCGTCAATACGCTTGTCAATGTCCGACCTGTTTTTATCGTCGTCTTGCGCCCAGGCTATGCTCGCGAGAAGCAGAAAACCAGCAGTGACTGCCAGGCTCATCCTTGGCCATGTAGAACCGATCAATTTCATAAGAGTGGACCTCTTCTGTGCTCCGAACGAGCAGCGTTTTTTTGTTAACCCAACACATGACACGGTAACGTCTGCCCGATTTGCATTCCATCCGGTTCAACCTGTAAAACCAACGCTCGGCACCCCGCAAACGCAATCGGATACATCTAGTGCTCTATCCGCGACTAGTGGTAATT
>DATLKM010000378.1:0-45174 GCA_035538435.1 Binatia bacterium
GTCTCCACCAAGACCAATCTCACCATCGATAGATTCGGCCCTTCCGTTCCGATCGACCTAAACGGAGACGGCCAGAACGATTTTGCCTTCACTTACCTGAGTTTCGGCTTCGCGCCGTCGCTCACCTGCACTTCAGCGCGCGCGCCGCGGCATATGGGAAAGCACGCTGCACCGCCGCTGGGCTGCGGAAACTTTAATTTTGGCTTGCAGTTGAGGCCATTGCAGAACAACAACGAGGTTTGGCAGATGGCGGGCCTGGAAGGCGGCCATATATGCGCATCCGATGTGCGGCGCGGCGTCACCATCGGTCCGGCGCGGCCCTTCGGGGCCGGCTCAGTCGCTCTTTCGGGGCTTTACGGCAGCTCCGAAGGAATACCATTCTGCCCGTGGCAGCCAGAGAATCCTTCGCACCATCCGTACGTAGGCGTGAAGTTTCTCGATAAGGAAGGAAAAGTACATTACGGCTGGATAAGAGTTGTGACGAAGCTGGATTACAGCCCGGTGATTGACGCCTACGCCTACGAAACCATTCCCAACAAACCAATCCCGGCCGGCGCGATGCAGAGCGACGATGACGAAGCCACCGCCGCGCCCGCTCAGCAACAGCAACTGCCAGCCAGCCTGGGTTGGTTGGCGGCTGGGGCAAGTGGCCTTGTGGCATGGAGAAGGGAAGACGTTACCTCGTAACCGCGCTTCAGAACAGGTGGCGGCACCTCGCAGCCCGCCCGAATCGCGGCGGGTTCGCGCGTTCGGGCCGCCACCCCCTTCAGGGTAATTCTCGCAAATCTTAGGGGTGTGCATGTATTGCCGGTTTGCACTGTCACCGGCGATAAACAAGAAGTGTATTGGCGCGCCGCGCTTTCGTCCCGTTGTAGTGACCAGCTTCAACCGCTCCAGATGCTGTTGTCTCTACCGACCATCTTCCGACAGCATCCGGAGGTTCAATGCGCTGTTCGCCCGCAACTGCTTGCCGCCCAGGCGGCAAGCCTCTTCCGACTTATTCGTCCCGAGGAAACTGTCCGCGGCTTCCTGTTTTATTCCTGACCCTCGGCACGCTTGCGCTTAGCGGTTTTTCCATAGCTTGCGGCACAAGTTCACCGAAAGCCAGTACCTCGACAACGCCCACTTCTCCCGCACCCGGGCAGCCGGGCTATCCTTTTGTTCCCCCGGTTGCAATCAACTGGTCGCCGTCGACGAGTGCGCTGCCGGCGCCAGATGGAACCACAACCGTTCCTCCAATCGGTGGAGCGAACGATTTTCCACTCTCCGTCTCCAGTCCGCTCGCGAATACAACTGTTACCTCGCCGGTGAATGTCGTGGCCAATGCTACGCCCACCAACCCTATTTTCTTCATGCGGGTTTACGACATGAACACCAGCGACCCGGCCGGCAGCGTGGCGTATTACTTCACTTTCAACAACTCCATCAACGCGCAGATTTTTCTCGCACCGGGGCCGCACACTCTGGAGGTCATGGCTGAGGACAATCATGGCTACGTCTCCGCCACGCCGCTGCAAATTACTGTTTCCGCACAAGCGCCCAGCACGAACGGGCAGACAACCATCAGCGGTATTCAAGCCATGCCGGGCTGGCAATCCTGCGGGGCGGAATTTCCTCCCGGTTCAGGACGCGCCGGGCAAATCTGCGCGGCTGGAGGAGGAACGCCGACTTCGACCCTGACGCAGAATCAGTCCTCTCCCGCCATGGACGGCAACTCCTGCGAATTCAGCATCAGCCCGGCCTCGCCCGACTGCCCCGGCTACTGCAACATGCTTTACTTCAACCCGGTCGCAGGCGGCGACAATGTCAGCCACTTCAATTACGATCTCTACTTTTACATCGACAATCCCACCGCGCCGCAGGCGCTCGAGTTTGACCTCAACCAGACTTTCGGGGGCAATCGCTGGGTCTGGGGGTCGGAGTGCAATTTCAAAGGCGACGGCGTGTGGGACATCTGGAATGACGCGCCGAACACGGGATGGGAACCCACCACGATTCCTTGCCAGCCTTTTCCGGCAAACACCTGGACGCACCTGGTCTGGCAGGTCGAACGTGCCGGCAACCAGGTCCATTACATCAGCCTGACGGTCGGCAATCAGACTTATACCGTTGATACCTATTACCCCTACCAACAGAGCTGGACCCTGGAGGAAATCGATAACGCTTTTCAAATGGATCTCGACGAGGCCGGGACGCCGTATAACGTCTGGCTCGATCAAGTGAACCTGACCGCGTATTAGCGCCGCCGTGGCTTTGGCTCGACCCTGCGACGTTGAACGCGAATTGAACTTCGTTGTGCCGCGCCATCTCACAATTCTTTACAATCCACGCCCGCCTCATCCCGGTTGCTGCCGCTAAGATGGATTTGCCGTCTTTATAATCGGCCTTAATCGCATCCCGCAGCCTTGATCACATTGCATTTTGCTCTTCCAGGAGACGAAATATGTTTCTGTCTTTGCTCCGAACTGCGCGCCGCACCGCGCCTGCGCTATTTGTTTTGTTTCTCAGCCCTCTAGTTTCGCTGTACGCGCAAGACGTGCCTTCCGCGCCGGCGCCGGCAAATCCTCCTGATCTGGTTCATTTGAAGGATTACTCCCGGCCGCAGTCGGCTTTCCCGCATGTTTTGCGGCCCTACCGCAATCAAGGGGTTCCGGAGCCCAAGCTCGCGAATTCTCCGCGCATCGACTCCTTGATGCGCGACGGCAAAATCTATCTCTCCATCGACGACGCCGTCGCTCTTACCCTGGAAAACAATCTCGATATCGACATCGCCCGCTACAACCTCAACATTGCCGATACCGACTATCTGCGCGCCAAGTCGGGCGCAAACATTCTCGGCATCAACGCCGGCGTCGTGCAGAATACCCCCGGCGGCGGAGTCGGAGGCCTGGGCGGCACGGTAGGCTCGGGAACCGGTGGCACCACGGTTGCGGCCAGCGGAGCCGGCACCGGTACCAACGGCCTCGTCAGCTCCACTCTGGGCATCGGCGCTCCCATCACCAGTTTCGATCCACAGGTGACCAGTACTCTGCAACTCGATAAGGATGAGTCCATTTCGACCAGCGCCATCAGTCCTGCTCCCGGCGGCATTCTTTCCCAGAACACCTATACCACCGACTTCACCTACACGCAGGGTTTTCACTGGGGCACTACATTGTTTGCCGACTTTAACAACACGCATCTCACCTCCGACAGCACTTTTGCTTTGCTCACGCCCCAACTCGCTTCCAACTTTCAGCTCAAACTTACCCAGAACCTTCTCCAGGGTTTCGGTTCACTGGCCAATACGCGATTCATCCGCATTGCCAAGAACAACCGGGAAATTTCGGACGTCGCCTTCCGCCTGCAAATCATCACCACCGTGGACCAGATTGAAGACATGTACTGGGACCTTGTCTACGCCTACGAGAATGTCCGCGTCCAGCAGGAGGCCCTGACCTACGCGCAAAAAGCCCTGGACGATTCCAAGCAGCAGGCAAGGGTAGGGACGGTTCCCCCAATTCAAGTGGTCAGCGCTGAAAGCGCGCTGGCCACCGACCAGCAGAACCTGATCGTGGCCCAGAACAATCTTCAGCTGGAAGAATTGTTGATGAAAAATGCCGTCAGCCGCAGCGTCGAAGACCCAACGCTGGCGGAAGCCGAAGTGATTCCCACTTCGACCATGGCCATTCCGCAAAAGGAAACCGTGACCCCGGCCCAGGACCTTATCAACGACGCTCTGGCCCATCGCGCCGAACTGCTGGAGTCGCGCATCGATCTGAACTCGCGTGATCTCAGCGCCAAAGCGGTTCGCAATGCGCTCCTGCCCTCGTTACAAGCTTTCGCCTACTACGGCGGCTCCGGACTGGGAGGAGATCTGAACAGACAATGCACATACAACGGGGCGCCTTGCCCGCCTCCGGGAGTTTTCCACGGAACCAACGCCTATAGCTACGGCGGCACGCTCAGCCAGTTGGTCAACTCCACCGCGCCCGACAAAGGCGTCGGCCTCTCGCTCAACATCCCGCTTCTCAATCGCGAGGCGCAGGCCAATCAGGTGCGCTCCGAACTGGAATACCGCCAGGCCCAGGTTCGCCTGCATCAACTGGAAAATCAGGTGCGGATTGAAGTCCGCAACGCCCAGTTCGATGTCAGACAGAACCGCGCCGCGGTCCAAGCCGCCCAGGCCGCCGTCGACTTCGCCCGCCAGACCCTTGACGCGGACCAGCAGAAGCTCAAGGTTGGCCTTACCACGCAGACTGCCATTCTTCAGGATGCTTCGACTCTCACCACGACGGAATCGAACCTGGTTTCGGCCAAAGCGGCCTACGAGAAGTCGCGCGTGGAACTGGACCGCGCCACCGGACTGCTGCTCGACCATAACGGCATCAATATCAACGATGCCATCAGCGCCCAGGTCACTCGCGCGCCCAACGTGCCCTTCGTCGCCCCACGTCCGGACGTGCAGCCCCCGCCGCCGGGACCCGGCTCAAAAGGAGCCATGTAATCTGGCTTCGAGGGGAAGCGGGGTGTTTCGCAAGACCCAGTTTCCTTTCGGGCACATCTGGCACCCTCGTGCCATCGTTTGCCGTATTGTGCCATTGTCATCACAGGGTCGCCGGGCTGAGTATGTGGGTGACAAAGGTAACCAGTTCCCGTGGCCACTCAGCGACATCCATTAACGCGGCTTGAGGCGATGGCAGAACGCCACCAGCCGCTCGCTCAGGCGCACACGGAATCGCGCGAAGAAAAGCAGCAGTACCGCTTGCTGGTTGCGCTCGCCCTGCTCCTGGTTGCCCTGGCGGTCGTCATCGTAAAGGACCGCGACTTCTGGTTTAACTGGAACGAAGCGGAAGATTCCACTCCGGCCCCGGCGCAAATCGCCACGAAAGTTCAAGCGCCGGCGCAGAATGCAGTTGCCCAGCCCGCCGGCAAGAGTAACCACGTTGCCCCAAAAGCTTCCAGGGCGTCGGTTCCAACCACGAGCGCACCGGCAACCGCCAATGCTCCGGCAGATTCAGACGCACCCGCAGTTGCGGCCAACCGCGTTGCTCTTCCGCCGCTCGATGTGGAAGTCGTTGCCGGCGACTCGCACCGTCTCGTCCATCCCGGCAGCAACGCCACCAAAGTTGAAATTCCCGGCCAGGCAACCCGGCTGATCGCCGATCTGCCGAAAAACGCGGCCGCGCATGAAGGCATTTCCTCCTCAGCTGCCGAACTTCAGCAGACGGTAGCGGTTTATCCCGCCCTGGGCGACCGCAGCCGTGTGCAGGGTTCGGTCGTACTCCAGGCTGTCATCGGCGCTGACGGCAACATCGAAAATATTCACGTGCTCAGCGGCCCCGCCATTCTGATCGGCGCGGCGCAACAAGCGGTGCGCGAATGGCGCTTCAAGCCCTACGTGCAGAACGGCCAGCCGGTGGAAACCAAGGCCCGCATCACCGTGAACTTCTCCATCAAAGTCGCCGACACCAAAGCCAGCTAACACCAACACGGCGCTCGTGAGGAACAGCCGCAGTGCTCAGGAACGGACCGCGATCAACGGCTTCGTCGCTTCCACAACCTCGCCAATTTGCGCGGCTTTCACCCCTGACTCCTCAAGCCGGTTAACCAGTCCGCTCGCTTGCTCTCCGGCAACGGAAACCAGCAACCCGCCGGCAGTTTGAGGATCGAAAAGCATCGCCTTTAAATCGTCCCGGATGGCATCCTGATACTCCACCGCGCATTCGGCGAAATCACGATTGTTATTAAGGCCGCCGGGAATGTAGCCGGCGCGCGCGCATTCGAGCGCGCCTTCAAGCAGTGGAATCTTTCCCGCGCTGATCTGCAAAGAAACGTTTGATGCCCGCGCAATCTCCCGCGCGTGGCCAATCAGCCCGAAACCGGTGATGTCGGTCATGGCATGAACGGGGAGGGCGTCGTTGGTCGTGAATGGTTGCTCGTTCGCCCCGGTGACGATTTCCGCCGCGGTTTTGTTCAGCGTCGTCATCGATTCCACCGCGGCTTCAATCCATTCGGGTTTGGCTTTTTCTTTCTTGATAGCGGTTGAAATTACCCCCGTCCCCAGCGCCTTTGTCAGGATCAGCGCATCGCCGGGCTTCGCGCCTGCGTTGGCGAGAACTCTTTTCGGATGGACCATCCCCGTGATCGAATAGCCGAATTTGGTTTCTTCGTCGCGAATGCTGTGGCCGCCGATCACCGTGCATCCGGCTTCAATCATTTTCGACAGGCCGCCGGCCAGAATGCGCTCCAGAATTTCAAGATCGGCCTTCTCCGGAAAACAGACCAGCGCAAGCGCCGTGAGTGGCCTGCCGCCCATGGCATAAACGTCGCTCAACGAATTTGTCGCGGTGATCTGACCGAAGGTGTAGGGATCGTCGACAATCGGCGTGAAGAAGTCGACTGTCTGCACCAGCGCCTGATCGGGCCCGATTTGATACACGCCCGCGTCGTCGGCGTGATCGAAGCCGACCAGAACATTCGAGTCGTGTTGCCGGGCTAATTTCCCAAGCACCTTGTCCAGCGCCGCCGGACTCAGTTTGGAAGCTCAACCCGCGGCTTTTACGGACTCGGTGAGGCGGAATGGTTTGGTTTCAGGCATGGTTCATTTTACAGATCAAGGGTACGCCACAGAGACATGCAGAAAAAACATGGGCCAAGTTCGCAGAAGGGAATTACTTCGCGGCCACGTCCGTGACTTGAATCTCCGGATACTGCCGGTTCCACTGCGCCGAAATCCCTTCGAAGGTGAGCCGGAAAACCGTGCTCTGCCCCGGCCCCAATGGCGACTGGTTGAAATCGACTGCTTCAGGATATGGCCCAGTTGTTTTCAGCGCCTGCAAGGGAATGTCCTCGCGCTGTGCCAGTTGCCCCATGTCGTCTTTGAAATTCACCTGAACCATCACATGCGTCACCGTTTTGCCGCCGGTATTGGTGACGGTTCCGTCGACATAGCTCACCGTGGCGCCCACGAAGTTTTCTGCCGCGCTCATCTTGAAATCGCTCAGTTTGAGATAAGACGCGTATGGCGCCGGCCCTGCCGCGTTCCTGGCGGGAGTACGTAAAAGCATCGCGGCGATCACCGCCAGAATAACCACAGCCGCAACCGCGGCCGCGATGATGCGTCCGCTCGAATCGCGCTCAGCCGCGGGCGCAGGTTGAAAAAATCCGCCCATGAAAGCGATTGTATCTGGAAAAATATGCCGCGGTCTCGGGTTAGGCCGCCGCGAACCGCAATGCGGACATCAGCCCGCTTTCACGCAGTGATCACTCGCCGCCAACGGTCAGGCCATCAATCCTCAGCGTGGGCGCTGCGACCGATCCGCGAAACTCCAGATCACTGGCGACTTCAGAAATGTTGAAGAACATTTCTTTCAGATTTCCGGCAACAGTGATTTCTTCCACTGGATACGCGAACTCTCCGCCCGAGATCCACAGACCCGAAGCGCCGCGAGAATAGTCGCCCGTGACCAGGTTTGCGCCGTGGCCCAGGAACTCGGTGACGTACAGCCCCTCTTTAATGTCGCCAATCAGTTGCTTCGGCGTACGCGGCCCCGGCTGCAGGAAATAATTCCCGGGCCCGATTCCGGGAGTTCCCGCCAGCCCGCGCGATGCGTTGCCTGTCGTTCTAAGTCCCAATTTTTTCGCGGTGTAGGTGTTCAGAAGATATGAGGCAAGAACTCCCCGCTCGACGACGACCGTGCGCCGCGTGGGAACGCCTTCGCCATCGAACGGACTGGTGCCGAAGCCGCCGGCGATGGTGCCGTCATCGACGATCGTTACGTTCTCGGCGGCAATTTTTTGCCCCAGCTTTCCCGCCAGAAACGATGCGCCACGATACACCGAATCGCCGTTCACGCCTTCAAAAATATGTTCAAGAATCGAGGCCGCCACCATGGGATCGAATACCACCGGCACCTGCGCGGTCTTGGCTTTGCGAGCGCCCAGGCGGCGCAGCGTGCGCTCGGCGGCAACTTTTCCCACCTGTTCGGGCGATTCCAGTTTTCTCAGCGTGCGCGCCACCGAGAACCAGTAATCCCGCTGCATCGCGCCATCGTCGGTTTGCGCGATCGGCACCGCCGCCACCGAGCAATACGAACGCCGGTACTCGCCGACGAATCCATGTGAATTGGCCAGAACTTTGTGGCCGGTGGCGGCATCGAACGATCCGCCTTCGGAGTTCTTGATACGCGGATCGAAATCCAGCGCGGCTTTTTCGGCGCGGCGGGCATAATCAATACGGTCCGCGCCCAGCAGAGAATAAACGTCCTCGTGATACAGATCGAGATCGCCTTCCAACTGGCCGAGTTGATCCGGTTCGGGAATTCCGCCGAACGGATCCTCAGACGTGATCTTCGAAAGCTCCAGCGCCGAGTTGACCATGCGATCGAGAGCTTCGCGGGAAAAATCGCTGGAGTGGGTGCTGGCCGCGCGCTGCCCGCGAAACACCCGTACGCCGATGGATCGCGATCCGGATTCTTTCAGTGTTTCCACCTGGCCCAGGCGTACCAGAGTGGAAAATTCATCGCCTTCGCGGACCACGCATTCAGCGGCGGTCGCCCCACCCTTCATGGCCTGGCGAACAACGTCCTGCGCCAGAGATTTCAGGTCAGTCGCCATCTGTGGGTTTACGGTTGCAGTTTCGCTAGGACTCATATGCTTTTATTATCCAACAAACGTGGAATTCGAAGAATTCCAGGATCGAGAGTTCCTTTATTCCCTCGAAATCCTGGTTATACAATAAAGAACATGGTTGTCTGGCAGGACTTGCTTCAAAGCAACCCGAGCGTGTGCGGCGGAGAACTCTGCGCTTTAGGAACGCGTATCCCCGTAACTGTGATACTCGACAGCCTCGCCGAAGGCTCGACTCCACAGGAGATACTCCAAAGCTATCCCTCGCTGAAACCCAGCCACATCGAAGCGGCACTCGCTTATGCGGCCGAACTGGCCCACCAGGAAAGGCTCGTGCCCATTCGACCTCAATGAAATTCAAACTTGACGAGAACCTTCCGGGCGATCTCGCTGACGATCTTGTCAAACTGGGTCACGACGTCGATACCGTTCACAGCGAGCTTCTAACCGGCGCCGAAGATATTACAGTCTTACACGCCGCATCTTTAACGGGCCGCATCTTGATGACTTTGGATAAGGGAGTTGCGAGCCTTGTGCACCGTGCAATGGGAGAACACTGCGGGATCGTCCTCTTTCGACCGGATGCCTCGGGACGGCTCGGGGTCCTACGTTTCGTGAGATCCCGTCTCGCACTGCTACTGGAGCTCGAATTGAAAGGTCGGATCACGGTGGTCGGTGCAACGCGGATACGCGTGCGTTAAGGCTTAAAGAATCGCCCTATCCCCGCGCCCGGTTCTTGATCCAGATCGGCGTGCCCACAAAGCCGAACGCCTTGCGAATCTGGTTCTCCAGGAAACGCTGATAAGCGAAGTGCAGTTTCACCGCGCGATTCGTGAAGAGAATAAACGTAGGCGGAGACACGGAAGCCTGCGTCATATAGAGAATCTTCACGCGCTGCCGCATGGGCACCGAAGCGCGGTCGAAGTCGACCGCTTCGATAAAGCGATTCATGGCCGCCGTGGGAATGCGCTTTACGCGTTCGGCCGCGACTTCTTCGATCAGGGGAAAGATTCTTTCCACTCCCTTGCCCGATTTTGCCGAAACGAAAACAACCGGAGCGTAGTTCAGAAACTTCAAGTCGTAGCGCAGGCGCTCTTCGTAGGCGGCACGATCGCCGGGCCGCTTGCTCTCCCTCATGCGCGCGGCCTTCGACGGCCGCCCCGGCTTTTGCGCCCCGCTCGCGGCCAGGTCCCATTTATTGACGACAATAATGACGCTGCGTCCGCTTTCATGCGCGTAGCCGGCAATAGCGGCGTCGAGCTGGCTGACGCCTTCGGTCGCGTCGATCACCAGTAGCGCAATGTCGGCGGCTTCCAGGTGTTTGCGCGCCATCACCACGGAAAGCTTTTCGGCCATCAGGTGGGTCTTGCCTTTACGCCGGATGCCGGCAGTGTCGATGAAGCGAAAGCGATGCCCGTTGCGTTCGACAACTTCGTCCACGGCGTCGCGCGTGGTGCCCGGAATGGGCGACACAATCGCGCGGTCGGATTGGGTGAGGGCATTGAGCAGCGTGGATTTGCCCACATTCGGGTGGCCGATGATGGCGATGGAGACTTCGGCGGGGAACTCGTCGTTGGTTGTTGGCCGTTGGCCGGCGGCGGTTGCCGATTTGTCGTCAGCCGTTGACGAACTGTCTTTGTCCGCGGCGGTTCGATCATCCATCGCCGGTTTACCCTGTGCCTGCTCTGAGTCCCCTGTGTTTAGGTTTTCGTCCGCCGGCAGCACATTCAGGACCGCATCCAGCAGATCGTCAATCCCGCGGCCATGCTCGGAGGAGACGGCAAACATCTCGCGAATGCCCAGGCGATGAAAATCGTCGATCAGCGATGACTGCTTTTCGCTGTCCACCTTGTTCACCGCGAGAAATATCGGCTTTCCGGCTTTGCGCAGCAGGCGCGCCAGTTCGAGATCGGGAGCGGCAAGTTCGCTGCGGCCGTCGACCACCATAACAATGGCAGCGGCTTCAGCAAGAGCTACGCGAGCCTGCCGGAAAATCTCAGCCGGGATGAAATCTTTTTCTTCCGGAAGAATGCCGCCGGTATCGACCACGCGAAACTCCCGCCCACGCCATTCGGCCTTACCGTAGAGGCGATCGCGCGTGATGCCCGGCTCGTCGCCCACAATCGCCCGCCGCGAACCGACGATGCGATTGAACAGCGTCGATTTGCCCACGTTAGGCCGGCCCACAATGGCGAGCAGGGGAGAGTGCAAGTTCGTGTCTGAGGTTCTCAATGGCAAGGAATGTTTATTATAGAGACTCGCGTGCCCTCAAGCTCCCATTCCGCTTCTTCAGCCGCGCCGCCCCGTCTGCCGGTGCAAGGGAAAGAATCGACTCTTTATCAATTCTTCGCTCCCGGCGGGGTGCTCTCTCGCAGGCACCCAGCCTACGAATTCCGCCGCGGCCAGTTGCAGATGGCGCAGGCAATCGAGCAGGCGCTAAACGAGAAACGTCACCTCATCGTGGAAGCCGGTACGGGGACGGGAAAGACGCTGGCTTATCTGCTGCCAGTCATCCGCTCGGGCAAGCGGGTCATTGTTTCGACGGGAACGAAGAATTTGCAGGAGCAGCTTTTCTATAAAGACGTGCCGTTTTTGGAGCAGGCGCTGTTTGGCGAGGCAGCCGAACAGCCGGTTCATCACCGAGCCTCCGGCTCTGTTCGGAATGACATCGAGGAGGGAAGCGGAACGTCTTCCGGTCAGCGCCTTTCCGTCTGTTACATGAAGGGCCGCAACAATTATTTGTGCCGGAAAAAACTTTACGATCTCACCGGGCAGCCGGTGCTGAACGGAATGGAAGAAATCGAGCAGTATCGCGCCATCGCTGCCTGGGAGAAAAGCACGTCCACGGGCGACCGCGCCGAACTGGCCGAACTGCCCGAAGCCAGCGCGCTCTGGCACAAGCTGGACGCGCGCGCCGACGCCTGCCTGGGGCAGAAGTGCAAAGAGTGGGAGCGTTGCTTCATCACCGAAATGCGGCGGCGGGCGATGGAAAGCGACATCGTCATCGTCAACCATCATTTATTTTTCGCGGACCTCGCCATCAAATTGCAGGCCGAGAACGCGCCCGACGCCGGTATCCTGCCCGAAGCTGCCGTGGTAATTTTCGACGAAGCCCACGAACTGGAAGACGTCGCAGGAAACTATTTCGGCATTTCCGTGGGCAACTTGCGGGTGGAAGAGCTGGCGCGCGACGTGGAAGCGACCTTGCAGCAGCAGCGGGTCATGTCGGCGTCCCTGTCCGGAGCGATCGGCAGCCTGCGCGAGCGCTCGCAACTTTTCTTCTCCCTGCTTCCTCCCGGTGACGGACGCTTCGCTTTCGAGTCGCGCCGCGAATTCCTGGAAGAAAACGGAGAGGAATTTCTCGCGCTCAATCATTCCCTCACTCGATTGGCCGGCGAACTCGAAGGCTTGCCGCAAAAGCCCGAGGAAGTTTTCAACCTTGTCCGCCGCGCGCAGGAAATTCAGGCGCATCTCTCATTCGCTATGGAGGCGGAGGATCGCAACACGGTTTTCTGGATTGAGCGGCGGGGAAAAACTAACTCACCACAGAGACACAGAGGCGCGGAGAAAACACCCGACTCATTCCACGGACGGCAGAATGTTTTTCTTCAGGCCACGCCCATTCACGTTGGACCGATTCTTCGCGAATGCCTGTGGTCCAAACTGGAATGCGCCGTGCTCACCTCAGCGACGCTCGCGGTTGGATCGGGATTCGACTACATTCGCCAAAGGCTGGGCTTCGATAACGCCCGCGAATGCGTCTTGCCCTCCCACTTCGATTATCAGAGCCAGGCCCTGTTCTATGTGCCTCCCGATCTTCCCGACACGCGCACGCCGCAGTTCGCCGCCGGCGCCGCCGAGCGCATTCGCAAGCTGCTGGAAATCACACGCGGCCGCGCCTTCGTCCTCTTCACCAGTTACGCCCAGATGAATGACATCTACGAACGGCTGCTGGGCGAATTGCAGTATCCCATGCTGCGCCAGGGCGACGCGCCGAAAACCGCGCTGCTGGAGGAGTTCAAGCTCACGCCCAACGCTGTGCTGTTTGCCACGTCATCATTCTGGCAGGGCGTAGACGTGCAAGGTGAGCAACTCAGTTGCGTGATCATCGACCGCCTGCCGTTCGCCGTGCCCAGCGATCCCGTGGTGGCCGCTCGCGTCAAGGCCATCGACGCCGACGGCGGCAACGCATTTTTTCAATATCAGGTGCCGTCGGCGGTCATCACGCTGAAACAAGGCTTTGGACGCCTGATTCGATCGCTGCACGATCGCGGCCTGCTGGTGCTGCTCGACAACCGCATTCTGAAAAAACAATACGGGCGCGTATTTGTCGAGAGCCTGCCGAATTACCGCAAAACTACCGAGATGCGGGTGGTGGAGGAGTTTTTCGGGGCGGGGAGCTAAAAACTTTCAAATCAGGCGCATGCCCGCCGCAGCCGCACTCTTGTCGAAGGTGACCGTGTATTGGCATTCTGCGGCCCGGCCGCAACGTTCAATCAAATAGTCGGAAAAATTGGCGCCGGCGTTTGGGGCCCGTCTGTCAATTCTCACTGCGCTCTCCTACACGTATTCCCTCTCCATCCGCCGGATTTCTTTGTATCGCTGGAAGGCTTTGCGATCGCTTTCCAGCCCCAGCATCGACTTGATCGAACTCCCGCGGAAGGTATGGAAGAACATTTGCCATCCCTTGGTTAACACGAACGCCGGATCATGCTTCAGTGCCACTGGAATGTGATTCATCTTCATCCAGCGCTCGGCTTTCCACCGCATGTACTCGATCTCTTCCGCTTCCAGATGCTCGGTGCGGACCACTGCCGTCGTGCCATCGTATTCTTCCAGGCGCTCATTGATGATCAGGCCCTGATCGCGAAAATCCTTCGTCATGGGCGTGCGCGGATACGGCGTGGGATGCTGGATATAAGGCCAGTCGACATAGCGGCTGGCGAATTCCAGATTGGTTTTGACCGATTCGCGGGTATCGCCGGGACTCCCCACGATCAGCCCTCCCACCACATACATTCCGTTCTGGTGCAGATAATTGATGGCAGTCAGCGTGGCATTCCCGGTGTTGTGGCCGTTGGAGCGCTCGGTGTTCTTTGCGGCGGCGCGGAGAAAGGCCAGATCGCTGTCCAGAATATTTTCAATGCCCAGAAAAACGTAGCGGAAGCCGGCCCGCCGCATCAGCGGCGCCAGTGTTTCGCCATGATTGGCAATGGCCGAAGTCATGGCCTGCACAAAATAATCGATATCGGTCAGGCCGGCCGCAATAATGGCCTCGCACAGAGCCTCGAAGCGGCGCACGTTCAGCGTGATGTTGTCATCCACCAGAAAAATTGTGCGCGCCCCGTGAGCATAAGCGTCGCGGATGTCGGCGATAACGCGATCGAACGAATAAGTGAAGAAATTGCGCCCGCGCATTTCAATGATCGAACAGAAGCTGCAATCGAAGGTGCAGCCGCGCGAAGTCTCAATCACGTCGGCCTGGCGCCCCATAATCGTGTAACCCCGGAGCACGCGGGCGTCGCGTTTCGGCGGGCGAATTTCGCTGTCTTCCAGCTTATGCGGCGCTCTCTGCGGATTGTGTTTCCAGCCGGCCCCGTTCTTGTAGGAAAGCCCGGCAATGTTCTCTACGCTCGAGCCAGATTCAATGGCACGCAACAATTCGCGAAACGTGACTTCGCCCTCGCTGCGCACCAGATAATCCACGCCCATATTTTCGTACGCTTCCGGCGCCAGGCTGGGATCGTATCCTCCGACCACAACTTTCACACCGGGCAGCATCGACCGGACCAGGTCGATGATCCGGCCGGCGGTGCGGCGCTGAAACGTCATGATCGACAGGCCGACCACATCAGGCTTCATCTCGCGCACCAGCTTGACCACCGTTTCGCGCACCTTGCGATGTACCAAAATCAGGTCTGCGACGGCGACGCGGTGATGGGGATCGACATTGCCCGCCAGTGACGTGAGCGCGCCGTTGGGCATGCGGACGATAGGCGGAGGCATGTGCTCGAAATAGTCGGGCATCGACAGCAGCAGGACGTTCATAGGACCCCAGTCCTTTCTGTCTCAATTCATCCCGCGAGCGCGGGAAAGATGTAGGAAAGCAATGTGTTGCATTTTACCGCAGACGGGCGGTCCGTTCGCGGTGCTTACTTTTCTTCCCCGCCTTTATGCGGCAAAACACCCACAACCACGCCCGAAGCTTGCTCTTTCGTGTGATAGACGCGCTCGGTTGCCTTTACAAAGTCGGAGGCCTTCGCATCGGGAATGTTGACGAACGTTTGCGGATTGCGGTCGGTCAGCGGGAACCACGAACTTTGCAACTGCACCATGATGCGGTGGCCGCGGCGGAAAGTGTGGTTCACATCCTGCATGTTGAAATCGATTTCTTCCACTTTGCCGGGGGCGAACGGCTCCGGCTTTTCAAAGCTGTGGCGGAATTTTCCGCGGAACGGCTCCCCGCGCACCAGTTGCTGATAACCTCCCATGGCAAACGGTGGCTGGTTCACGTCTGTACGCGGCTTGTCTCTTTCTTCCGCCCGCGGCTGGTCGAGTTTGCTTTCGGGATAATCCGCGGGATAAACGTCGATCACCTTCACATCCCAATCCGAATCGGTGCCGCTGGTGGAGACGAACAAGCGCGGGGAAATCGGGCCCGCGATCGTCACATCTTCTCGCAGCACGGGCGATTCATATACCAGTACATCGGTGCGGCTGGCGGCGAAGCGCTGGTCGGCATCCATGTAGGTCTGGGGAACGTCGACCGCGGCGTAGTCTACAAAAGGCACCGGCTTGGCCGGATCGCTGATGTATTCATCGTAAGCCTGCGATTTTTCTTCCGGGGGATCGAAAGAGAGCGTGCCGCCTTCGCGAAAATAAAGCGTTTTCCGTTCGGCTTCTTTCGGAGGCCATTCCGCATAACGCCGCCAGACGTTGGTCCCGGTTTCGAAGACGAAAGCCTTCGGCAGCTTGGCATCGCCACTGCCGCGCAGGTACTGCTCGAAAAATGGAAACAGAATGTTTTTACGATAGAAATCTCCGGTGTTTGAGGCGAACTCAACGCGACCCAGCCGCTCGCCGTCGTAGCGATACCAGCCACCATGCACCCAAGGCCCCATCACCAGCGCATTAAAAATTCCTGAATTGTATTTGTCGATGGCGTGGAAGGTGCTGAACGGGCCTTGCAAGTCCTCCGCATCGAACCATCCCCCGACCGTAAGGACCGCGCAATGAATGTTCTTCATGTGCGGGGCGAGATTGCGCGCTCTCCAATATTCGTCGTAGGTATCGTGATGAATTTGATCGTCAAAAAGAGCGGGCTTGGGAAGATACTTTTCCAGGTTCGCAATCGGGCCGGCCTCCAGAAAAAAGTCGTAGCCGCTCTTGGTGCCGTAGTCGAATGGGACCGGACTCTTGGCTGGCAGCTGAGGATTTTCCTGCGGCTTGAAAAAAGCGTAGAAGTCGAAGTTTGCATCCAGCATGAAAGCGCCGCCGTGGTAGGCGTCATCGCCCATAAACAGGTCCGTCATCGGCGCTTCCGGAGAAGCCGCTTTCAGCGCGGGATGCGAGTCGATGATGCTGGCCGAAGTGAAAAATCCGGGATACGAAATTCCCCAGATTCCGACGTTCCCGTTATTGTTCGGAACATTCTTGAGCAGCCACTCGATGGTGTCGTAAAAATCGCTGGCATCGTCGATATCCTGCTTCGATTTCTTGTTGTCGATGTGCGGCCGCATTTCCACAAACGTACCTTCCGACATGAACCGGCCGCGCACGTCCTGAAAAACGAAAATGTAGCCGGCGCGATCAAACTCGGGCGATGGCCCCAGGTTCCTGCGGTATAAATCCACGCCGTATGGCGCGACGCTATAGGGGGTGCGGTTCACCAGGATGGGGTAAGTCTTGCCCGCGTCTTTGGGAACGTAAACCGACGTGAACAAATGCACGCCATCGCGCATGGGGATGCGGTATTCGTATTTGGTGTAGTGCTCTTTGACCTCGAACTCGGGTGCATCAGGCCGCGCCTGGGCATTAGCGGCGCTCGCGAAGTCAACGGTGAACATCAGGAGGGCGAAGGGAAGCAGGAAGGAAAGACGGCGCACCATGGAAGCTCCTTGGGAATCGCACGAAATATGCAAACTAAATGCCGCGCATGGGCAACGTCAAGCCGAAGAACACGGCCGGCGCGCTACAATAGAAGATTGTTTACATACGGTCCGGCGCAGTAGGGCGCCGATTTTGCTGAGGAATGAATGTTCGAAGTTACGGTTGACGACAGTTTTGCCGCGGGGCATTATCTGCGGAATTACAAGGGGAAGTGCGAGAACCCGCACGGGCACAACTACAAGATCCGGGTCACACTGGCCGGTCAGGAACTCGACAAGGCCGGGCTGCTGCTCGACTTCAAAGAGTTAAAGGAAGTGATGCGTCATGTGATTGACCGGCTCGACCATCAGATGATCAACGACATCGAGCCCTTTACCGTCATCAATCCGTCGGCGGAAAATCTGGCCAAGTACTTCTACGACGAATCGAACAGCCGGCTCAACAATCTCACCCATGGCCGGGTCCGCGTGAAAGACGTGACTGTCTACGAAACCGACACCACGACCGCCAAGTACAGCGAGTAGCCGCGCAGTGGTCATTACCGAAATCTACAAGTCGTTGCAGGGAGAATCGACCTACGCCGGGCTGTCTTGCGTGTTCGTCCGCCTCACCGGCTGCAACCTGCGCTGCGCCTGGTGCGACAGCGAATATACCTTCTCCGGCGGGCAGAAGATGAGTTCGCAACAGATTCTGAGCGAAGTAAAACATCTGAACCCACATGGCGGGCTCGTCGAAATTACCGGCGGCGAGCCCATGCTCCAGGAGCGCGAACTGGTCCCGCTGATGCGGCATTTGATTGACCATGGTTATCGCGTGCTGCTTGAAACCAGCGGCGAGCGTCCCCTTGAGCAGGTGCCGCTCGAGGTGGTGAAGATCGTGGATGTGAAGTGCCCGGACTCAGGCGAGGGCGATACGTTTCGCCTGGAAAACCTTCAGGCACTGACGCCGCAGGACGAAGTTAAGTTCGTACTCAGCAGCCGCCGGGACTATGAATTTGCATGCGAGTTTGTCCGCGAACACCGGCTTTCCGAACGCGTGAATGCGGTCCTGTTCTCCCCGGCGTTTCGCAAAGATGCGGCCGGTGCGCGCGACGCTTCGCACTGCCTGCTCGACCCTCAACAGCTCTCCGAATGGATGCTGGAGGATGACGTCCCCGCTCGTCTGGGCTTGCAGCTGCATAAATTTATCTGGGACCCGGCGGTGAAGGGAGTGTAGGAGCACTCAGCCGTTAGAAGCATTCGGTACTCGGCCAAAGAAAACGGGCGGTGAAAATCACAAGCGGAATCGTCTCGGAGCCGAGCGAAAACGTTCCAAGCTGGGCGAATCGCATCCGGACACGGCTCCAGCCCTGACTAGGTCAGCAGAAAGCGAGGCGGCGTCAGCCGCTGATCTGCTTCATAGATAAATGCCGGCAACACCACAGCGCGCGATCGTTTTACTCAGTGGAGGCATGGATTCCTGCGTCTGCGCCGCCCTGGCTGCGCGCGATTACCGCACTGCCGCCTTGCACATCAGTTACGGCCAGCGCACCGAGCAGCGCGAGCGCGATTCCTTCCTCGCCATCTGCGATCGCCTCGGCATTCAGGACAAGCTCCTGCTACGAAATGAGGCCTTGCGAATCATCGGCGGCTCGGCGCTTACCGATCCCAACATCGCTGTGCCCACCTCAAATGAGATCGGGCGCGACATTCCCGTCACCTACGTCCCCTTCCGCAACGCCCATTTTCTGGCTGCCGCAGTGAGCTGGGCTGAGGTTTTGGGCGCGGAAAAAATCTTCATCGGTGCGGTCGAGCCCGACAGCTCCGGCTATCCCGACTGCCGTCCGGCGTACTATGAAGCCTTCAACCGCGTCATCCGCGCCGGAACCAAAGAGGGCAAAATCGAAATTGTCACCCCGTTGATTCACATGCGCAAAGCGGAAATCGTGCGCCTGGGCCTTGAATTAGGCGCGCCCTTCGATTTAACTTGGTCATGCTACAGCGGCCAGCAGGAAGCTTGTGGCGTGTGCGACAGTTGCGCTTTGCGCCTGCGCGCCTTTGCTGAGGCGGGAGTGGCCGACCCGATTCCTTATGCCGCGCTGCCGCAGCATTTATAAAACTCGTCGAGCCTGGAGGCACAAATGAGAAAGCATCTCGCAGTTTTCGCAATCATACTTGCAATGCTGGCGGCCTGCGCGCCTCTCGGATTCAGCCAGGCTTCGGGCACGGTGAAAGGCGTCTGCAAAGACGTTGACGGCAACCCGATCGCCGACGCCGTGGTCGTATACGCCAACAACGACAACGGCCAGAAATACACGCTCAAAACCAACAAGAAGGGCGAATATTTCTCCCTCGGTCTCACGCCCGGCAGCTACACCGTCACCATTTACAAAAATGCCGATGACGCCAAGGCCAACAAGGAACTTTTCCACTACAACAAATTCCAGGTCGCCCTCGCCGAAAACACCCTCGACATCGACTTGAAAAAAGAGCAGGAAAACGCCGCCAAGGGACAGGGTCTGTCGGCGGAAGAATTGAAGAAGCGCCAGGAGGAGACGGAGCGGGTTCAGAAGGCCAACCTGAACATCAAGGCGCTGAACGAAAAAATTGTGGCCGCGAATAATTCCATCAAAGCCGGCGATTTCGACGCCGCCATCGCGACTTTAACCGACGCCAACAACGTCGACCCCTCGCACGATGTGATCTGGGGACAGCTGGCCGACGCCTACCGCGGCTCCGCGGTTAAACAAACCGATCCGGCGGAAAAGACCAAGCGCCTGCAATCCGCCATCGACGCTTACCAGAAAGCCATCGATCTGAGGCAGAAGGCGATGGAGGCCAAGAAGTCCCCCGATGACAATCAGCGGCTCGCCGCCTATTACAACAATTTGGGCGATGCCTACCATCGCACCGGCAAAACTGACGACGCCGTGAAAGCCTACACCCAAGCCGCGCAGTTGAATCCCGAAGGCGCCGCCGGATATTACTTCAACATCGGCGCAGTCCTCACCAACGCCGGCAAAGCCGATGAGGCCATCGCCTACTTCGACAAGTGCATTGCCGCCGATCCCACCAAGGCCGAAGCCTACTATCAGAAGGGCGTGAACATGCTGGGCAAAGCCACGCTGCAAGGCGATAAGATGGTCGCTCCCGAAGGCACGGCTGAAGCCTTCCAGAAATATCTGGAACTCGCTCCCAACGGCCCGAATGCTGACGCCGCCAAGCAATTGTTGGCCAGCATCGGCGCCAGCGTTGAGACCGGCTTCGGCAAGAAGAAGGCTCCTCCCAAGAAGACGAACTGAAGATTCGCTTGGTGTCCGCAATGCCCCACTTCTGGCGCGGAATGCGCGCGAGAAATGGGGCATTCGCTCGTCGTGCCTCCGTACAACCCTGCCTCTGGTTACTAATGTCTATGTCCTACCTTGTCCTTATCTTTCCTCACTGCTCACGATAGAGTTGTAACAATCAATCAGCTTCTCCCGCGTGGTACGAAATCCCCCGAAATTCTTGCGAAAGCCGTTTTAAGGAGCGCATGGCAGCACCAGGCAATGCAATTTCCGTGTCTCTGGAGGGCTACTCGGGCAGCGGCCGCGTAGCCACACCCCTCCTGCTCGGCGCGATGTTGCGCGCCGGCGAGAAAATCAGCGACCTGATTTTCTCTCCCGGCCGGCCGCCGCAGGTGCAGATCTACGGCCAGCTCGTTCCCGTGCAGGTGCCGGGCTTGGCCAGCCTGACCCCCGACGATACGCGCCTGATTGCCGCCGATCTTATCGGAGATAACAAACAGGCGCTCGCCAGCCTGCGCGAGCAAGGCTCCTGCGACATTTCTTACGGATTGCCCGGCGTTGCGCGCTTTCGCGTCAACGTCTTCATTCAGCGCGGCAGTTGCGCTGTAGTCATGCGCGTGATTCCTACCGTGATTCCCGAGTTCGCCTCGCTGCGCCTGCCCGCGCATCTTTCCGAAGTCGCCAAACTGCGCGACGGGATCGTGCTCGTGACCGGGCCGGCGGGGTCGGGCAAGTCTTCCACGCTGGCCGTACTGCTCGACTGCATCAATCGCGAGAAGAGCTACCACATCATTACGGTCGAGGATCCCATCGAATTTCTGCACAACCACAAAAGCTCGACCATTCATCAGCGCGAGCTGCACAGCGACACGCCCAGCTTCGCGCACGCTTTGCGTTCGGCCTTGCGCCAAGCCCCAAAAGTCATTCTGGTCGGAGAAATGCGCGACCGCGAAACCATTGAGATTGTGCTGGAAGCCGCCGAAACCGGCCACCTGGTTCTCTCCAGCCTCAATACCATGGACGCGCCCAAGACGGTCGAACGCATCGTGAGTTCGTTCGCCCCCGCCGAGCAGCAAAGCGTGCGCGAACGTTTTGCCAAGACTTTCCGCTACGTCGTGTGCCAGCGGCTCTTGCCTAAAGCCGACCGCAGCGGGCGCGTAGCCGTGGTTGAAATCCTCAAGACCAACGCCCGCACCCGCGAGTGCGTTGAAAAAGGCGAGCGCGAAGGTAAAACCCTGCTTGACGCCATGAAGGCCGCCGCAGCCGAGGGCATGCAGCACTTCGATGGCGAAATCGCGCAACTGGTGCGCGGCCGCGTGGTCGACCTGGAAGTGGGAATTTCTTTCGCCAGCAACCCGGCCGTGCTGGGTCAGGAGTTGGCGCGCTAGATCACTCCCCGCGAAACCCTTCCAGCAAAGCCGTTGCGGGCCAACTCGATGGATGCTCGTTGGTCGGCCTACCAGTTGCGAGGATCGGAGCGATAGCGGACCAAAATCATGTCGCCCGTTCGCGGTATCGGCTCATCGCCTAGATAGCTCACGCGTCCGGCGAAAGCATCTACATGCTTCCCGTTTTCCAGCTAAGATTGTTCTTCACCCACTACTTCTTAAGGAGAAACAAACCATGAGGCTTGTGGCAGCAGGGCTGATTTTAACCCTCGGATGTGCCATCGCTGCGGCGCAGGCTACGGCGCACAAGGCGGCCGTGCCCAACACCAACGCGCCCGCGAAGGTCACGGGAGACGGCACCAAAACGGCCGACGGCTTGATCTACTGGGACATTCGCATGGGCACAGGCGCGGTCGCCAAAGAAGGCAGCCATGTGCGCGTGCACTACACCGGTTGGCTCACCAACGGGAAGAAATTCGACAGTTCGGTGGACGCGGGAAAGCCGTTCGATTTCACTATTGGGAACGGTGAAGTAATCAAAGGGTGGGAAGAGGGCGTGAGCGGCATGAAAGTGGGTGGCAAACGGCAGTTGCGCATCCCGCCGGCCCTTGGTTACGGCGCCGATGGATACCCTCCGGTGATTCCGGCGAATTCCACGCTGATTTTCGACATTCAGCTCCTCGGGGTGCAGTAAACGCGGTCAGCGTTCAGCCAGAGAAAAATCTTTGGTGGGCCCGCCAGGATTCGAACCTGGGACCAATGGATTATGAGTCCACTGCTCTAACCGCTGAGCTACGGGCCCGCAGGGCGGGCGCTCCCCGATTGTACCCCACGCCCGTTTGTCCTACCGCGCCCCATCCGCTACAATAGAGGTTTCGCAATAGCTTCCGAAAGGATCTGTAGGAGTCATGGCACAACAGTGTGAAATCTGCGGCAAGAAGCCGCAGTCGGGAAACCGGATCAGCCACGCCCATAACGTGACCAAACGGCGCTGGAACGTAAATCTGCGCCCGGTGCACGCCCGCGTGGGCGCAACCACCAAGCGCATGCGCGTCTGCGCCTCCTGCCTGCGCAGCGGCAAAGTGACCAAGGCTTAATTTCGCCGCCCAACCGAAAGCTGATTGACCTCTGGGTGTAGTGGTCGGAAACGGCTGCGTGTGTCAACAGGCCGGAGCTGAGTATGGCCCTGCCTTACTTGGCGTCCTGCGGTTGCTGCACCGACAGTCTGCGGGCGACGTAGCTTGATCCATCGAAGTTCGTCACCGCAGTGACTTCTGCCCCCGGGCGCACCATGTCTTCCACGTCGACCAGCGACGGGTCAAGATGGATCTCGTAGGTCTTGTGATCGACCGATGAAGCGATCACAAGTAATCCCAGGCGAAGATCGAGCGCTTCGACTCGTCCGGCGAAAGTGAAACTCGTGCCCGGAACCGCCAGAATCGAAATTTCCCGGGCCACGTCGACGCCGTTTTCTTTGGCGGCGAATTTCACTGTTACCAGCGTCCCCGGGACCAACTCTCCGGTCGAACTGGTACGCTCGCCGTGCTTGATCAGGGTTTGCGAGCTCACGCGTACGCGCAGCGGCTGCGGCGACAGCGAATCACGAATAACCAGTTCGCCTTTGCCCGGCCGGTAATTCAGCACCGTACCCTGGCCATCGCCCGCCGATCCAGCCGTTTTCAGCCGGATATTCTTGGCGAAGATCATGTCGCCGTCGAGGATCGTGTCGACGTACACACGGTCGCCCTTGCGAAGAGCGGAAGCCTCCACCAGGTCTGTGCCGCGGTAAATCTTTGTGCGCGGGTCGAAGGCGATCATCATTTTGCCGCCGCCGAAGGGGCGAACGATCAACTGGTCGCGCACGCGGTCGAGCCGGTCGATGGTGCCTCCGATCAAACTGGCTTTCGCCCCCGGCGGCACCGGGGGAAGGTCAGGCAAAAGGCTGGCCGGATCCATCGCCGTATCTTCATCGTTGGCCAACTCGATTGACTTGTGAATCGGCTGAACGGCAGGATCGGCGTCAGCCGCAGCAGGATTACCGGCCGGCGAAGCCTCGTCGAGCGGCTGTATGGCCTCTTCGGGCAAGGGATGGCCGGCCGCGACCGACGAAGCCGGGTCAACTAGATGATTCGCGGGAGGCTGTGCGGCTCCGTTCACCGAAATCGACGCAGGCGAAGTCGCGTTCTGCGCCGTTACCGCTTGCGCTGGTGCCGGCTGCGACGTATTTTGCTGTGCCAGCATCCAGCCGGCTAACGCTGCCCATGCCAACAGCAGCCTTGAAACAGTCCCCATCGATACCCTCCGGAGCGAATCTTGGATGCCTTTTTCGCCGCCTAGGGTAGCCATGCTGAAGAAAAAACCCGGCAAACCATCCGCCGCCAAAAGCATCTTATTTCGGCCTTGCCGTGTGTGGATCACCGGAATGCAACGCTGTTGAACCTGAGCGAGGAATCCGAAGCAATGTCTTTCAGCCGATCGATGGTAGTGTCCTTGTTATTGGGGATTGCGCTGCATGCAGGCGCGGCGGACATCAAGATTACGATCCCCCGGCGCAGCCATCTCACGCCGGTGCAGCGCCTGAACCAGGAGGGCGTGGAAGAGATCAACAAGCACCGTTACGAAAAGGCTGAGTCGCTGCTGTACAAGGCCTACCTGCTCGATCCCGACGATCCCTTCACCCTGAATAATCTGGGCTACATCGCGGAACTCCAGGGCCAATCGGATCGCGCGCTGCAATTTTATGGACTGGCGCGGCAGCAAGCGAGCGATGCCGTGATTTACCGCGCCAGCGCGCGCCGGCTGGAAGGCCACACGCTCAAAGAAGCGCTGGTGATTCCCGATCTGCCGCTGCAAATCAATCAAGAGAATGTGGAAGCGGTGAGGCTGCTTTCACAGGGCCGCGGGCCGGAGGCCGACCTGCTGTTGCAGAACGTTTTGAAACAGGATCCCAACAACGTTTTCACCCTGAACAACATGGGAGTGACTAAAGAGTTGGAAGGCGACCCGCAGGGGGCGCTGCGTTATTACGATCAGGCAGCCGGCATGGCGTCGGATGCGGCGGCGGTTGTGACCAGCGCCCGGCAATTGCGCGGCAAGCCGGCTTACGAGATTGCGGCGCAAAACGCAAGAAGCGTGCGCGCGCGGCTCGCGGCGGAGCAGAATGCGCCCGCGACGGTCGCAGAGTTGAACATCCGGGGAGTTTCGGCGCTGAACCGCAACGATTTCCAGTCGGCCCGGGAAGCTTTCGAGAAAGCGTTCGCGCTCGATCCCAACAATGCTTTCGCCATCAACAATATTGGATACCTGTCGGAAGTCGCGGGCGACCGCGAAACCGCGCAATTCTATTACGAGAAAGCGCAGGCAATCGGCGGGAACCTGACCGTCGGCCTGGCCACGCGGCGATCGGCGGAAGGCTCGAAGCTCATGCAGGTGGCTTCCGACAGCGACGCGAGAGTAGAAACGAAAATCGGGCAGGAGCGCAACCTGCGGCGGCAGGAGAATGAGCCCGTACTCTTGCTGCGCCGGGATAATTCGCCCGTACAGGAGCCGGGCACACCGCCTGCGATCACGCCTCCGCAGCGGTAATCATAGCGAGGGCCTCGAAGTGCAGGCTACAAGCTCGCGGGATTGGTTCTTTCCGCCTTCAGTTCACGGAGCAACAGACGCACCAGCATGCCGTCGAAGCGCGTGCCGCTCATTTTGGCGAGTTCATCCAGGGCCTGGTCGGGAGTACGCGCCGCCGAGAAGGATTGCTCGGTGAGCATGTTGGCATAGGCGTCGGCCAAAGCGATGATCCGCGCCCACATCGGAATCTGCTCGCCCTTCAGTCCGTCGGGATAGCCGCTGCCGTCAAAGCGCTGATGATGGTGTTCAATGGCCTCCCTCATATTGGCGCTGTGAGGGATCAATCCTGTGATCTCGGCGCCCACCTGGGCGTGCATGCGAATGAGAAAAAATTCGTCGTCGGTAAGCGGGCCGGGCTTATTCAGGATGCGCTCCGGAACAAAAATCTTGCCCACGTCGTGAACGCGCGCGGCATAAACCAGATCGGCGGTGTCTTCCGCGGAAAGGCGCAGCGCCCGCCCCAGAATTTCGGTGTATCGCGCCACCAAATCGCCGTGGCCCGAAGTGCGCAGTTCCCGCGATTCCGCGGCGCGGCTCAGAATTTCAATCGACTCCCTGAGCAGCGGAACATTGCAATCCACATCGCCGCACAACTTGACCAGCGTTGAGGTCAGTTCTTCGAGGTGCTCGGGACCGTTGTGTTCGCGCTGCAAGAATCCTTCAATGTAGGCGGAAATCTGCTGGCGTTGCGAGGCAAACTGTTCGCCCGCGGCGAATTCTTCGGCCGCCGATACGCGGTTTCCACCCGAGCGCTTGGAAACGTACATGCCGGCGTCGGCCACGCGGATGATGTCTTCGATGGAAAACCCGTGCGTGGGAAAGCTGGCGACGCCGAAGCTGCCGGTGATTTTGTGTTCGGCCAGCATGGGATCGGAGGCCATCCATTGCCGCAGGCGCTCGGCCAGCACCTGCGCCTGATCGGGGCCGGTCTCGGGCATGAGAATAATGAATTCGTCTCCGCCGTAGCGCGCCACCACGTTCTGCTGGCGGGACTTTTGCTCCAGCAGCCGGCCCACGCGCGCCAATACCAGATCGCCTTCGAAGTGGCCCTGCGTGTCGTTCACTTCCTTGAACTTGTCGAGGTCGATCAGCACGACCGAGAACGGCCGCCCCGAGCGGGAAGCGCGCTTCCACTCCGCCGAAAGCGCTTCCCAGAAAAAGCGGCGGGTCTTGATTCCCGTAAGGCCGTCGGTGATCGATTGCTGTTGCAGCTTCTGAAAGACGAAGGCATTGTGAAGCGCCGTGGCAAGAAGGTCGGCGAGCGTGTTGAGGATCAGAACATCCTGGGGCGAAAATGCGCGTTCGTTGCGACTTTCAATGTTGAGCGCGCCCAGCAGAGTCTCCGCATAGGTAATCGGAATGCACAATACAGAGCGCGATTCAGCCAGAACCGCGCCAATCTGGCCTTCTACACCGTTCTGCACCAGGGCGCGTTCGCCGGTTCGTGCCACGCGGCCCAGAATTCCCGCTCCCAGTGGGACCCGCGTGCCTTTGGAATGCGCCGTCGCGCCCGCCTCGGCTTTGATTTCGATCTCTTTGGTTCCGTAATCGAGTAAACCAATGCCGATATGGTCGAAGCTGAAATTTTCCTGAATTTCGCCCACGATCTGGCCCAGCATGTGAACGGGATCGTCGCTGGAAATTGCGGTACGGGAAATATTGTTCAAAAAGGCCAGTTGCCGCGAACGGCGCTGCTCGTCGGCGAAAAGACGGGCATTTTCCACCGCGACCGAAACCTGACCCGCTGCCGTCACCAGAACATCGAGATCGCGCGGCTCGAAAACAAATTCCTGGGTGGTGCTCATGGCAATCATCACGCCGGCGGGCTTATTGCCCAGCAGAATCGGAGCGGCGCACATGCACTTGGCCGGACGCTCCGGTCGATACGTGATTCCCAGTCTCGCCCGCGCCTTCTCCAGATCGGAGCGGATCAGCAGCGGCTGTCCGGTGCGGATTACATACTCAGTGAACGCATTCTCCAGCTTGCGCGAGCGCTTGGGCAGGATCTTGTCGTCTTCCACTTCCAGTTCAAAGCGGATCTCATCGCCTTCCTGGAACGCAATATAGAAGGTGCTGGTGTTGAAAATCTGGCCCAGTTCGGTGTGGATGGTTCGCAGAATTCCGTCCTGGTCGAGGTGCGAACTGATGGCCTGCCCGATCTCCGTCAACAGTTCATATTCCTGGGTGCGGCGGTGAGCGGCGTGCGTGGTGAGGTAATTCTCCAAAGTGAGGCCAAGCTGAAGGGCAAGGCCCACCATGAGCCGCGGTCCGGAAGCGCCAAAGGCCTTGCCGTCGGCGTGGGGAAACAGAATGACGCCGAAAGTTTGTTCCCGGGTTTGCAGGCTGACGGCGGTCAAATTGCGGATCTCGGCTTCGGTCAGCGCTTTTTTGAATTCTGCAAACGTGCCCGAAGAGCCAATCGGCAACGGCTCGGTCATATGCGCCAGATCGTGCGCTGTGAATAATCCCCCCTGCCGGTAAGCCAGTTCAGAGATGTATTCGCCCGCGCCGGTTCGGGTTAGCACTTCCAGAAACTCTGGGGAAAAACCGCGCTGCACCGAGGGCAGCAAGCTGCGCCAGCGTTCCGCAATGTAAATCGCGGAGCGCCGTGCCGACGCCGCATCGGCCAGCCGGTCGAGCGCCGACTTCATGCTGGGCAGCAGATCGCCTGCCGACAACAGCCGCCGCGGGTCCACTCCCAGGGTGGAAAGCGCGAGCGTGTTTTCCTGCACGGAGTTTCGCTCGTTTTCGAACAGCACCATGACCATGGCGATACCCAAAAGCATCTGCGGCACCGGCCCCAGTACGTGGCCGACGCTGCCGAACATTTCCATCCACGGATTGCTCGATTGAATCGAGCCCAGCAGCACCGCCCACAAGGCCAGCGAAAATGCCAACAACTGGAACGCGACCGAGCCCTTGCGGTGCGCGTGGACATAGAACACAGCCGAGCAATAAAGCAAAATGGCGCTCAAAAAATAAACCGCAAGGCTCAACGGCCTTCCGCCTGTGCCTCGCGCCGCGTGTTCCATGTGGATGCGCAGGTCGATGACGGAGGCAGTCACTCCCACCGCGGCCAGGCCCACATCAAACCAGCGCAGCCGGAACGGGCTGCGCGTGAGTCGTGTGGAAATGAAGATGCAGATGGCCATGGCCACCGAAAATAGCGAACTGAATAAGAATGCCGGCGAGGACGGAGGATAGTAGTAGCGGAACGCGTCGAGAGCGTAATGGATGGTGTAACACGCCCACGCGATTTGCCAGGCGCGGAAATATCCCTGCCGGCTCTGCTCGTAGAGATAGGTAAAAAGCAAACACAACAACAGCGCCACCGAGCCGGGAATAATCACGATGCTGGTGGCCATGCTGTTTAAAGCGCTTTGCGCGATTCCGTTCACACTAAGGCCAAAATTGAGGGATTCTAATGTTCCTCATGGTTTCACAGCGCGTCCCCGATGCACAACAAGATTTAAGTACACTGTACCGGGACAGATCATGTTTAGAATCAGTTGAATCGCCTGGGGTTTACTGTGCTCTGGCGAATTGCTGCAAACCGCGGATGCCCGCCATCCCGTGGCTTGACGGGCCTTTTGCCGCACCCATACCATCGCTCATAGCCATCCCATGTCCGACCTATCTTCATTATCTTCCCCGTCATCTTCGGCTAACCCGCGGGTGCGATTCGCTCCTTCGCCTACAGGTTTTCTGCATGTAGGCAGCGCCCGCACGTTTATCTTCAACTGGCTGTTTGCCCGGCACACCGGCGGCGCCATGATTCTGCGTCTTGACGACACCGACGTGGAGCGCAACACCCAGCAGTCGGTGGATTCGATTTTTGAAGGCCTGAAATGGCTGAACCTGGGCTGGGATGAGCAGTACAAACAGTCAGAACGCCTGGAACTGCATGGCAAGGTTGCCTGGGCGATTTTTGACAAGGGGCTGGCCTACCGCGATTTCACTCCCGCCCACACCGGCGAGGCGGAAAAATCCGGGGCCCAGGGCACCTGGCTGTTCAACCCAGATGCGCGGGAAATGCCGCGGGAGGAAAGCGATCGGCGCGCGGCCGCTGGCGAGCCGTTTGCCCTACGCTTTCGCGTGCCGCGAGATGCGGGCGAGACCGTCAGATTTTCCGATGCCGTTTACGGCGAGCAGGTGAAGGCCACCGCTGATATCGAAGATTTCGCCCTGCTTCGTTCCGACGGCATGCCGACCTATCATATTGCCTCCTGCGCCGATGATGCCGACCTGCGCATCTCGCACATCATTCGCGGGCAGGACCACCTGACCAACACGTTCAAACACGTGCTGATCTTCGAGGCGGCGGGAGCCAGGCCACCGCAGTTCGCACATCTCCCTCTGTTAGTCGCGCCCGATGGCACGAAATTGTCGAAGCGAAGGCACGGGCCGGTAGTCAGCGTGACCACCTATCGCGATGCCGGATTTCTTCCGGAGGCGTTCATTAATTTTCTGTGCCTGCTGGGCTGGTCGCCCAAGAACGACCGGGAGAACATGTCAGTGCGGGAACTTACCGATCTCTTTTCACTGGAAGGCATCAATCGCTCCAACGCCGTCGTAAATTTCAAGGAATCTCCCGCCGTTGCGCAGGAAGCCGGCACTCAAAGCGGTCGAAATCATGCCATTCCGAACACGGACGAAGTCCGGGTAAGGAACCCGCTTTTAATCTCCGAGGAAACTTTCGACCCCAAAGCGCTCTGGCTTAACGCCGAGCACATTCGCGGGCTGGCGCTGCAAGATTTGAGCGCGCGCCTGTTGCCCATCGTCGCCGAGGCCGGCTTTAGCGTTACGCCGGAAAAAATCCTGGAAATCACGCCGCTCATTCGCGAGCGGATCAAGCTGCTGCGCGACGTGCTTACCGCCGCCGATTTCTTCCTGGTTGACCAGCTTCCTCCCTACGATCCTGCGGAACTGATCCCGCAAAAGGGAGACGCGGCGATGGCGTTGCAAGTCTTGAACAAAGCCCGCGCGGTGCTGCCCAACGTTGAGTTCAAGCACGATCCGCTTGACCACGCCCTGCGCGCCGCCGCCCAGGAACTTGGCTTGAAAGCAGGGCAGATGTTCCAGCCGATTCGCGTGGCGGTTTGCGGGCGCAAGAACGCGCCGCCGCTGTTTGAAACCCTTCAGGTGCTGGGCAAGGAGAAAACTCTGGCGCGGATTGAGCAAGCGATGGCGAAGCTAGGTAGTGCCTCCGTTTGAAATTTAACGCTTGCGACGGGCATTCTGGATGTTTCGGAGAGCGCGGCGAGTAGCCCAAGCGATAACGCCGAAGAATGGCCCCCAAAACAAAACCATTGCCAAGACGAAGGCCCAGACTAGTTTTTCTTGAAAGAGCGTAACCGCGAGGCGAATTAAGAATCCCCATCCGAGCAGAGCCAGCAGCGCCAAGCCAATTTTGGTATTAACGGTGAACGGTTGCTTTCCTAAGTTGCGCCAGAAACGAGTCTCGTTCTCAACCGTGTCAGGAAACACGACGTTGCGTTGACGCGCATCTATATCTCGCAGCCATTCTTCCTGATTCCGTTGTCTATGCACTCTTTTGCCTCCTGTAAGGCTCCCGCTTCGAAGGCCGTGCCACCGTTTGTAGCCTACCGAATCTCAAACTGAGGCACTACCCAAAGATACATCCACTTGCATCCCCTCACCCCAGGTGATAAACAACGAGAAGGCCGAGCCAATGCACGAATACCGCACATTTCCGCCCCCGCACCTCCTCAGCCCGGGAATGGACAAATTTCTGCGGACCGGGGCGGGATGCGACTTTACCGACATGCTGGATTTGCTCCCTGCTTCCTGGGCGCCGATCCTGATGGGGGGATTGCCGCGAAATCTGCTGATGAATCGCCTCGGGGGGGCCGGAATCAATCCGGTCGACGCCGATATCGTGGTATTTGGCGCAGGCTCAATCGACGATCTGCGAAGTAAACTGCGCGGCACAGTCTGCTCCACCAACACCTTTGGCGGAATAAAGTGTCAGCTGCGTCGGAACGGAATGGTCTTTGACTTGTGGCGCGCGGAAGACCACACTAACATGCCGAAGTCGCCCGCGCCTACCGTCCGGAGCCTGCTCGAACACAATCTTCTGAACGTCGATGCCGTTGCCTGGGAGCCCGGCACGGGAGTTCTGCACGACCTGGGCTGTCTTGATTCGATTGCCGAAAGGCGTATCGATTTGGTGGGCAAGCAGGGAATATCGAACAGCTTCCTCGCGGCCCAGGCGGCGCATATGCTGATTGTCGTTTTTAAGACTGGCTTCGAAATCAGCGTGAATGCGCGCGCCTTTCTCGCGGATGCATCCGCCCGCTCCAAGCCGGGAGAGATCGCGCGCATTTTGCAGCGCAAGCAGCCCGCTTCGGCGAATCAGATCCAGACAATTTGGAATCGCCTTCTTTCCGGAGGAACTGTTCCATGCCAGACTCCCAGGGTGGTGACACGGTAGCCGCTTCAAAAGAAGAGAGGTACCTTCTTTCCGAGTATGACGCCCTGATCAAGCTGGACGGCGCCCGCAATGAAAGGCTCGACCGGTTTCTTACAACATTTGTAAGTCTTGCCGCAGCCCCCTGGGCGTTATATGCGCTTACCATCAAGGAAAGTTCAACACTAGCCTCGTTCGATAGCCTGCCTGTTCCTGTCGCTGCCGCCCTCCTGTTGATCGGCGTTCTGGGTGCGCTGGTTGTCATGATGTACATTCAGGTGTGGTTCAACATTGTTCTGTACATGCGAGCTGTGAACGCGATTCGCGGATACTTCCTCGAAACCAATACGCGGCTTGGTTTTCGCCTTCCGACAAATCCGAATGTACCCCCGTACTACGCTAAGGGAAGCTATCTTCAACTGGGGGTCGCCGGCATGGCGCTGGTAAATTCGGCCTACATTGGATTGGGCCTATTCAACCTGATCGCGTGGCCGCGGTGTTCCTCACTGCGCGTCTTTGTCTTTGTTATAGTGGCGGCCCTGTGCTGGATCGGGCATCTTGTCTATTTCTCTTCGCAGGGCGGCGCACGCGAGGGACGCAGCCCGGCCAGGGGTGAGTTGCACTGGGGGAAATAGTTGGATCGGCCGCGAGGCTGAGCCCCCGTTCTTGACACTGATTTCCGGCACAATTTATCCTCTCAGTTGGGTTTCCTGCAAGTGCGCCTCGGTGGGCGTGCTCCGCGGCCTGGCGCGGCCTTGAGAGTGTGGCGCGGAGGTTTCAGATGTTCTTCGAGATCAAAGACTTAGAGCTTCAACCGATAGAATTTGCGGAGAAGCTCGCTCCCGGCCTCATCGACTTTGGCCCGGAATACCGGCAGCGCACGCCCATCGAAGCCGTTGGCCGCGTCGATCTGGTGGAAGAGCATCACGGCAAACACAAAATCATCCAGGACATTCGAATTCAGGGGCGGTTATCCACCAGCCTGGAACTGAACTGCGCCCGCTGCCTCGAATCCGTGGTGCAGGAGGTCAAGCGCGACTTCGATCTGTTGTATCGCCCTCTGGGAACCGACGCCGGGCGCGATGAAATGTCGGTGACCGACGCCGAAGCCGAGATCGGGTATTATGAAGGGGAAGGCCTCCAGCTGGAAGATGTAATGCGCGAGCAGGTGCTGCTGGCGGTCCCGGTAAAGGTGACCTGCCGGGAAAAGTGCAAGGGTCTGTGCCCGCACTGCGGCAAGAACCTGAATCACGAGCAGTGCTCCTGCGCGGTCACGCCGGAAGAACCTCGTTGGAACGCGCTGAAGGAAATTCGCGGACGGCTTGCCCATTAGCTTGCTGCCCTGACAGGCGCTCGGTTCGGTTACAACCCGGTTCCGTTACAATAAACATCCCTCCGCCCGCAATCGAAACCGCGACGGAGCGCTTCATTTCAATTCATAGCCGGAGCGTACATTGCCGGCAGGACAGGAATTCTTACATGCCCAATCCAAAACGCAGACATTCTCAGCGGCGCACTTCCACCCGCCGGGCGCATGACGCTCTGAAGGGTCATTCGCTTTCCGAGTGTCCCAACTGCCACGAAAAGAAGATGCCGCACCGCGCCTGCGTGAAGTGCGGATACTACAAAGGACGCGAAGTGGTCAGCGTCGAAGAAGCCAGCTAACCTGCTGCCCCCATGCCAAGCGTGATTGCGCTGGACGCGATGGGTTCGGACCGGGCCCCCAGGCCCGAGATCGAAGGCGCAATCCACGCCGCCCGCAGCTACGGCCATCGCGTGCTGCTGGTTGGACCGGAAGCCACCGTCAAGGCCGAGCTTGATCGGCATCCTTCCGCTTCCCGCCTGCCCATCGAGATTGTTCAGGCCAGCGAAGTCATCACCATGGAAGACAAAGCGGTGGCCGCGGTGCGGGCCAAGCGCGACTCGTCGATGCGTGTGGGCCTGCGCCTGGTGCGTGAAGGCCGCGCCGCCGGGTTCGTGACCGCCGGCAACACCGGCGCGGCCATGGCGACCGCGAAAATGGTGCTGGGAGCACTGCATGGCGTGGACCGTCCCGCGCTGGCCGCGGTTTTTCCTACGGCGACCGAAGCGGCGGCGATTTTGCTCGACGTCGGCGCCAACGTCGACTGCAAGCCGCATAACCTCGAAGAATTCGCCATCATGGGGGAAATTTATTTTCGCTCCATCTTCCGGCGGCCCGGCCCGGCGCACCGTCCGCGCGTGGGCCTGCTTTCCATTGGCGAAGAGGAAACCAAAGGCAACGATTTGACGCGCGAGGCGTTCAAGCTGCTCAAGCAATTGCCGCTCAATTTCGTGGGTAACGTGGAAGGCCGCGACTTGTACAACGGTCACGTCGATGTCATCGTGGCCGATGGATTTGTCGGCAATGTGGCGCTGAAGATTTCTGAAGGCGTGGCCAATCTGATCCGCACGCTGCTCAAGGAGTCTTTGAAGGCGACCATCACCCGGCAGGTCGGGTACATGCTTTCGCGCAGCGCCTTCTCCGATTTCAAAAAGCGCATCGACCACACCGAATACGGCGGAGCGCCGCTATTAGGCGTGAAGGGCGTGTGCATCATCACGCACGGATCGTCGAACGCCAACGCCATTAAGAATGCCATTCGCGTGGCGGCGGAAGTTTCCGAGCGCCGCATCAACGATTCCATCGAGCGGGGCCTGGCTGAGATTCGCGGGCCGGTCAAGGTGGCGGAAGCCGCTACGGTGGCCGGCGCGGCACTGTCTTAAAATCAAAACTGATGACGGAAACCAACGGAAATTGCGTCGCATTCATTTTCCCCGGGCAGGGATCGCAGGCCGTGGGGATGGGCAAGGACCTGGCCGGGAAGTATCCTGTGGCGCGGCAAACGTTTGAAGAAGCCGACGACGCGCTGGGCTACAAGTTATCGCAATTGTGTTTTGAAGGCCCCGAGGAACAACTGCGGCTGACGGAAATCACCCAGCCGGCGATTCTCACCGCTTCAATCGCCGCGCTGCGTGTGCTTGAATGTCACATTCCCCGGCCGGGATTTGTCGCCGGGCACAGCATGGGAGAGTACACGGCCCACGTCGCCGCGGGTACCTTCGGCTTTGCCGACGCCGTTCGAACCGTCCGCGAACGTGGAAAATTCATGCAGGAAGCGGTACCGGTGGGGGTAGGCGCCATGGCGGCGGTTCTCGGCATGCCTGCGCCGCAACTCGAAGAAGTTTGCCGCGACGCCGCCCAGGGCGAAGTATGTTCGCCGGCCAATTACAATTCGCCCGATCAGATTGTTATTTCCGGCCATACCGCCGCGGTCGAACGCGGGGCCAGGCTGGCCGAGGAACGCGGCGCCAAGCGCGCCAAGTTATTGCCGGTAAGCGCGCCTTTTCATTGCGCCCTGATGAAACCCGCGCAGGACCGCCTGGAACCGGTCTTGAACAAGATCAAAATGCACAAGCCGGTTTATCCCGTCATCTGCAACTTAGAAGCTGTTCCAGTCACAGACGAAATGCGCGCGCTATCGACTCTTGTCGGCCAGGTAACCGGCGCCGTAAGGTGGGAACAGAGCATGAGATACCTGATCCAGATGGGAGTGCAGACGTTCATCGAAATCGGCCCGGGAAAAGTTCTGTGTGGATTAATGCGGCAGATCGACCGCTCGAAAACCTGTTGGAACGTCGGGGATGAGGCTTCGCTCGCTAAGACGATCGGGGAACTGACCGTGGCGCAATGAAACGTCTTACTTAACCGCGACGGCGAAACGGCCGACCCCGTAATTCCGAATATAGGCGAAGCGCGGACAAGAAACCTGCTCCCCGCTTCGACTCTAGCCCCGGGCATTCGCGTTCAGTGCCCCGATGCGTTCTTCCCTATCACCACCGTGACCCGGATCGGAGTCGGGTTCACGACTTGCACCAGCGGATCGGGAACAAAAACATTCGTCACGAAGGTGCCTTCCGTAGCGGTTCCTGAGGCATCCACGGCATCCGTTCCCACCCAGGCGACGGGCTCGACGTGATGCGTCGGTCCGGTAATGGTGACGCGGTCGGGATCGACCAGAACGCGGGTTATCGTCTGCCCGGCGGCGAAATTTCCCGTAACCTTGGGATGAACTTCCACTTCTCGCGTCAGCCGCATGTCGAAGTTCAAGTGAATCTGGCCCGGCACCACCTGCACTACCTGCAGGGCGCGGTCGTGGCGGATCTGCCGCGCGGTCAAATCAAAAGTGCGTTCCCCGGGCTTGGCGTCGCCTAATTCGATTTCCGCATGAATGTCGGACGATCGCAGTTGCCGCACCAGGCGCTCCGGGCCACGCACGCGAATCTGGGCTTCGGGAATGTTCTCGGTGCTGATTTCCAGATGTGGCGGAACGTGCTGGAACTCAATCGGAACCTGAATCGCCACTTCTGCGGGCTGCTGGTCCGGGGAAATGGCCAGCCATAATCCCGTCGCAATCATCAGCGACAGTATCTTGAGCCAGAAATTATGCAGCACCCAGCGGCGCAGGAAGGCGTTCATAGCTCCCGCTCCTCATCCGCCTCGGCCTCAGCACCCAGGCTTCGCGCGCGCAACGGTTCCTCCCTGATTTCAAGGCTGGCATCCAGCGCATCCTGCTGAACCGTCACTGATGGCAGCGCCACCGGGGCAACATAGCGGCGCAGCTCGCTGCTCATGCGCTCGCGCAATTGTTCGGCGGTGAGATCGCGCTCAATCTTCCCTCCCACGGCGAAGCTGATAGCGCCGGTTTCTTCCGAAACGATCACGGCGAGAGCGTCGGTTTCTTCGGTGATCCCAATGCCGGCGCGATGCCGCGTCCCGAGTTGCGTCGAAAGTACCGGATTCATCGAGAGCGGCAGGAAACAAGCGGCCGCGGCCAGCCGATCTTTCTGCACAATCACCGCCCCATCATGCAGCGGCGCGCTGGGACGGAAAATCGTCGCCAGAAGATCGTAAGACAGCTTGGCGTCCATGGCGATGCCGCTTTCAATGTAGGTGCGCAGTCCAATCTCGCGCTCAATCACAATCAGCGCGCCGGTCTGGTGCTGGGAGAAAAGATTGGCGGCCAGCACAATGTCGTCGTAGGAGTCGCCTTCAATGGTCTGGCCGCGAAGAAAGCTGACGCGGCGGCCGAGGTCAGAGAGAACGTGGCGTATCTCCGACTGGAAAACCACGATCAGCGCGAAGACGACGTAGGGCAGCAGATGGCTCATCAGCCAGTTCAGGGTGATAAGCTGGCCGACGCGCGCCAGATAAAAGGCGGCGGCCACGGCAATCAGGCCCGCCAGCATGGGAGCGGCCCGCGTGCCCCGGATCATCACCAGCACCTGGTAAATGAGCACAGCCACCAGCAGAATGTCGAGCACCGTAAACGACACCCGCAGCCATGGCGTCATTGCTTGCGTCAAAAGTGCTCCCGCACGACTTTGGTATTAACAAACATCCTCATTCTAATTCAGGGGTGCGAAGTTCTTTCATCCAGGAAAAGCTGCCGCTCCATGCAAGCCTCACCGGCGCGGTTCATCCTCAGGCACGATTTTCCGGACCACCTCCGCGCGAATCTCCCCTCGCGCCACCCGCGCGGAAATCTCCTCTCCCGCGTTCACCTGAGCTGCGTCTTTCACAAGTTCTCCCGAAGCGTTGAACACGAGCGCGTAGCCCCGGTCCAGAATGGCGAGCGGAGATAACGTTTCCAGCGCGCGCCCCATGCGCTCCACCCGCACTTTGTGTACCAGCAGCGTGTTCCGCGTGGCCGAAGCCAGCGCCGCCGTGGATGCTTCCATCTGCTGCCGCATGGCCGCCAGCATGCGCCGAAGATCGTAATGCCGCACCGCCGCCGAAAGCGTTTCCCACCGCCGGCGCAGGCGTTCGAGTCGCTGGTTTTGCGAACGCTCAAGGCGATAAGTAAGGTCGTCAACTTTCTGCTGCCGCCGCCGGATCAAATCCATCATGCGGACAAATGCGCCGTGCTGCGCGCGCTCGGCCAGCGCATGCCGCGCTTCCAGCAGACGCCGCTCCATGGCGCGGACCAGGCGGTCGCGCGCGGATTCCGCCTGATTTTCAATTTCCTGGCGCGATCGAATAACCAGTTCAGCCGCTGCCGACGGGGTTGGCGCGCGCAGATCGGCGACAAAGTCGATGATAGTGAAATCGGTTTCGTGACCGACGGCAGAGATAACGGGAATCTCCGACGCCGCGACCGCCCGCGCCAGGCCTTCGTCGTTAAAGGCGGCCAGGTCTTCGAAAGAGCCTCCGCCGCGGGCAACGACGATTACCTCCACCAATTCAGCCTGGTTGAAATAGCGCACCCCGGTGGCGACCTCGTGCCCGGCGGCTTCACCCTGCACCTGCGCGGGATAAATCAACACGCTTACGCTGTGGTGGCGCCGCTGTAGAATATTCAGGATGTCGCGCAGCGCCGCGGCCTGCGGCGAAGTGACAATGCCGATGCGCGAAGGCAGCGCCGGAATCGCTTTCTTGCGCTCGGCTGCAAACAATCCTTCCCCTTCCAGCTTCGCCTTCAATTGCTCGAACGCAACCTGCAATCCGCCCGCGCCCTTGGGTTCGATGTACTCGGCGGAAATCTGCAGCTCGCCGCGTTCTTCGTAAATGGTGACGCGGCCGCGCACGATCACTTGCATGCCGTCGGCAGGGCGAAAACGCAGGAAGCGCGCCGACGAGCGGAACATCACGACCCGAATCTGCGCATTGCCGTCTTTGAGGGTGAAATAAAGATGCCCGGAATCGGGCGCTCGGAAATTGGAAATTTCGCCTTCCACCCAGGCGTCGGCATATTCGCGCTCTACCTGCGTGCGCACCGCGGCCACCAGCGCGCGCACCGTCCACACACGCCGCTCCGGAGGCGCGAAGTGCAGGCCGAGTTGGTCGGAGAGAGGCAACAACTTCAGTGTAAATGCAGATTGTGAAAGCCAGAACAGCCCTACCGCGCCGCCGCCTTTCCTCCCACAAAATCATTCATGACCGCCTCCCGCAGCAAATCCGGGGGCAGCAGGCCCTGCGCCAGAATGAAATCGTGATATTTCTTCTGGTCGAAATCTTTGCCCATCGCCGACTCCACCTCTTTGCGCAGAGCGATTAATTTCGTATAGCCGTAGAAATAACTGTTGGCTTGGCCCGGCATGCGATACGTGAAACGCTCGACTTCTTCTTCGGCAAAGGCGTGCGACAACACCACATCCTGCTCGAGCACGCGATAGGCATCGGCCGGCTGAATCTTTCCCGACTGCAACTCCGGATCCAGAAACGCCCGCGCCGCCCGCAGCAACCGGTAGTCGAGCGAAATCAATTGCCCTTCCGTCGGCATGTAGGGCAGCATCAGATATTCCGAATACAGTCCCCATCCCTCAACGTTGGTGCTGTTAAACGCGTACCGCACGCGCGCCAGCGAGACGCCATGCTCGAGCATGGAATCGAATTGCAGTTCATGTCCGGGACGCGCTTCATGGGCGGTAATGGTCCATGAGGCCGCGTCATAGGCGAAATCGTCGTATTTGTCGGCTTCTTTTTCGCCCCGGGCGGAAGGAATGTTAAGCGGCAGAATAAATGCGCCCTTCTGCCCCGTATTGTGCATGAACGGCGGAGGCTGCATGTGCGGCGCCGGTTGCTGCGCCGTCTCGGCGGCGGTGGCAATGCGAATCTGCGCCGGACGGTCGGGCAGCGTTACCAGTTGTCTGGCCCGAATGATCTCTTCAATCTGCTTCAGGCGGTTTTCATAAAACGGCAGGATCGCTTCGCCCACCAGTTGCTGCTTTTTCAATTCGCGGATCACATCGCGGTAATCGCTCGATGGCAGCTTGCGCTCGCGCGCGATCTGGGCCGCGATTGGTTTCATCTGCGCCTGAATGTCGCTAAACGCCTCATGCGCCATGGCGGCCAGTTGCGCCGGCGGGATATCGATCCCGTACCCTTCCAGATTGAGCGCGTATTCTTCCGCTGGTTCGCGGAAATCGGTGCGCGCCTTGGGCAGGATGTGGGCGCGTACCCAGGCATCGTAATCCCCAAGTTGCGTTTTCAATTTCGCAAACGGCTCCTCCCAGTTCTTCAATTGATATTCCCTGAGCAGCGCCTCAACTCCCTCGACGTAATTCGCATTCCTGCCCATCTCAGTTTCGATTTCGGTTTTCGCCGGATAGATCACATTGGGTTTCGCCATCTGCTCTTGCAGCCGCTGGCGCAGGATTTCGGTCAGCGGCGCGTAATCCTTTTCGACCCCTGCATACTCCCGAATGCGCACGACCGCGGCTGCGCGCCGGTCCGCGGGAGTTTGCTTGTCGAGCAGAATCTGAAGTCCGCTGAAGACGATGGCGCTGGCGTTGAGGAACGGCACTTCATGCTGGAGCGTGAAATCCTGCTCGCGGAAGCTGAGTTCGGCGCGGCGGACGACGATCTGCAAGTCCTGGGCCACCGGCCTCTCTTTCTGCTGCATGATCTCCGCTTTCAACTCGGCCACGACGGCTTCTTTCTCCTTGCGTTCCTGCATTTCGTCGGCCAGTGTGGGCTGCGAGATTTTCGCGTCGAACTCGCTCAATCCCTGGGCCGATCCGGACTCCGGATGATGTTTCATTTCCACGGCGATCAGCTTTCTGGTGTAGCCATCGCTTTTCGCCACCCATGCCGGTTGTGCGGGCGTTTGCGCGAAGGTTGAAACTCCAATCATGATGGTCAGGATTCCCCAGCTGGCTTGCCAGTTCATTTTTTTGTTGCTCCAATCGGCGAATTTAATCTGGTCCTAAAGGTCAGGAAAAGAAAAGTCGCGTGTACCAGCGAGTTTTTTCTTTAGACGCGCTTCTGCCATAATCCTCACCGGCCCAAGCCGCATCTTAGTCACGAAAGTTAACTTATCCGGCCGCTCCGTTTCGCTCCCAACTGGCAACCAATGCAGTGAGCAATTCCGCTCCAAACAGCCCGCCCCCTCGGGGCATCCGGAGGTCCAGCCATGCGCTTCCCCAACTTTGCGCGCACAATCGCTTTGGCGATGCTGATCGCCGCGGCCTGCTCGGCGCAAAACGTTCTCACTTACCACTTCAATAACGCCCGGACGGGGCTAAATCCTTCGGAAACTACCCTCACACTGAGCAACGTGAATTCCAGCCAGTTCGGCAAACTCTTCGTCGTGAACGTCGACGGCCTGGTCGACGCGGAACCGCTCTATCTTTCGCAGGTCCCGGTCCAGGGGACCAATCACAATCTGCTCATTGTCGCCACGGAAAACGATTCAGTGTATGCCTTCGACGCCGACAACGGCACTCAATTGTGGCATATCAGCGCGCTACAGGCCGGAGAGACGCCGTCGGATGATCGCGGATGCAGCCAGGTCACACCCGCCATCGGGATCACGTCCACGCCCGCCATCAGCCGCGTGAAAGGTTCGAACGGGGTGATTTATGTGGTTGCTATGTCGAAGGATTCGTCAGGCAACTATTATCAGCGATTGCACGCTTTAGACGCTCCAACCGGCAACGAACTGCATAAGGGGCCGGTTGCCATTTCCGGGAAATATCCCGGCAGCGGCGACAACAGCCAGGGCGGATATGTAATTTTCGATCCCTCGCAATACGAGGAGCGTGCCGGTTTGCTGCTCATCGGCCAGACTCTCTATCTCACCTGGACGTCTCACTGCGACCAGCGCCCCTACACGGGCTGGATCATGGGATACAACATCAACACTCTGGCGCAAACGACAATCCTCAACGTCACTCCCAACGCCAACGAAGGCTCGATGTGGGGATCGGGCGCGGGCCCGGCCGCCGACACTTTGGGAAACATTTTCTTCCTCGACGCGAACGGAGTCTTCGATACCACCCTCAATTCGAATGGCTTCCCCAACCAGGGCGATTTCGGCAACGCCTTCGTCAGGCTGACGACCAAAGGCGGGCTTGCCGTTGCCGATTACTTCGAAATGGACAACGGGCCGCAGGAGAGCAATGAGGATATTGATCTCGGCTCGGGCGGCGCGATTCTCTTGCCTAACATGAAAGATTCTTCCGGCAATACCTGGCAACTGGCCGCCGGCGCCGGGAAAGACGGAAACATCTACATCGTTAACCGGAACTCAATGGGAAAGTACAATCCCAACGCCAATAACATTTATCAGCAGCTTTCGAATGTCCTGCCCGGCGGAATGTGGGCCATGCCCGCGTTCTTTGGCGGCCGGCTTTATTACGGTGCGGTGGGGCAGCCCATTCAGGAATTTCAGTTTAAACAGGCCAGGCTGCAAACCACCCCGGTGGCGCAGACCACAACCAGCTTCGGGTATCCGGGTGCGACCCCGAGCATTTCGGCGAGTGGCAACAGCAACGGGATTCTGTGGGCCACGGAGAACACGAACCCTGCGGTACTTCACGCTTACAATGCGCTTACTCTCCAGGAGCTCTACAACACCAATCAAGCGGCCAACGGCCGCGACAACTTTGGCGCCGGCAATAAATTCATTACGCCCATGATCATCAACGGCAAAGTCTACGTGGGAACGACTACGGGCGTCGGGGTGTTCGGACTTCTGAATCAAAAAGGCGGGGGAAAGTAAAGGCGAGTCCTGGTCTTCACAAAGTTTGCCGCGAAGTCCGCAGCCATTGGCTCGCCGATCGTAGCCGTGCGCGCTGGGCCTCAAGGCGCGTTCGCTCGGTGAGCAACTGGCGGTGAATGTAGGGCAGCAGCCGGTGCAGACGTTCCACGTTTCGGCGGTAAGCGGCAAGTTCGGCGTCCAGTTGAGGGTCGGTGCCGAGCGGCGGTAAAGGCCCGGAACGCAGCTCGGCGCCGGCGCGCAGCAACTCAGAAAGCAGTGCGGCCATGCGTTCGGGCGTGAGCGGTGGGGCGGCATCGGCAGCGGGAATATTTTCGAGATAGGCGTCCAGGCGGCGGTTTGTGTCCCGAAGAGTTTCCGATCGCGAAGCGGTTTGAATGTTGGCCATCACGCGCTCCACCCGGTCGAAGAATTTTCCCTGGTCAGCGGAGGGGCAGGAGGGTTCTCCGTCGGCGGGGTTGAACCTCGGAGGTTGGTTGCGCGTTCGACCTCCAGCCATGCTTCGCGAACAATGGCAAGCTGCGATGCCTGCTGCTCAAGAATCGTCGCCGATTGCTTGAACTGGGCATCGATCAGGCCGGAGCGGACAACGTTGTAAAAGCGGAAAAGATTGCCGGCCACCTCGCCGCCGCGCTGCATGTCGAGCGAGCCCTGTAGTTGCCCGATCACAGTCAGGGCGTGGTTGATGGCGTTGGTGCGGGCCTCGATGTCTCCTTTTTCGACCGCGAGTATCGCGCGGCGCACATCTTCAATCGCCTGCTCGTACAGGCAAATGACGAGCCGCACCGGCCCTGCGCCACGCGCCGCCGCTTCGCGGTAGGAGTTCTTCACATTCATGGCTAGAGCCCCGAAGTCAGCGTCGGCCCGCTGGGAATGAGCGCGCCGCTCGAGGAAGTGCCGGAGCCCAGCGTGCCCAGGGTTTGGGTCACCTCCTGGAGTAGCAGAGGATATGACTCAAGCGACGCATTCACCGCGTCGAATTGCTGGGTCAACTGGGTTTGCTCGTTGCTCATCTGGGTTTGAAAATTCAAAATGTTGGCGCTCAGGGCCTGCTCCGTGGCCGTGTTCTGGGTCACATCGGCATTCAGCGGGCCGGTCACGGCGTCGGTCAGGTTGGTCAGGTCGGTGTTGAAGTTGTTGGCAAAACCTGTGTTGTCCGGGCTTTGAAAGAAGTTCAATACCGCCGAGGGATTGGCGGCCACGATTTCCGCAAAGCTCTGGCCGCTGGCATTCGATCCCACGGTCAGGGTCCCATCGTTGTTCATGTTAATGCCCAGCGAGGCCAGGTTTACGTACCCGCTGTTGCCCCCGATGGCATATGCCGCATCGGCCAGAATGCTGGATTGTAGCGACCGCAGCGAGGTGTCCGATTCCAGCGGAGGCGCCGGAGTGGCGCCCGTGGGATCAACCTGATACTGGGCATTGATCGCACTCACCACCGTGTTATAAGCGGAAACAAAATTGTTGATGGCCGATGTGATCTGATTGACGTCAGGGCCGACCGAAACCTCCACCGGGCTGGAAGAAGTGCCCGTCAGGCTCAACGTGACCCCGGGAATGCTGGGCGGGTTTATGGTGTTGGTCGCACTTGCATAAGGGACTCCGTTTACCGTGATGTTGGCATTCGTTCCCCCCGCAGAGGTGAAAGAAAGTCCGGTTGAATTCACCACGGGAGTCAATGCGGTGGTATTGTTGGCGAACGAAACGGCCTGGGCCGGGTTCGCCGTGCTCGCCAGTTGTAGATAGTATCCCTTGCCTGAGGGATCCTGAACCACGCTCGCCGTCACCCCGAGATTCTGATTGTTGATGTAACCTGCCAGGCCGCTGAGGGTCGTATTGGCATTGTTCTGGTTGATCTGAATGTCCTGCGTTGTGTTCCCGATCTGAAGTTGCAGGTCGGCACTTTGCTGGCTGCCGGCCAACACCGAAGAGTCAGCGGTTGCCAGGTCGGCAGTGCTCAGCGTGGATTGCGCCACTGTGTTGGAGGTGATGGCCAGCGCTCCCGCGCTGCCGGTGTTCTGGCTCTGGAGATCCAGCCAGGAACCGGTCGCGTCCGTGACCACGTTTGCCGTCACTCCCCAGTTGTTCGCTGCGCTCTGAGCGGTAATGTACGCGGCCAGGCTGCTCAGCGTGTCGTTGACTCCCGGAGTGATGGCGATGTTGTAAGTACTGGCACTGGCTCCCGAACCAATCTGCAACTGAAGGTTCCCGCTGACCGTATTGGCGGGAAGGAAAGATCCATTGGCGCCCGCCGCCACCGGAGCGCTGAAAACCGCCCCCGCCGAAGCCAGACTGCTCACCGCAACCTCGTAATTGCCGCTGGCCACCGTGGAAACCGTAGCTTGGGAGCTCGCTGTCAATACAGCCGGGTTGGAAGAGGTGGCCGCAATCGAAGTGAGCGCGCCCGCCGGATCGTTCAGCGCTTGCACGGCAGTTTGCAGATTGGTGAGGTCGTTCTCAATGCCGTCCAGCACGCCGTTCTGCGTGGCCAGGGTTGTACTTTCACTTTGCCAGACAGTCAGCTCGCCGCTCTGCGAGTTGATGATCTGCTGCACCAGTGCGCTGACGTCCAGCCCCTGGCCGGAAAGAATAGTAGAAGGATTCAGGCTAATACCCATGGTCAACTCCTTGTCCCTGGCGCAGAAAGCTTGGTTTCGGGCTTGGCCGCAGCCTCCTGCGCCAGCTCTTGCGAAATCTGCTGGGCAAGATTAATCCACTGCTGCGGAGGCACCTGCAAGACGACCGCACCGTTCTGATCGAGAAATTGGTACACCGCAATCTCACCTGGAGTTTCCCATTGCACCTTGACTTCATCTTCTACGGCGGCGGCGGAGGAGCGGGCAGATTTTGCGGCGGCGCTTTCCGCCGATGGGACGCGTTCCGGAATGGCTTCCGCCGGGCGCAGATTTTCCCCATCGGCCGCGGTTCCGGCCGGCAGGGAGACGACGACAACAGGGCTGACGCTCATACCGAGCTGCCTTCGGACAATGGGGTAATCGGGAAATTCGGGAATCGACCGGCCGGAATGACCGCAGGCTTCTTTCCTGAATTCCCCGCTATTTCATCCCACCATTACCCAATCAGTTCAGCCGGAGAGAGGCAGGCTCGACTGCCCCTCTCCGGGTGGAGGTTATTGCAACAGTTTCAGTACCAGTTGCTGTTGCTGGTTGGCCTGGGCCAGAGCGGAGATGCCGGTCTGCTCCAGGATGGAGTACTTGGTGAGATTGG
>DATLKM010000379.1:0-26545 GCA_035538435.1 Binatia bacterium
CTGGAGCTGCCATTCATTCATCTCGATGTATTGCCGAATCGCTTCCGCCGCCAGGAAAGACTTGCTGCGATTGGTGGCTTTGGCCAGCTTGTTCAGCCGGTTCTTGACCGCGGTTTCCATGCGGATTGTCATTGTGGTGGTCACTGTGTGCCGATGTACACATTTTAACACCTAAAAGTATTCGGATTGAGTAAGGTTTCAAGCCTCCTTTCGGGACGCGATTCCGATCTTCATGACGGCGTGCGCAGAAGTGGTCGCGTCAGGCACGTGGGCCCTCCGCCGCCGTTTATGCAAAGCTCGCTGCCTGGAAACGCCCGCACATCGAACCCGGCGGCCCTCAATAAGGTATTCGTTCTTTTATTTTCCTCAATCGCCAGCAGCCGATCGCCGCCGAGCGCAAGCACATTGCACGCCAGCGTTTCGCGCTCGGAGTAGTCGATCTCGATTAGCCGAAATCCGCGCGCCTTAAGCAGCTCCACCGTCTCCACCGCCAGCCACGGCAAATCGACCAGAGCAGTCTTTTCATTTAACAGGCTCATGAGCGACATCAAATGCAGACACTCGCGGGGACCGCCGGCGAAAGGCAAAGGCGCCGAGATCACTTCAACGCCAAACGGTTTCAGCATTTCGCGAATCTGCCCGATTCCAGCTTTATTTGTCCGGAAGCCTCTCCCAATAAGCAAAGTTTTCGGATCGATCCAGACCATATCTCCGGCTTCAGCCCTCCCCGGATCAACAACCTCACCCAACACGGGGATCTCAAGCTTCTGGCACAATTCTTTCTGTAACGCTGACTCCGGAATCCGATTCGCCTTGCCCGGCCTCAGCACAATCAAGCCAAAATCTGTGGGAAGCGATGCATCGTGCGCGTACACGGCATCCAGCGTCAGACCAGGTGCCGCGGGCAGTTCCACAATGTCCGCCTCCGCCGATCCGAGCTCCTGGCACAGTTTTTCATGCTGCGCCTGCGCAACGGCAAAATCGGGCTCGTGGCGAAACCCAAGTTCCCGCCACCGCTCGGCAACTTCGTGCTTTCCCCACTCCGCTCTCTCCGGCGAACAGACAAGCACCCGCTCCAGGCCACCCACCATCGAATGCCCGTTAAAACCAGCTTTCACGCTTATTGATGACGTCATAGGTTTTGAAACCGGTAAACTCACTGCGAATCTATACTGGCATCATGGCAAAAGCAACGTGGGAAGGCGCAGTCCTCGCCCAAAGCAATAAGACTATCGAAGTGGAAGGGAATCAGTATTTCCCGCCGGACGCGCTGGACAAGAAATATTTTCAGCCGAGCAACGCTCACAGCGTCTGCCCCTGGAAGGGTAACGCCAGCTATTACGATTTGGAAGTAAACGGAAAACGCAATCCCGGCGCCGCCTGGTATTACCCCGAACCGAAATCCGCCGCCAAACAGATCAAAGGATACGTCGCGTTCTGGAAGGGCGTAAAAGTCGAAGAATAGAGGATCGCGACGTTTGCCCCTGTCCTGCCCAATGGCGCGCTGAGCGAGTGGCCGTCCCTACTCGTGCTGCAATACCTCGTCGACCACCGCTTTCCCGCCCTTATCCACGGTGATGACCTTATGCACGGGCGCATATCCGCTCATCGTGATGTCCACAACGTAGTTGCCGGGATCGAGTAGAAAATCCACCGGCGAAGCCTTATCCAGCATGTGCTGGTTCACGGCCACCTGCGCGCCTTTGGGCTGGGTCTTCACACTCACCGTCCCCATGCCCTGCGCTTCTTTCCCACCGAACAATTTTTTCATCTTGCCGGTGGTCCGGATGTCGTCAACATTTCCCAACGCGCGGAGCGTGGGCGAAAAATTGATCGTCTGCCCGAGAATAAATTGCGCGCTCGTCGTCTCATCGATGTAACCACTCTTGCGCACCAGAACGATGTGCTGTCCCTTATCCACCGAGACTTGTGCGGGCGTCAGTTTGCCCGAGTCCTTTCCATCGATGTAGACATTCGCTCCGGCCGGGCTGCTGGAAACCGCCAGCGTGGCCATCATCTGGTTAAGATGCATCACTGCAAACGCTTTGCTACCGGAAGCTACATCGACTGAGCGTGTGTCCGTCGAATAGCCTGGCTTGCTCACCGTGACCGTGTGCGGCCCTGCGGCTAATCCTGACAAGGTAAAGGGGGTCACCCAGGAAGGGTCGCTTCTTCCGTCCACCTGCACCTGGGCGCCCTGAGGAGTCGAATCAATCGCCATCTGCCCCGGTACCACGAGCGGTGCGGCTGCCACCGTTTTCTTGCGGGCGTTCTTGCCGCGGGCCGCAGCGGCGCCGCGGGCTGGCGCGGGCTCGGCCTTCGGAGTCTCAGCCACCGGCGCCTCTTCGGCCTGCGCCGGGGCCTGTTGAACCGGAGCAGCCTGCACCGGCGCGGCTTGCGTTTGCTGGGCAGGAGCTTCTGGCGCGGGCTGGGCCGCCGTTTCTGGCGTTGGCCGCGGCCCATCGCTGTCGCTGTTCAAGCTGTTCACGTGCATCACCAAAGCAATGGCAATGATGAGCACCACAACTGCCCCGCCGGCTATCGAATAAATCATCAGCCGCGGCGGCACGCTCTTGATTTCCTTGATCGCCTTCTCCGCCACTTCCCGCGGTTGCGCCTTGGGCTTCTCCGGCACGTCCTCGTACATGGTGGCCGAAGACGAACGCGCCACCGGAGTTTCATGCACCGGCGGTGGCGGCGGAGGTGGCGTGTACTCTTCCTTCAACGGAGGCAATTCCGTCATCTCGGAGAAACTCAATCCGGACTTCTGCGCCGGAGCATCTCCCGCCATCATGGGATCGATCGCAATCTTCGGAGCGTCAGTCTGCGGCTCCTCGGTGGTCAGTTCGTCCGTCGCCGCCGACATCGACATAACCGGCTCTTCCGTCGAAGCCTGAAAAACTGGCGCCGCAGCAAACGGACTCGCCTCGGCTTTCGCTACACGCGGCGGGGCCACAGACGAAGCTCCCGCGGCCGCAGCGGCCGCTTTGCTCGCCGGGGCCGGAGCCGCAAGTTTGGTTGGCGCAGGCTTGTTTGCCACCGGAGCGGCAACCGGCGGCTTAGGTGCCGGCGGACGAACCGGCGCCGCGCCCGCGGGCTTGGCCACCGGGGCCGCGGCCTTCACGGCCGGGGCTGGCGGTTTCGCCGCCGCGCCAGTCGCCCCAATAAATTTCGCCTGGTTCGCCGCTTTTACCGCATCGGGCACCATGGTGCCCTTCGCCGGCGCGGCCTTGGCCGCTACCGGTTTCGATTCCTTGCACTTCTCCAGATCTTCCAGCATCTCCCGGCCGCTCTGGTACCGTTCTGCCGGATCTTTCGCCAGACATTTCAGGATGAGATCGCTTAACAGCGGATGCAGCTTCGCATTCAGTTCAACCGGCGCCGTGGGCGTGGTTTCTAGAATGATCTGCCGCAACCCCTCCGCATCCTCGTGATCGAACGCTTTCTGGTCGGTCACCATCTCATAAAAAATCGCGCCCAGGCTGAAAAGGTTCGACCTCGCATCGATGCTCTCTCCCCGCACCTGCTCGGGCGACATATAATGCAGAATCTCAGGAACTCCGGGCATCTGGGCCGCAAATCTGCCGACGCTCGAAACCCCGTAGCCCAGAATTCTCACCGTGCTGTCCCACCCGCACATGATCTTGGCCGGTTCCAGGCTGAAGTGATAAACATTGTGCCCGGTGGCGTGCTCCATTCCGCCGCACACCTGTCTTCCAATATCCAGCAGGTCCCAGATGGAGAAGCCCTCTTTGCGCGAAAGCATCGTGGCGATGCTGTTGCCCTGGATGTATTCCATGGCGGCGCAGAACTGTCCCTCGATTTCCCCCGCTCCCGAAACCGTGGTCAGGTTGGAGTGGCGGAGGACTTTCGTGGCCTCGGCTTCTTCCACCAGGCATTTTTGCAGAGCCGCAGCCTGGTCGCCGAACGCGGAAAGTTGGATCGTTTTCAACGCCACCGTCTGGCTGGTCTGCGGATCAGTTGCCTTGTACACCGCGCTGGTCGCGGACTTTGACAGCTCACTCAAAATCTCGAAATGGCCAATCTTCGTCGACATGGTTCTGTGCCTCGTCACAGAGACGCACGCAGTTTCCGCAAAAACTGCGCGGGTAGATTGCAGCAGGTTATGGCTAGCATAGCGCCCACTGACGCGAGGTTCGAGTTACCAAGGTACTCGACGAAGGCCTCTTCAATTAAGAGGGCTGGCTGCCAACCGGGGAGCGGCGGCAGGTGGGCGCATATTTCTTAGAACCGATCGGCGGGTTAGGGAGCAATCGCGAAAACCGTTCCGCTATTCGTCGCTCCCTCATTCCACGTCGTGCCGTAGAGATGTCCGTAGGGTCCGAAAATAAGGCCCGCATACGAAGATCCGCCGGAACTTCCAAGGTTGGTATAAACCCAACCCTGACTTGAGTTCGGAGCCAACTTAAATACTGAACCAACCACCGCGTTCACCCCTTTTGTCGTGGAAGCGGTGCCATACAGATTCCCGGCGCTGTCGAGGATCAAGTTTCCGAGAGGATAGCCTGCTCCCGTGGAATCGGGAAAAGTAAACAAGAAAGATTCTGACCATCCTCCGCTGCCATCGGGTGACAACTCGAAAACCGTTCCGCACGGGTCCCCGCACGGCTGTCCGGGACTGCCCTGCGGAGTCGCGCCATACAGGTTTCCCGCGTGATCCAGGGTCAGCGCGGCGGAGGGATAAGCGCCATCCTGCTGTCCACCCAAGAAAGAATGTATAACTGTTTCGCTCCAGGTCCCGTCTTGCGCCGTCAACCGGAATACGGTTCCGCATCCGACGACTCTGCCGTTCTTGTCCGAACAATCGCCATCGCCTCCGCCGCTCGTAGTTCCATAGAGGTTTCCGGCCGAATCGAGAATTAATCCACCCTGCGGATGGGTGCCATCGTTTGGATGCCCTGCGAACTTGTAGATCGCTTTCTCGCTCCAGCCCGTTGGCGTGGGAGTTAATTCGAAAACCACCCCGTGCCCCGATAAGCCCTGGCCCTGTATGCTGTCGATGCCTCCAAACTCGGTCACGCCGTAGAGGTTCCCGTCTGCATCCATGACCAGGCCCCCGGTTGGGCTATTTCCCGCGGCGCCTCCAGGAAACTCGTAAAGTGTCTTTTCCGTCCATGTTCCCGTCACGCCGAGAGAAAGCTCATACGCTTCGCCGCCACCGAGGTTGCCGCCACCGCGAGTTTCGCCGTAGAGATTTCCGGCAGAGTCCACAATTAACTGTGAAGCCTCGCTATTGGCCACGCAGCAGCGGCGGCGGCCTCCGCTGTCAAAGCTGTAGATCATTTGTTCAAGCCACCCACCGCCCGCTCCGGGCGACAACTCATACACGGCGCCTAAATCAGCCGTGCCCCCGCCCGCCGTCGTTCCATAAAGGTTCCCCCTCGAATCGGCAACCAATCCGGTAAACGGAGTCTGTCCGTCGCTGGCAGTAAACCCGGAAATATTGCTCAATTTCCATTCCCCACTTGCCTTGTTCAGTGCGAAGAGAGAACCATTTTGTCCGTATGTTTCGCCGTTGATCGTTTCTCCATAAAGTTGGCCGTCTGCCGTCGCCAGAATGCCGCTGCTCGGCTGGTTGTAGGCTTCCGCTCCTCCGTTGAATCTCCACAAAACGCTCTCCGACCACACTCCATTTCCTCTTGGAGTCAGCTGGAATACCGTTCCACACCCTCCATAGTCACAGTAACCCAGGTCGCCCCCGCCATAGGTAGCGCTGTAAAGGTTTCCCGCGCGATCAAAGAGCAACGGAAATGCCGGATTCGCGCCATCGTTGTTGCCCTGGAAGTTATACAAAATGGTTTCGGTCCATTGCCCGTTGCCTGGTGAAAGTTCGAAAACCGTTCCACATCCATAACAGCTCGCTCCCTGCCCGCTACCGCCATCGAACGTCGTCCCGTAAAGATTGCCCGCCGCGTCTGCGATGAGCGATGCGGGGTACTTCCCGTCTGTGCCGCCGCCGAACTGGTGGATCACCGTCTCTTTCCATATCCCTCCCGCCGTCGGGGATAGCTCAAAAGCAACTCCGCATCCGGGACTTGAGCACCCTGTTCCTCCCATATTCGCGGTGCCAAAAATGTTACCCGCACTGTCGATCACCAGTGGCCCTTGGGGCGTGTTCCCGCCTGCGCCGGTCGATGAAAACTGGAAGACGACCGTCGGCTTCCACTGTCCATCCTTCTGCGGTGAAAGCTCGTAGATAGCTCCAGGCCCACTTCCCGGGTCCGCACTCGCCCAAAAAAGGTTCCCGTTCTGATCGAACGCCAGACCCGATTCGCCATGCCCCAGGTTTTGTCCATTGGGCAGGCTGTACAGGGTTTTCTCCTCCCAGCCAACGCCGGGCAGATGCATTAGCTCGAAAACCGTCCCGTTGCCCGCTCCGCCGAACACAGTTGTTCCATATAAGTTGCCCTGGGTATCGGAAATTAGTCCGGCTTCCGGGTCGCTGCCGTCGCTCAAGCCGTCAAAGTTATAAAGCACTTGCTCCGTCCATTTGCCGTCTCCATCATGGATAAACTCAAATACGGTGCCGTATCCGAAAATGCCTCCATTCGCCGTTACCCCAAACAAATTGCCGCTGGAATCCGCAATCAAACCGCCCGAGGGGTAAGCTCCATTCCAAAGGGGGGTAAAGCTGTAAATGGGGACGGCGCTGGCGGCGCATGCCAGTTTGGGTGTAATGCCCATGAACAGCACGAGACTAAAGACAAGCCAGCTGCGCACCTGAATGCGAACCATGAGAGGACTCCAGTGTGGGACTTGCGCTAAGGCGGGGGGACGCCGCGGCAGCGGAATTATACACAGGACCTAAGCGGGACTACAACCGATTGAGTAAGCAGATATCAGGGTGCCTAGATCAGGGCCTGGATCGGGTGCCTGCGGTCGAAAGCAGCACTATTGCCAGTATCCGTATGGCACGAACTCGCGCACGTGTTCGCGCACTCTTGTTTCCACGTTACCGCTTCCTCCGTTACCTAGGTCATCTTTAGCAAAGTTACGATTCGCGCCATGATAGCTGGAGCTTGGAGGCCGCGCCTCCGGAAAAACCTCTCCATGAATATTGACGACCTGCTCCGCATTGCGACCGAACGGCGTGCCTCCGACTTGCATTTGAAAGTGGGCAATTATCCCCACCTCCGCGTGGATGGCGAACTTGCCCCACTGACCGATCAGCCCCGCGTCAGCGCGGAAGACATGCTGAACATGGCGTTCAGTATGATGTCGGCGCGGCAAAAGCAGAAATTCAAAGAGACCACAGAAATCGACATGGCCTACGGCGTCGCCGGCCTGGGGCGTTTCCGTGTGAACATTTTTCAGCAGCGCGGCAACGTCGGCCTCGTTCTCCGCGTGATCCCGACCAAGATCCGCGCGCTCGACGAACTATTTCTGCCCAAAGTCGTCGAACAGATTTGCGAAATGCCGCGCGGCCTTGTTCTGGTCACCGGCGTCACCGGTTCGGGAAAATCAACGACTCTTGCCGCCATGGTCGATCGCGTCAATTCCAGCCGCGCCGAGCACATCATCACCATCGAAGACCCCATCGAATTTCTGCACCGTGACAAAAAAGGCTACGTGAACCAGCGCGAGATCGGCGTGGATACGCCATCGTTCAGCTCCGCCCTTCGCGCCTCACTGCGTCAGGATCCCGACGTGGTTCTGGTCGGCGAAATGCGCGATCTGGAGACGATTTCCACCGCGCTGCATGCCGCCGAAACCGGCCACATGGTGTTCTCCACGCTGCACACGCTCGATGCCGTGGAAACCATCAACCGCGTCATTTCAATCTTTCCGCCGCCCGAACAAAAGCAGATTCGCCTTCAGCTTGCCGCCGTGCTCCGCGCCATCGTGAGCCAGCGCCTGGTCCGCCGCTGCGACGCCGAAGGCCGCGTGCCTGCGGTCGAAGTCATGATCAACACCGCTTTCATTCGCGAGTGCGTTCTGGTTCCGGAAAAAACGCGCTCCATCCGCGACGCCATCGCCGCCGGCACCTCGCAATACGGCATGCAAACCTTCGATCAATCTTTGTGGGATCTGTTTCAGGCAGGCCTGGTCAACTACGAGACGGCGCTCGAAAACGCTTCCAACGCCGACGACTTCAAGCTACGCATGCAGGGCATCGCCTCGACTGCCGACATTTCCCGCCAGTCGATGCAATCAGCCGGCTTCGGCGGAAGATAAGCAGATAGGTGGAAGCAAAAGCAGGGAAGCAAGACCGCAGGCAATGCAGGACTAGCAACTGAGAACTGGGAGCCGGTTCCTTCACCGCCCGTTCTTCCGATATCCCCCCAACACCGGCCGCGGAAAATAAGGCAGGGGTTGCGATTCCACGATCGCCCGCGGGTTTGTCTCCACCAGCGCTTCCGCCACATCTTCTCCGCAAATTTCCGCCACCGCATCGCGGGCCGTCGAAAGCACCGGAATCCTTTTCTCGGTATCATGCGCATCGGTCGCCAGCACATGCACGGCATCGTGCTCCAATAGCCATTGTGCTGCCCGTCGCGTCCGGTCGCCCCAAAAGCCGGTAAGCGCCGATCCGGTTACCTGAATCACGCATCCCTGCTCCGCCCACTCCACCACCCGTTGCAGGCTCTCGCGCAGAATCGGGTTCCGTTCCGGATGCGTGATCACCGCCGTAATTCCCCGGTCACCCAGCTGCATAAAGCAATCGGTCGTCTGCTGCGGCACGCTGTAGTTGCTGAGCTCTACGAGCATGTAGTGCGAGCCTTCGATCGCGTAACGCGCCGGGTCGGCCAACACCGCCTGCATGTTTTCGTAGGAAAGATGAAAGTCGCAGCCCAGCTTGATGGTCAGCACGCCTCCGATCAGCGACTGCAAATGCGCCACCAGGCTTTGCAGATAAGGCCGGTCATAGTGATAGCGGTCGTTGGCATGGGGCGTCGCCACCTGGTGTGTGATGCCGTCCGCCGCCGCCATCCGGCACATGGCGACAGAGGTGTCCCACGACTTCGATCCGTCGTCCACTTCCGGAAGAATGTGTGAATGAATATCGACCACGTCTGTGAGAACACCGGGGCATCGTCGGTGTTGTGTGTTATTCGATTTAAGCAGATTCCCGGGGAAAGAGAAAGGCAGGAACGATGGAGTAATCAATTGCCGGCGCAATATCTTAAAGGCGCTATTCCGAACTCGCCGTTTTCACGAGCGGAACGAGGAACCTCATTGCAATAAGCTTTGTGGCGCCAGGGCGCAGCGCTACGCCCGTTGCGCTTCGCGCCTGAGCGCGCGTTCGAGCGTTTGGTCCAGCGCAGCCTTGGCCTTTTCATATTCCGCCTGCGAAATCTGCCCCTGCTTGCGCTCCACTTCCAGCTGAAAAATCTCTTCCTTCAGCGCTTCCAGCAGCATCGATCCGGAACGCGGGGCGACGGCCGCTGGCCCCGAGTCTTCAACCTCGGAATACTCTTCCTCCAACACGATCTCGGCTGGTCTTCCTGCTGATTTTCGGGCGCCTTGAACAGTTTTCTGGCTCGCCGCGGCTCGCGCCGCCGATTGCTGCCGCGACGCTACATACACTCCGCCCATGAGCAAAGCCGCCGCCAACCCTCCTAGAATCCACCAGCGATACTTCTGCAAGGGATCGGGAGCGTCAATCGGTGGCCCCAACCCTCCCCCCGGACGATTGTTGGCATTGGCATTGGCCTGCGGAGCGGCCGTCTGCCCGCCATCATTGCCGCCCTGCTGCGACCCTGCTTCCTGCGGCACTTGCAATTGCCCTTCGCCCGATACCCGGAACGCCAGATTTTGCCCCGGCTTCGTGTTCGACGCCACTTGTACCACATCATCCGGTTCCTGCGGGTAGTTGATCTGCTTGTACCCGGCCGCCGCCGCGGCCGGCGTAAACTGCATGGCCTTCGGTGTCATCACTACAAAATGTTGCAACGGATAAACCGACTTGGGATCCACATTCGCGCTTCCCGAATACGGCATCTGATATGCCACCTCAAAGCGCGTCAGCCCCGGCCGCAAGGGGAAAATGAACGAATACCGGTCCTTTTCCCCCGTCGGCACCGGTGCCGACTTCAGGGGATTACCGCCCTCCGTGGTGGCCGTCGCTGAATCGGGAATGATCTGCGCACCGCCTGGAACGTTGAACTCCAGGTTGCGCTCGTTCATCTGCGTGCGGGGAGGCTTGGATGTGTTCTGCACTCCGAATTCCCGCACGATCTCCAACTGTCCCTGCTCCACCTGGAGCCGCATGATGTCGGCCACAACCGTTATGCCTTCAACCTTCTTGCTCACATCGAAAACTTCCACTTCCACCGAAGTGGTTCCTGGGGGCGCCATGCGGTGATAGGTCACGTCCTGATGCACCACGCGCACCAGATGAGGCGCTTGCCCATCCTCCAATTTGAAACTGAAATGTCCGCTGTCGTCGCTTTTCGTCCTGCCCGCTTCCTCCATGCCTTGTCCCAGCTTCAGCAGCACCACGTCATCGCCGGCCGCGGGTTTGCCGGTGGTGGAGTTCCCGACCGTGCCCGTCAGAGTCTGGGCGGCAACCAGCCCAGTAGCAAGAAGAAGAAAAACCGCCGCCTGGCGCAATAATCGGCTCGAAATTATTTGTGGGAAGGAAAATTCGTTCAAGATCGCGTTCCCTTTCGCGCTCCCTTGCTCGGCGCGGGAGCTTCCAGCCGGGTCAACTCTGCCAGAATCGCCGCCGCCTCATCCTGTAACGAGGATTTCAGCGACGCGTAATCCGCATCCGGAACCTTGCCGGCTTTGTACTCGAAATTCAGGTCGCGCAGGTTTTCATACACCGCATCCTTGCGCTCGCGCAGGTACCCCGCTCGTGTTTTCTCCGGACCCAGATACAAGCGGCCGGGCATGTAGAAAACATAAAACAGGGATGCCGCCCCAAAGGCCAAGCAAATCAGCCAGATCATAGTTCCGTGTCCTTCGCCGCCTGATCGCGAAACTTCTGCAACTCACCGGCGGGGGCCACGGGCACGCCGTCCGCGATTGCCGGGGCCGGGCGGTTCTTCCACGCCCGCACCACCAGTGCGATCAGGCCGAATCCCAGTATAAGCGCCGCAAACGGCATGATGTAGGCTGCCCGGTCAAATCCTTTGGTCGTAGGCGCCGCCAGTACCGTCGGCCCGTACTTTTGAACGAACGACTGCTCCACCAGACTGTCGCTATCGCCCCGGCTCACTGCCGCCATCAGTTCATTGCGCATTCCATCGGAGTCCGGGCATCCCACATGGTTGCACTCCAACAGAATTTGGTTGCAGCCGCAAATGCACATCATGCGGTGACCAATTTCGTTGAAGCGCGTGGCGGGGTCGCCGGCTCCGCTCACGGCAAAGGCAGCGGCGCACAGCAACAGAATTTGGATAGTCTTGCGGCGGTTCGTTCCAGGCTTAACGGGCGGGTTCGATTTCAGTTCCACAACTTAGGGGGAAGACTTCAGGCTTGGCGGCCCTACCGTCTGCTTTCTTCTTCTTTAAACATATACTTGATCGCCGGTTTGTAGATCATCAGATTCGGCCGGCCATCTTCGCGCACAATTTTGATGCACGCCTTGTCGTACCACTCAATTATCCCATGAATCTCTTCCCCATCCTGCAACACAATCACCATGGGCGTGCGCGACTGCATCTGCTTCTGATAATAAAAATTCTCCGCGTTCGTCTGCTCTGGCGGAGCAGCCTTGCGCCCGCCGCCGGCCGCGGGCCTTTCGCCCCGCTCGAACCTATCGGGCCGTTCGTGGCGTTCCGGCCTGCGCCCGTCAGTGCTTTGGGTGTGGCCAGCGTGATTATGGTTTCCGTGATTATGTTCATTGCGCGGCAGGGCCGGGCGAATGAGCTTGCGGTTGGCAAAATTCTCGTCGGTCGCCGGCAACTCGGCCATGGTCGTATCCAGTGTGTCTTTCATCGTGGCGCCACCTCTGCACACGCGTTCGTGCCAGATCGCTCGCTTATTGTTTGAGGGCCCTGAAAATTTACAGAACGAAGGCGTGAAATTTTACCTACGGTATCACAGGACTGTTTCCCTGACAATGCTGCTAAAGTGCCATGCCGTCACTATGCCGAATCTTGCACACTCGAGCCGGTTACAAGATACAACTTCGCAACTTGCTCCTTTAAGTTGCACCAATCCGTGCTTGTTGGGGACTTAACCCAGCCAACACTCGAAATTAGGCCGTGCTCGACAAATCCGCTCCCCGGCGCTCATGCCCCAGCCATGTGACCACCGCGACGAGCGTGGCCACAATCAGCACCGTCCACACCAGCACGGGGGCAAAGCTGCCTCCGTAGTGGTTCTCCGCCACCTTCGCCTGAATGACGGAGTTGCGTGAGGAAAGCAAATTCCCCACCTGATAGGCGAACCCGGGCAGCGTACCCCGCACCGCCGGAGGTGACAACTCATTCAAATGGGCGGGGATCACTCCCCACGCGCCCTGCACCATGAACTGCATCAGGAACGCGCCCACCGCCAGCATGGCTCCGGAATGCGAATAGGCAAATAAAGGCACGATCGGGATCGAAAGCAACGCCGCGATCACAATTGCCTTGCGCCGCCCGATCCGCTCCGACCACGACCCAAAAACAACTCCGCCCAGCAGAGCCCCAACGTTGTATACGATCGCAATCAGCCCCACCTTCTGCGGCGTGAAGTGCAAATTCTTTTGCAGGAAAGTCGGATAAACATCCTGTGTTCCATGGCTGAAAGAGTTAAACGAGAACATCAGCACAACCACAAAGAGAAAGAGCCCGAGATTCGCCCGAATGTCCTTCCACAGCCGGCCCTCCGTCTCTCGCGAAGTCTTTCCTTGCACCCAGGCCGGCGATTCATCCACCTTGGTCCGGATATAAATCACCAGAAACGCCGGCAGCGCCCCGATCACGAACATACCCCGCCAACCCACATACTTGAAGACCGAAAAATACATCAGGGACGCAAATAAATAGCCCGTGGCGTAACCTTCCTGGAGCAGCCCGGAGAAAAACCCGCGTCCCTCCGTCGGCAGCGTTTCGAACGCCAGCGCCGCGCCTACGCCCCACTCTCCGCCCATAGCTATGCCAAATAGCGACCGCATGAGGAGAAATGTCTTGAACGAGGGCGCAAAAGCCGATCCCAGCTCAAATATGGAATAGGCAATAATGTCCACCATCAGCGTTGGCCGCCGCCCGAATTTGTCGGCCATCATCCCAAACAGAAACGCCCCTACGGGCCGCATCGCCAGGGTAAGAAAATTTGCCTCCAGCACTTCCGAGGTCTTCATGTGAAACTGCGCCGCCAGCGCGCTCACGCAAAACAGCAGGATGAAAAAGTCGAACGCGTCCAGCGACCATCCCAGAAAACATGCAACGAACGTATTCCGCTGCACCGGCGTGAGGCGCCGGAAATTGCTCGCAATTCCCATAGGGCTCCTGTTGCGCAGCTTCGGGCGCGATACAACGTCGTTGCGGATGCTAGCATATGTTTTTCAATCGTCAATCGAAATCCAGCGGCGACCATCATGCCTGAACTCGATCTACCCCAACGCCAGGCCACAGACGCGCTCATGCTTACCGGCTTCTGGTATCGCGCTCTGCCGTCAGATCGCGTTCACCGCGGCCAACTGCATAGGGCCACACTGCTCGAAATCCCTCTCGTGATCAGCCGCGACCGCGCCGGCCGTCCCTTCGCTTTACGCGACGCCTGCCCCCATCGCGGCATGCCATTAAGCTGCGGCCGGTTCGACGGCGAGAACCTCGAGTGCTCTTATCACGGCTGGCAGTTCGACGTGCACAACGGGCAGTGCCAGCTCATTCCCTCACTCACTTCAGACCAAACTCTGAAAGTCGAGCGCATCTACGCCGGCAGCTACCCCTGCGAAGAGCAGGATGACTTTATCTGGGTCTACATCTCCGACCCGGCTCCGCAAGGCGCAGGATTCAGCGCGCCGCTCGAAGCCCCCGAGCCCGCTCCCTTAATCGAAAAGTTCGGCGGGAAATACAGAACGGCTTATCTCACTGCCGACATGCCCGTCAACATCGACCACGGCATTATCGGATTAATGGACCCCGCCCACGGTCCGTTTGTCCATCAAGCCTGGTGGTGGCGCAGCCGCCACAGCATTCATGAAAAGAAAAAAAACTTCGAGCCCATCCCCAACGGCTTCCGCATGAGCGCGCACACCCCCAGCTCAAACTCCGCGCCCTACAAGCTTCTCCGCCTCTATGCCGGCGCCGAATCGATCACAACCACGATCGATTTTGTTTTGCCCAACCGGCGAAGCGAAGTGATTCGAGCCGGGAAGTATTGGTTTTCTTCGCTCACAACGGTCACCCCCATCACTCGCAATCAGTGCCGCATCGATGTCGTTGCCGCCTGGAACATCTTCCGCTGGCTTCCGTTCGGCCCGGAGCTGTTGAAATTCGTCTTTTCGAAATTCGTCGAACAGGACCGCCGCACCATGGAATTGCAGGCCCAAGGCCTGAAGCACAATCCTCACTTAATGCTGATCGACGACGCCGATCGTCCCGCAAAGTGGTATTTTCAACTGAAAGCGGCGCATATGGAGGCCAAGCACACAGGGGGCGAGATGAAACACCCCATGTCGGGCCCGGTCACATTGAAGTGGAGGAGTTGAGGTGTTCTTTGGCGGTGAGCGCCAGCTGGGAAAAACCGCAGACACGACTATCGCCACCGAGTTCACCAAACGATGCGCAGTCCTTCGTAAAGGCTGAATTTCGGGTCGGGGGTCATCACAGGAATGTTCTCGCTCAACGCCTGAGCGATGATCTGACGGTCGAAGGGGTCACGGTGATGAAAAGGCAATTCAAAAAGTTGAAACGCGTGAGCCGCGTTGAACGGCAGGACACTGATTACCAGGCTGTGCAGCGATCGCTGTAAGGTGAGCCCAGAAAAATCCAGCTTCCCCAGACTAGATTTTATTGCTATTTCTGAGATCGACACCGCACTCAACTGAAGGACATTGGCTGCGCTCTGCCAGGCGGAAGCAGCGATTTTGCTAAGCCGCTCCGGCTCTTCGACCGCGTAGATCAGGGCAGCGGTATCAAGCAGCAGCCGCATCAATAGCGCCCGGCCAAAAAGTCGTCCACTTCCTCATCAGTCATTGGTTTCCACCAATCCGGGTCATTGATCTTGATTTTTCCCTTGAGCGTCCCGAGCGGCCGCTTCTTCAGGCCATTCTTCTTGGTTCGCACCAAATCGACCACCGGCACCCCCCTCCGGCAAATCGTCACCGATTCGCCGTTTTCCACGGCCTTGATCAGTTCAGGCAGCTTGTTCTTCGCGTCGGCAACGCTGAATTCCATAGCGGCATTATAGCCATCTCAGATGGCTATTTCAATGACGCAGCTGGCTAGTCCCGCACCAGCCAATCGAGAGCTTCTTCGCGCGTTTTGAACGTGGGCAGATCCCGCTGGGAGAAATTTTTGAAATGTTCGTAGAAGACATGCGGCAGGTGTTCCGTTCCCACCCAGGCCGAGCGTTTCACGTAAGGTTTATCGAGCACCAGCACCTCTTTGATGCGGGTGGCCACCGCCTTGTCGACTTCAGCGCCGGTGAAGTCGGCCAGGGTCAGAATCGATCCCGGGTCATGCCGCGCAATGTCGGCGCGAATCTGCTCCAGCAGCAAGAGCATTTCTTTCGCCTTGCAGTGAGACACGTCGATGAAATAAACCGGGTGGCCTTTGTGCTTGATGAACCGCAACCGCGAGTTGGTAGCGGTATCGTCCATGTTCATGCCAGTAGCCCCTCCACCACGGCATACGCCGAGTGCAGCGCATCGTCCAGCGCTCCCGAATCTTTCCCGCCCGCCTCCGCCAGATCAGGCCGGCCGCCACCCTTGCCGCCAACTTTCTGCGCCACCGGCGCAATAACTTTTCCAGCCTGCACTTTACCCGTTAGGTCTTTGGTGACACCTACAATCAGCGCGACATTGCCATTCGAAGCCGATCCCAGCACCACCACGCCCGACCCGATTTTGTCGCGCAATTGATCGACCAGCGCGCGCAACTGCGGCCGTTCCAGATGATCGACGCGATGCGCCAGAACCTTCACGCCCTTTACGTCTTTGATCTTTTCACCGATATTCGCCGTCGAAGAAGACGCCGACTTCATGCGTGCCTGGTCGAGCTCGCGCGTGAGCCGCTTGATCTCGGAATCTTTTCTTTCGATCTCAAGCCGCAAAGCCTCGGCGGGCGAGAAAGCTTTTTCACGGTCGGAATCCGTCTCAACCGAGAGTGCCCCATCCTTGCGCGCCTTTTGCGCAAGGGTGGGTGAAACAAATGCCGAAACCACGCTTTCCAATTCATGGTCCTTGCGAAAATGTTTTAGCGATCCTTCGCCGGTGACAGCTTCGACTCGGCGCACGCCCGACGACACGCTGCCTTCTTTCAAAATCTTGATCAGGCCGATCTCGCCGGTCTGCGCGGTGTGCGTGCCCCCGCAAAGTTCGGTCGAAAAATCGCCAATCTTCACCACGCGCACCTTGTCGCCATATTTTTCGCCAAACAGCGCCATGGCGTGAAATTCGTTGATGGCCACATCGATGGGGACGTCGTTGATCACTTCGATCTTCGTGTTCCGCAAAACCTGCCTGTTGATGATGTCTTCAATGTCCTGAAGTTCTTCATCTTCAACGCCGGTAAAGTGGGAAAAATCGAAGCGCAGATGATCGGGCGCAACCAGCGACCCCGCCTGTTTCACATGCTTGCCCAGAACTTCGCGCAGTCCGGCATGGAGCAGGTGCGTGGCCGTGTGATTGCGCATGGTGGATTCGCGAATGTCGGTATTCACAACGGCGTCGACTTTATCCCCAACTCTGAGGGTGCCCCACCCAGCGCGGTTTTCGTTGGGTGGAGATTTCATGACGACCTGATGCGCGCGCACACCTTGAATCGGGGAATACGTCCCTTTAACGTCAGCGATCACAGTGTTGTGATCGGCAGAATAAAACCATCCCCGGTCGCCCACCTGTCCGCCGGATTCAGCGTAGAACGGCGTGTGGTCGAGAATGACTTCCCCCGATTCGCCTGCCTTCAATTCCTGTGCGCCTTGGCCATTCTTGATGATCGCCAGCACTTCGCAATTATCGGAGCGGGTTTGCCAGTAGCCTTCGAAAACCGATTTCGGAAGTTGCTGGTATGCGGGATTCGCAGTTTGCTTGGCTGCGCCTTTCCAGGAAGCGCGGGCGCGGGATTTCTGCTCCTCCATCGCATGGTCGAATCCGGCCTGATCGAAGTCGATTCCTTGGTCGCGCGCGGCGTCCTGGAGAAAATCCAGCGGCATACCGAAGGTATCGTAGAGTTTGAATGCCTCCTCGCCAGCAAGCTGAGTCTGAGACTTTCTGAGCAACTCTTCCAGCTTTTCGAGCCCAAGATCCAGCGTATGTGCGAAGCGGGTTTCTTCAACCTCCACCACTTTTGATACCCGATCTGCACTCTCGTTCAGCTCGGGGTACGCGTCCATCATCAAGTCCCGCACGGCGAAAACCATTTGGTTCAGAAACGGCTTCGTCTGTCCGAGCAATCGCCCATGGGTAATGGCCCGACGAATAATCTTCCGCAGCACATATCCGCGTCCCTCATTCGAGGGCAGCACACCATCCGAAATCAGAAACGTCGCCGCACGCGAGTGATCGGCAATCACGCGCAACGACGCCGCAGACTTGGTGTGAGCTTCTTTGTTTAATTCTTTTTTTAACGACGCACCCGTCAACTCCGCCGCTCGCTTGATCAGCGGCGTGAACAAATCCGTCTCGTAATTCGAGATCACTCCCTGCAGCACCGCCGCGACCCGCTCTAAGCCCATGCCGGTATCAATCGAAGGCTTGGGTAACGGCGTCAGCTTGCCCGATACGTCGCGGTCAAACTGCATGAACACCAGGTTCCAGATTTCGACAAAGCGGCCGCAGTCGCAGGTGAAAGCGCAATCGGCGTGGCCCTGATCGCTGGCCGCCGGGCCCATGTCGTAGTGAATTTCGCTGCACGGGCCGCACGGCCCGGTCTCGCCCATCTGCCAGAAGTTGTCCTTCGCGCCCAGTTCGAAAATGCGCTCTTTGGGAACGCCCTGCGCGGCCCACAAGTCGTAAGCTTCGTCGTCGCGCTGCAATCCGCCTTCGCCGTTGAACACCGTGACATAGAGCTTGTTCTTGTCGATGCCGAACCACTCCGGCGACGTGATCAACTCCCACGCATACGCAATGGCATTTTTCTTGAAGTAATCGCCGAAGGAAAAATTGCCCAGCATCTCAAAAAACGTGTGATGGCGATTCGTGAAGCCGACATTTTCCAGATCGTTGTGCTTGCCACCGGCGCGCACGCACTTCTGCGAGGTGGTGGCGCGGTTGTAATCGCGCTTTTCCAGGCCCAGAAAAACGTCTTTGAACTGATTCATCCCCGCGTTGGTGAATAGCAAGGTCGGATCGTTCGCCGGCACCAGCGACGACGAATGCACCTCTTTGTGGCCTTTCTCCACAAAGAAGTCGAGGAATCTACGGCGGATTTGCGAGCCAGTCATCATGCGGATGAGTGTGATTCTAGCATTCCAAAAAACATAACCACAGAGAACACAGAGTGGCACAGGGTAATGCTGTACCCTGTCTCACCCCGTGCCCCCTGTGGTTAAAACGTGTGCGAGTTGATGGTTGCCTGGGAGCGCTACTTCACGGCGTCGGCGGTTTTCTCGGCCGCTTTCTTCACGCCGTGGCCCGTATCTTCGGCGCCTTTCTTCACCACGTGGCCGGTCTTGTCAGCGACTTTCTCCGTGCCTTTGGCCGTGTCCTTTGCCGCTACCTTGGTGCCGTGGCCCACGTCCTTCGCTCCCTTGTCGACGGCGCCGCCGGTTTTATCGGCGGCTTTCTCGGTGCCTTTGGCCGTGTCTTTCGCCGCCACTTTGGTATCGTGGCCGGCGGCGTCAGCCCCTTTTTTTGTGTCTGTGGCCACATCCTGAGCCAGCGCCAGTGGAACTCCAACCAACAACACTGCTGCCAGTCCTGCCTTTGAGCGGAAACTCATAACGTCCTCCTGAAATCAATCTGGGGAATCGGCTTGAAGTATGCAACACCGGGCGGGCCTTTGCCAAGTGAGGCTCCCTGTTTCTTTTGGATGCTTCGCGAGATCATCCGTAGACACTAATTCTGGACCCACGAAGTCCCGCCTTCCAGTTCCGCCAAGGCCTCTTCCTCAACATTCCATCTTTTCAAGATGGCAAAGATGGTTTTGCTCCCAAATCCCGCCCGCACCAACTGCCGAAAAATCCGCGCCGCCGCTTTTTGGTCCTTCGGTTTTTCCAGCCGCTTGCGCCGCAAGAATTCACGCGCCAGCTTTTCTTCGTTCACGCCTTCGTATGTCGCGTCCAGCGCCTTGCCGATCACGTCCCCGTGCACGCCCTTGGTTTTCAAATCCGCGACTACGCGCTGCCGGCCAAACTTCTGGTTGTCCCGGCGCAGAGCGGAAAACGACGCCGCGTATTGTGAGTCGTTCAAATATCCGTTGTCCTTCAGCCGACGGACAATCAGTTCCACCAGGGTTTGCCCGAATTCCGTCTCTGACTCGACCCGCATGCGCAGCAGGCGCTTCAACTCCGCCACCGTTCTCATGCGCCGCGCCAATGCTCCAACCGCATACTCGTACAACTCTTCTTCGGAATAAAACTTCTTCTTGGGGCGAGCGAAAGCCATGGACCAACGATAAATCAGCAGAACCAAAAGGAGAATCTGAAACCGCACGAGAAGGTAAGTAGAGAACCGTTTAGGGAAAGAAAGGGTTTACCGCGAGGGGACAAATCACTTCCAAGGCATGACACTGAGAACCGAGAACTGACATTTTGGGAACTACCCTACTGCGGCCCATCCCCGTCCTGGCTCGCATTCGCGGGCGGCGACAGCGGTGCCGAAGCCGCCGGATTCGTACTCTCCACCCCGCCCGCCGGAATCGAATTCCCGCGGCCCATCTCCGGCCCGGTTGTCATCGCGCTCTCTGGATTCAGCAGATGATCGTGGCTCGGCCCCAAGCCCAGGCTGATCAACGCCCGCGCATCCGGCACCGTCTTCGATTGCCAGCCGTGATCGGCCTGATACCGCCGCATGGCGTCTTCGCTCGCCTGGTCCCATTTGCCGGCAGCTGCGCCCGTCAGGTAATGCTCGCGAATCAGCGCTTCCTGAATTTCCCCGGCCCGTTCTGGATCGATTTTCTGCTGTCCGCGCGCCGTCGTGCGTTTCTTGCCCCGGGTACTCGCGTATTTCGTCTTTGCGCCGTGCGCGCTCGATCCACTATGGGCAGAGGTGTTATGTGCGGAAGAAATACGTTTCCCCGAACTGGAAGAACTGTGCTTCGCGGTTGAGCCCGAGTGGCCGGAGGTCTTAGCCGGCGAAGAATTTGAAGCCTTGTTCGCGCCCTTCGCCTTGGAAGAGTTCGCTTGAGAGGACTGGGTTGCGGAAGATGGGTTTGCGGAAGATTGTGCCGCAACGTGAGCGTTTGCTGCCATCAAGATCAGCGTGCACGCTGCAACCATCCAGCCGCGCATTTTCCACACACAATTGAGTCCCAAACCAGATCCTCAGGTTGAAAGTTACCCGGCGGCGCGCAGCTTATAAACTTGGATGATGATCGCCCGCGCCGGGTGGGCCGCTGAAAACACGAAACCCGGCTGAAACCGGCATTGTAATCATCCTCCATTTTCGAAGGCAATGCCAGTTCCCGCCGGGCCAGTTCAGGTTACGGAAGTGTTCCTGCCAGGAAGATCGTCCCATCCTGCTGGCTCGCGCCCCGTTTGCGTACCAGGAAGACGACATCCTGCCCGCTCTTCAGGCTCGATTCAATCCGCGTGAATTCATCCTCGCTATTCACCGGCTGCTTGTTCACTTCCAGAATCACGTCTCCCCGTTGCAGGTTGACGTCTTCGGCGAACGATCCGTCTTTCACGTCCTGCACAATGACGCCCTTGCCCGCGGGCACATTCAGCCGGTCAGCCATCTCCGGCGTCAGCTTGCGCACGGTCACGCCGAACTTGCTCTGCTTCGGCGTGCCTTCATCGTTGTTGTTTTCGTCTTCGTTCAGCCGGGTCGCGAACAGTTTGGCGCGATCGGCGATGGTTACGGTTGCGTCTTCCTGCTTCCCGTTGCGCAGGAAGCCGATCTTCACCTTCGATCCCGGCTTGCGGGACGCGATGTCGCCCACCAACTCGGACCCCTTCGTTACCTTCTGTCCGTCGACCGCGGTGATCGTGTCCCCCACTTTTAACCCCGCCTGGTCGGCCGGGCTGCCGGGCACAACGCTGGCCACGGTCACGCCGCTCCCCGAGCCATAAACGCGGGTAATCGCCGGGTTCTCAATGGAATCGAATTGAATTCCAATCGATCCCCGCGCCACGCGATGCTCCGGCCCAATCAGCTGGTTATAGACCTGCACCACGGTATTGGAAGGGAGGGAAAATCCCACGCCCGCATACGCATTGGTTTCGCTCAGGATGGCAGTGTTGATGCCAATCACTTCTCCATCCATGTTCACCAGCGGCCCACCCGAGTTCCCCGGATTGATCGCCGCGTCGGTTTGAATGAAAGTCTGGAATTGCCGGCCCGGGACGATGTCGCGCCCTTTCGCCGACACGATGCCCGCCGTTACCGTTCCCACCTGACCGAACGGGCTGCCAATTGCCAGTACCCAGTCGCCCACTTCCATGCCGTCGGAATTGCCCAGCTTTGCCGCCGGCAAAGCGTGTTCCAGCTCGATCTTGATCACTGCCAGATCGGTTTCCTGGTCCTCGCCAATCACTTTCGCATCATGCTGCACACCCGGCGGATCGTCCTGCAAGCGCACACGAATGCGGTCGGCTTTCTCCACCACATGCCGGTTGGTCACAATGTAACCCTTGGCATCGACAATTACGCCCGATCCCAGCGAGCGCTCGTGAATCGGCCCATCGTTGAACGGGCCCATCTGACCGCCGCCACCGCCGCCCGGCCCGCCAAAAAAGCGGTTGAAGAAGTCGTCCATCCCGCCGCCACCGCCCCCGCCGCCATTGTCCTCGTCATCGCCGCCGCCACCACCGCCGCGTCGCTTGTGCACGTTCTTGATGGTCGATTCGGTATTGATGTTGACTACGCTCGGCCCCAGTTGCTTGGCGATCTGCGAAAACGCATTCGAAAGTTGCTTGGGCGAAGGCACCGTCAATGGGGTGGCGTCGGAACCCTTTTGCCCTTCTTTGCCCTTGACGCCGCTCGAAACCACCGTGCCAATCAAAATTCCCAGCGCCAGCGTCGCCGCAATGCTCAGGGAATAAACCCAGCGGCGCCCCTTCAGGCGCGACGTTTCCTGCGAATCCATATGCTGCTTTCCTCCGAAATTGCCGAATTGCTATTATACGCGCCTGCTGGAGGCCCAAATCCAGCCCTCGGCGCGCCTCGTAAGCCGTCAGGCGCCGTTCCCCGCGTTCTACAGAAGACGCCTAGCGGCAGCCGACTCAACCGTCCAAGCGGGCGAAGCGAGCGCTCTCACCCTCGGAAGATATGACTTGAGTAGAACTGGTTTGAATAAAGCCGAACCCGCAGCCCGAGAGGCCCTCAGGGAGTGACCATCAACAATTGACCATCAACAATTCCGGCTCTTTTGCGTCCTCATCTACTTCGCCTCATATACCGTCTTTCCACCGACCACGGTCCGCAGCACTTTGGTTCCCAGCAGCTTCTCGCCCGAAACCGCCGTCGGATCGCGATCCAACACCACCAGGTCGGCGAGCATGTTCGGCGCCAGCTTGCCTTTTTCCTTCTCTTCAAACTCGGCGAACGCCGCCCCCGTGGTGTACGCCGCGATCGCCTGGTCCATGGTGAGCCGTTGATCGGGAAAGAATTCCTGCTTCCCATCTTCGCTCTTGCGGGTTACCGCCGCATACAAGCCGCGAAACGGTGAAACCGGCTCGATCGGATCGTCCGTCCCAAACGCAAGCGTCACATTCTTGTTGAGAAACGACGCCCAGGTATACGAGTTCGCGATTCGTTTCGGCCCTAACCGCTCCTGCACCCACCGCATGTCGGTGAGAAGATGACTCGGCTGCACCGAAGCGATCACCTTCAATTCCTTGAAGCGCGCGATCACAGCCGGCGGCGTCACCTGCGCATGTTCAATGCGCAGCCGGTAATCGTCGCCACCGTTCGCCGCTTTTATCTTCTGCTCCCGCGCCGCTTTCTCGGCTTCGCCGAAAGCCTCCAGCGCCATCAGCGCACTCTTGTCGCCAATGGCGTGGAATCCAATCTGGAAGCCCGCGGCCACGCGTTCCTTGGTCATGTCATTCAGCTTCGCCATCTCGTAGCGCGCCAGCCCCGAATTGGCGGGATCATCCGCGTAAGGCTCTGACAACAGCGCCGTATGCGACCCCAGCGACCCATCCAGAAACCCCTTGAGCATTCCCGTATGCAGCATCAAATCGCTCTGGGGATGCGATTCGCGCCTCGTCTTCAACTCATCGGTACTCAGGTCAAACGGAAGCCACTCGACAATTCTTGCCGTCAGCTTCCCCTCGTGCTCCAGATCTTCGTAAATCTGAAAATCTTCCCACGCCATGCAACTGGCCTCGACAGAGGAGCAGTCCTGGGCGGAAGTAATTCCATGCTCGGCCAGATCGGCCAGCGCCAGTTCAATCGCCTGCTGGCGCATTTCACGCGTCGGCTTCGGTATCACCGCCCTCACCGCCGAAGTCGCCATGTCCCGCAAAATCCCCGTGGGCTCGCCGTTCTCATTGCGGTCAATGTGACCGCCTTCCGGGTCGCGGCTGGCCAGCGTGATGCTCGCCAATTGAAGAGCCCGGGTATTCGCCACCCCCATGTGCTCATCCACTCGCGTCAAAAATACCGGATGCCCCGCCGACACCTCATCCAGGTCCCATCGGTTCGGCAACGCTTTTACCGGCCACAGCGTCTCGTCCCACCCCGCCCCGACAATCCAGTCGCCCCCTTTCGCCGCCTCGACTTTCGCCGCCAGCCGGCTGCGCAATTCATCCAGCGACTTGACGCCCGTCAAATCCACCGTCAGTTTTTTTAATCCGGCATCCGCCAGGTGAACATGCGCATCGTTGAATCCTGCCATCACAAAATGCCCGCCCAGATCGATCACCTGCGTCTGCGGCCCTTTCAGTTTCATGACGTCCAGGTTCTTCCCCACAGCCTGAATCCGGTCGCCGCGCACCGCAATCGCCTCTTCCCGGTCAATCGAGCTGAATGGCGTGTTCGCCGGCACTCCCGTATACACATTAGCGTGCATGAAAATAATGTCGGCCCTCGGCGCAGGGACAGGTTCCGGCGCGGGGTTCTGTCCCTGAAGACAAACACCCAGGAACAATCCCCCGAGAACGCACAGGCACTTGGTACGCTTTAGACCCACAACGGAAATCCTCATCATCCCTCCACTCCCCCACCCGCCAGCGCCATCATGGTCAGCAAGATTCTTTTCAACCCCAGCTCCCGCCCGTTGCTGTCGAACCATTCCTGCAAGGTGTGCGCTCCGCCTCCAGAGCCGCCTCCTCCAATTGCAATCGCCTCCAGGCCCAGCGACAGCGGAATATTCGCATCCGTCGAAGCCCGCTGCACCTGCGCCGCATTATTCAGTTGCGCATCCACTGCCCGGACCACGTGCAGAATCCGTGCGCTCGTCGCCAGTTCGCCCGCCGGACGGTTCCCGATCGGCACCACTTCACAACTGACCCCCGGCCTTCGCTGCGACGACGATCTTATCTCTGCGGCCATCGCCTCGTCTTCCACCGCCCGGTTCAACGCCAGCCTCAGGCCCTGCTCCAACCGCTCCATTTCCGCCATCGAAGTCGACCGAATATCCACCTTCATGCTGGCCGACTCCGGAATTGCATTCACCGAAGTCCCGCCCCGAATCACTCCGATATTGAACGTAGTCTTGGGCATCGCCGGTACCGGTGAAGACGTAAACAAGTCAATCGCCCGCGCCAGCACCACAATCGGATTGGGCGCGCCAAAATCGCTCCACGAGTGCCCGCCCGGCCCGCGCGCAATCACTTCAAAACGGCGGCTGCCCAACGCCTCCGCCACAATCGTGTCCGATCCCGCGCCGTCCAGCACCACGCTATAGGCGATCGCGTCCTTCCATCGCGGCGTGGCATAGATATGCCGCATCCCGCGCAAATCTCCCTCGCCCTCCTCACCCACATTTCCGATGAACACAAACGGCAAGGTATGCGGAATGCGCACCGCCCGCATGAGTGCCGCGATCGCCAGCATGGCCGTCACTCCCGCGCCATTGTCGGAAACTCCCGGCCCGTAAATCCTCGACCCCTGCTGGCGGACATTCAGCGGTGTATTGGCGGGAAAAACCGTATCGATATGCGCGCTCAACGCCACGTACCGCTGCCCAAATCCGGGATGCACGCCAAACACGTTGCCCACATCGTCAACCCGCACGTCATCCAGGCCGATTTCCCTGAATCTTTCCGCCAGCCATGCCGCTCGCGCCGTCTCCCCAAACGGAGGCGCCGCGATTCGGCCCATCTCCATCTGCCATTGCGTCAGCTGCGGTTCTTGCAGGCGCAGCCAGTTGAACGCGGACCGCAACTCGGGCGAGGCCGCCAGGCGCGACACTTCCTGCTGCACCGCAGGCGCAATCTCAGGCAAATCCGCGCGTGGGGAAGCGGGGCTCATGGAAGTATGCGGCCAGTTTACAACGCGATAGCCGGCAAAAGGGATTACCTAGGATGGGAACGCCAGGCGGCGGGTTCACTGCCGCTTGGGCCAAGAGAGGCCCGCCGCTGTGAACTGCTGGTCAATGCCCTAGAGTTACGTGCACGGGAAGCGTTGAGGTCAGGGCCGCTGAACAAATGAGAGCAACGTCGTTTCGAGAGCGCCGCGGCTCGCTTCGGGCAGGTCAAGAAAACGGAACGGCTGCAGCCACCCCTGCGTGGCCCACATGGGGAAGAGCATCTCAACTTTTTCGTGGACCGTGGTGGGGCCGATTTGAAAGACGAGTTCGATCTTGAGTTTTTCTTCCAGCGGCTTTTCTACGTGAAGCAATCCACCGGTAACCGAGAGCTGATGCAACTTGCCGCGCACTTCGCGCCGGTTGGGCAACCGCATCACGGTAAGCACCGACCCGCGTAATTTCACACGAAATGGGCGCTGCCCTGGCGGTATGGCCGAACCCGGTTTTTCCGGGGCTCGCTTTGCAGATTGAACGTCCGACATCGTGCCCCGAGTATGGCATTACCTGAGTGGTGCGGCGAGGTTACGAAAGAACGGCACACCGTGCCCCGTCCGCTTTTCAACCCGCGAAAGGGCCCGATTTCTCTATTTCTTCGAATGCGATTTCACGTTTCCAGAAAAAACGTTGTAAGGCCACTGTTGCCGCCCCTGGGACGCCGCCCCCGCGGCGTCGGCACAATTCCAATCCTCCGGCGGATTCGCAACTCCCCATACATTTCCGTGGTTGTATAGGGACACGCCAATTAGATAGTTCTGCCCATCTTTGCCGAGCGGCAGGCAACTGGCGACGCGCCCCGAAGCGTTCCCCGCCGGCAGATCGCTCAACAACACCGGCGTTCCAAT
>DATLKM010000380.1:0-8826 GCA_035538435.1 Binatia bacterium
ATTCGTAATCTGGCGGCCGGGGCCGCCGTCGACCGGTTGCAGCCAAAGATTGTCCATGCCCTTGTCGTGAATCGGGTATACCACTCCTTTTCCGTCGGGACTGAAGCGCAGAATCCCGGCGTGACGCGGGTCGTATTCAAGAGTGCGAATTATGTTGCCCGACTCCACAGAGAACACGGTAATGCTTGGCCGCTGCGCTTTAAAATCGTAGGTGCCGAGCGCCGCGAGCTTGCCGTCTGGAGAAATGTCGAAGCGGGCGTCGGATTCTCCAAAAACAGAGGTTAGCCGTTCCGCCTTCCCGCCGTCCAACCCCACTTTCATGTACGCGTCGTTCACCATATCCAGGTAGAAGACGGTTTTGCCGTCAGGCGAGCAAACCGCATACCGATCGTTTTTTCCCTGGGTAATCTGGCGCGCGCCCGCGCCGTTGCCATCGGCATACCAGATATTCAATCCGTTCGACAGCAGGCTGCCCCGGCCGAAGATCAAGCCCTCGCCGCAACGATGTGATTCGATGTTGGCCCCGTCTTTTTCGGCGGCGACTTCACCCTTCGCGCTGCCATCGTCGTTCAGAATCCGCACCACCGGCAACTGATCGGCCAACAACGCGCCGCTCTTGCTCCAGGACACATCTTCCACGGGATCACCCGAGGTAATCTGCTTCGCGTCGGAGTAGTCCGGTTTTTGTCCGGAACTGACGTAAATGTCGCGGATGTTTTGGCGCAGCACGCTCGCGATGGTGGCACCATCGGAGGAGACGCTCAGGTTCGCATAGTCGTTGGTGTCGGCGACCACCGGGCGGAATTTGCCTTCGGGATAGCTGATCAAAGCAATTTGCCGGCGCGAGAAGTTGGTCTCCGCTCCCTGATAGGTGACGACCACCGATTTTCCGTCCGGCAGCCAGGCCAGGCTGTTCATTCCGGTCGCCACGGGCCGGGCCACGATCTTTTGCGCGCCGGTTTTAGGGTCGAGCAGCGTTATCGCCATGAAGCTGTTGCCGACGGACTCGAACAGAATGCCCGCCAATTGTTTTCCGTCAGGCGACCATGCAACGTCGACCATGAGTTTGCTCATGGAGCCGGAAGTAAGCGTTGTCTCGCCTGTCCCGTCGGCGTTTGCGACGATAATGAAATATTTGCCGGGTTCGGGATCGTTGGCCCGGCCAAAAACCATGCGCTGGCCGTCGGGCGAAAAGCTGGGCGTCGTATCCACGTCTTTTATCAGGAGCTGCGGGGTTCCGCCCAGCACGGCCACGCGGTAAAGATCGTATTCCCGCGAGGCCGGCCCGCTCACCAGCTGCGTGTGCGAGTAGTAGATGTGGCTGCCGTCCGGCGAAAAACGCAGCGCGTGATACTCCACATGCTGGGGCGGGACAATCTGCACGTTGCTCTCGCTGGAAAGGTGCCGCAACCACACCGACTGCTGCCCCTCATTGTTGATCACGTACGCCAGGTAATTCCCATCCGGCGACATCGCGCCCAGCCGCGCATTATGCGTACCGGTCACCTTTGTAATACGCACGCTTTGGAACGGCACGCGGCGGTTGGCGAAGAACAGGCTGTACACTCCAAAGCCGGCCGCCGCCACCAGAATAATCACGATCAGCGCGATCACTCCAATTCCGGTCTTATGTTGCTTCGCCACCTCCGACAATGCCGAACTGCCGGAGGCGTGTTCGCCCTGCGCCGCCGGAACAGCCGTTCCCGAAACACGGGTAGAGCCCGAATCGCGCGCCAGCTCGCGGCCCGATTCCGTGTCGCGCCGCAGACGCTTGAGATCCGCCACCACCTCCGCCGCCGACTGATAGCGCAGATCGCGGTCTTTCTCCATCAGCTTCGCGATTACGTCTTCCAGCTTCGGGGGTAAGCCCGGATTCATCCGCAGCGGCGGAATCGGATTGCGGTTCAGAATCCCGTCGAAGATCGTGGCCGACGTGTCTCCCGCAAACGGCAGCGAACCCGTCGCCATTTCATACAGGACGGTGCCGAACGAAAAAAGATCGGTGCGCGGATCCAGTTCCTTCCCCTTCGCCTGCTCCGGCGACATGTAGGCGACCGTGCCCACGGTGCTGCCCGGACTGGTAAGAAATTCCTGGCTGTCGGCAATGGTCGCGGCCGTGGGGCCGGCGGAAAGCTCTCTTGCTGCCGGAGCAACTTTAGCCAGGCCGAAATCGAGAATCTTGGCGTGGCCGCGCTTGGTGACAAAAATATTTGCCGGCTTGATGTCGCGATGCACAATGCCCGCGGCGTGCGCTGCATCGAGCGCGTCGGCCACTTCAATCCCCAGGGTCAGCAGCGTCTCGGTTTCCAGCGGACGGTTGCCGATCTTGTTCTTCAGCGTCACCCCGTCCAGATACTCCATGACCAGGAAAGTCCGGCCGTCCTGCTCGTCAATTTCGTGAATGGTGCAAATATTGGGATGATTCAGCGCGGAAGCCGCCTTGGCTTCGCGCCGGAAACGGCTGAGCGCCAGCGGATCGCGCGCCACTTCATCGGGCAGGAACTTCAGCGCCACGAAACGGTCGAGTTTGGTGTCCTCGGCCTTGTAAACCACGCCCATGCCGCCGCCGCCCAACTTCTCGACGATGCGGTAGTGCGAGATGACCTGACCGATGGTGATCGTTTCGCTCATTGTTTGTCCGCTTTCGGGGCCGAATCGCAGGAGAGTGTCTAATCTTAAGGACGGTGAGCGGCCCAGTCAAACAGATCTGCGAGGCACCTCGGCCCAGGCGGATTTTAGCCAAACGTTTGCGCGGCTAACGGGCGGAATTCACCTGAAATCACGCAGAGCCCGCCGCTGCCAGAAATTACGGGGATAACCTTGGGGAATTGTTACACGGTTGAGACGGCCGCCCTCCGGTTTTGAGACCGCCACTCAGGTTCCAGAAAAATCGGAAGGACGTACCAAACAAGGAAACTTTATTGAAAAGAAAGGATTTTCCACAGCGCTCATTTTGAGACAGCGGAGTACAATTCGATTTGGTCACGCAAGTGCGGCGCGTGATCCCTAATCCCAACAAGGAAAGGAAACTTAGCACCCATGTGGAAGCCGACGAATCAGCCTACGACCCCTGGCCGACCAGCAGAGCCGGAGCGTCCAACTATGTCTACTCCGAATGCGCCTGCCATGGCGAGTGAGCCTGCCGTCGCGCCGCGTCCGGCTGCGTCAACCACCACTACCGCCGACCAGGCGACCATTGGTAAGTCGCTGGTGATCAAGGGCGAAGTCACAGGATCGGAATCGTTGTACATCGATGGCCGCGTGGAAGGCTCCATCAGCCTGGCGGGCAATCGTGTCACCATCGGCCGCAACGGCGTAGTCGCCGCCAACATCAACGCCCGCGAAATCGTCGTGCTCGGCAAAGTTCGCGGCAATCTCACCGCCAGCGACCGCGTCGATATCCGCAGCGATGGTTCGCTCACCGGCGACGTCGTGGCCGCGCGCATCTCCATTGAAGACGGCGCGTATTTCAAGGGCGGCATCGACATCCGCAAGGGCGGCCAGCCGGCGCAAACCAAGCCCAACGGCGAAGACAAGAGCATTCCGGCCCCCGAGCCGGCCGCGGTCGGCGCCCGCGCCTAAAACAGGCACGCGCTTGTAGCCGGTTCGTCACGATATTGGCGGCGGAGTTCGCAGCAGATGCGAACCTCCGCCGCTTTGTTTTCCGCAAGCCTTTTTCACCCCAGAGACACAGAGACACAGAGTCACAGAGAAACCCTACTTATCTGTGACCGTTATCGATGCTTGGATGGTTCAGCTCACCTTTTCGAGACCCCTCCCTCGCTTCGTCTTCCTCTGTGTCTCTGTGACTCTGTGGTGAAGGGTTTTGCCCACGTCGGGAAGCTGAATCCACACTAAAATAAACGGGTGCTGACTGAGCGGCTGGAATTCGCTCCCGAACGCGACCCGGAAATATTCGCCCAGGCTCCCGCCACGCCCGCCGTCTTTCTCCTCCGCGGCACGGACGAGCGCGCCGAGCCCTACGTCAGCAAAACCGCCAACCTGCGCCGGCGCCTGCAACGACTGCTGGGCGCGGCCGGCGAAAGCGGCAGAAAACTCAACCTGCGCGACCGCGTCAGCGCGATCGAGTTCACTCCCACCGGCTCCGATTTCGAATCCGGCTTTCTTCTCTACTGCGTGCTGCGTGCGACCTTCCCGAAAACTTATGCGCGGCGTATGAGATTCCGCTTCGCCCCGCTGATCAAACTGCATCTTGAGAATCAATATCCTCGCGCTTCCATGACTACGCGCCTGGGGCGGCTGAACGGGCCTGCGCTTTACTATGGGCCGTTCGTTTCGCGCGCGGCCGCCGAAAAGTTCATGAACGACTCGCTGGATTTTTTCGAAGTGCGCCGCTGCGTCGACGATCTTCATCCCGACCCCACGTTTCCCGGCTGCATCTATTCCGAGATGAAGATGTGCCTGGCTCCCTGCTTCAAAGGCTGCAGCGACGAAGAATATGCCGGCGAGGTGAAGCGCGTGCAGGCCTATTTCGATTCCAGCGGCGATTCTCTGGTGCGCGAGCTTTCCGCGCAGCGCGACCGCGCCTCCGCCGACCTCGCCTTCGAAGACGCCGCCGCCATTCATGTGCGGCTGGAAAAATTGAAGCCCGTCTCCAGCCAGCTTGCGGAAATCGTCTGCCGCCTCGATCGCATGATGGCCCTGATGATCCAGCCTTCGGAAATTGCCGGAACCGTGAAACTGTTTCGCGTGGACCGCGCCGCCATTGCCGGTCCGGCCGTCTTTAATATTCAACAGGTGGAACAAGCCAAGCCGCAGTCGATGGAGTCGCGCGTGCAGGAAGCGTTGGACGAGCTTCCCGCCGCGAAGACCAAAACTTCCCTCGAAACCATGGAGCACTTGGCACTGCTCAAGCGCTGGTTTTACCGCGGCCGCCGCACGGGAGAGATTTTCCTGACGGATGAAAAAGGTATGTTGCCCATGCGCCGTATTGTGCGCGCCATTGGCCGCGTGCTGCGCGGCGAAAAGCCGGAAGAAGATTTGCTGGCGCAAAGCAAAGTCCGCGAGGCGGTCATGGAATTCCCCATACAGAGCCCGATTCAAATCCCAGAGGACCCGCAATGAAGAAAAAAGCAAACACAAAAAACGGCAAATCGCACGACCGGCAACTGCGCGAGCACCTGTTTTTCCTGCTCGATGGCGGCGGCGCGCACGCCCGCTTCGATGACGCTGTCAAAGACCTGCCCGAAAACCTGCGCGGCGTAAAGCCCCAGGAATACCCGCATACTGCCTGGATGCTGCTCGAGCACCTCCGCCTGGCCCAATGGGACATCCTCGAATTCAGCATCAATCCAAAATACAAAGCCCACAAATGGCCCGAAGATTACTGGCCCAAATCCGAAGCGCCCGCCAACGCCGCCGCATGGGACAAAAGCATTCGGGAATTTCGCAGAGATTTAAAGTCCATGCAGGACCTGGTCGCGAACCCCAAAACAGATCTGTTTGCGCTCATCCCCTGGGGCGAGGGGCAGACCATCCTGCGCGAAGCCATGCTGCTCGCCGATCACAACGCCTATCACATCGGGCAGCTCGTCGACGTTCGCCGGTTGCTGGGAGCCTGGCACTGATCTGCCGCTTTTCCACAACCCCGTTCTCACCCGCGCGCTTCTGTGCTTAAATGCCCTTGGTGAAAATCGCCATCGACATCCGCCGGATGACCGAATTCGGCGTGGGCACCTACATTCGCAACGTCGTGCGCAACCTGGGGCGCATCGACCACCAAACCGCGTACTTCCTGATCGGATCGCCCGCCAAAGTGGAAGAGATCGGCCCGCTGCCGGCTAATTTTCAGACCGTCCCAGTTATCGAGCCGGAGCGTTCCGTCGCCGGCTTCCGCGCTTTTCGCGCCGCCGTCAAGCGCCTGCAATGCGATCTGGTGCACATTCCCAATCTGTTTTCCGTGCCCCGCAGCCTGCCTTGCCCCTATGTAATGACCGTCCACGACCTGCTCGAACACCTTTCCCGCGCCCGCCAGCAAACCGGATTCTGGGGCGCATTACACTTCCAGCTCACCCGGCGCGTGCTTCATGGCGCAGCTCGTATCTTCGCCGTTTCCAACTTCACCAAGACTGAAATCGAAAAACTCTTCGGCATCCCCTCGCCTCGAATCGAGGTCGTTTACAACGCCATCGACGAGCGCTTCCTGCACGGCCACGCCACCGCCGCCGAACGTCAACTGATCGCGCAGCGATATCAGGTCGCCTACCCCTTCCTGCTTTACGCCGGCCGCGTCAGCCCGCACAAAAACGTCGGCCGCATGATCGAAGCATTTTCCGCGCTGAAAACCGAACTGGCGAAAGATCAGGTGTATCCCGATCTCAAGCTGATCATTATTGGCGACGATCTTTCCGGCAACCCCGAACTGCGCCGCACGGTGATTCGCAGCTGCATGCAGAACGACGTGCGCTTCTTGGGATTTGTTCCCGTCGAGACCCTGCGCACGTTTTACGATCAGGCGAAAATTTTCGTCTTTCCGTCCCTCTACGAAGGCTTCGGGCTGCCGCCGCTGGAAGCCATGGCGCACGGCACTCCGGTCGTCACCTCGAATGTTTCCTCGCTGCCTGAAGTCGTCGGCAACGCGGCCGTGCTGGTGCATCCGGAAAATGTCTTTGAGATCATGCGTGCCCTTCACCGCGTGCTGCTCGATCAGGCGCTGCGCGAAAAGATGAAGCAGCGCAGCGTCAAGCAGGCGGCGCGGTTTTCCTGGGAACATTCGGCGCGGCGTATCGCCGAAGTTTACGGCGAAGTGCTGGCGGCGGAGGGGAAAACCGCCAGACCGCGGCAGAAATCGACGACCGGCGCTGCCTGAAGAGCGCGGGCGGAAGGGAAAAAAGAGCCGGCGATGGAAACTAGATTTGGTGCGGCTAAACTGTCGAAAGCGAGCCGTTGTGTATGACGCGACCGAGCGTGCAGGCGATTTCACCCTTCTTCGTCGTCAGCAACGTCGATCAGAGCATCGACTTCTATGGCAACCGGCTCGGTTTTGAGACCCGATTCCGCCAGCCGGATCGAGATCCTTTTTTCGCCATCCTCGGCCGGGACGGCGCGCAACTCTTCGTCAAATCGCAAAAAGACGTTTTGCCCCTGCCCAACTCGCGGCGGCATCCCTTTCTGAAGTGGGACGCTTTCGTCTACGTCCCGGACCCGGATGCCCTCGCCGCCGAATTTTCAAATCGAGGCGTGAACTTTAGCGCCCCGCTCCAGAACACGAGCGACGGCCTGCGCGGCTTTGAGATTTCCGATCCCGACGGCTACGTCTTGTTCTTTGGACGGCCCCAGTAGAAGGATTCTAGAAGAACTAGGGCGGCCTCCTTCAAGAGCGATGGGTTCGTCGGCTATTTCGCCAGCGCGTTTCCCGGCGAAGCGATCGAGAGTTTGTGCAGTTTGGCCGAGATGCGCGTGCGTTCCGCGTCATTCTGCGTGGCGGCCAGACGTTTGCGCAGGCTGGCAATCTTGTGATGGCGGGTACGGCGGCGCCGAATTTCCGGTCGGCGGCTGGGTGCGGACATGCAAGGCTCCTGAAAAAAACAAGTTTGAAGGTGCCTGAACAGTATCGCCGACGAGACTATTTCAAGTCCAATGCGGCATCACAGCCAGTCCATTTATTCGATGTCGATCATTCCCTGCGTCATCCGGAAGTCACGCCTTTTCACCGGCGGGACGAGGCATCTCAGGGCCACTGCCTTAGCCCCATCCAGCTCTCCGACACCACCAGCGAATTCCCCGGATTGTGCGGATCGTATTTTACCGACGTGGGCAGCCCCAGCCGGCAGGAGTGCAGATTGATCCACTGCCGCAGATACGTCACATCCTGCGAACACTCGTACGACACGCCCGCCACATCGTACTTGTAAATCAGCAGTACGGCCGCATGATGGCCGTCGCTCATCGGCAATTCCTGCACGTCAATCACAGTTCCGTCTGTGATGCGGCCAATGCCGTCAAGCCAGGTGCGGCGCTCGCGTTCCAGCTCCGCCGGGCCCTTGGGCTTGCGCCGCAGCAGGGCATAGCCGCCCACAGCTAAAACGCCGCCTACCGCAATCAGGGAGTAAAGTCGAGGCGAGTCCATAAAATGCCAGCGGTCTGGTTCGGCCAGCCGCGCATGGTTATCAGCATATGACGGAAGCCCCGCGCGTGGAAGTGCTTCGCGGAGTTACGGAGGTGCCATCCTGTGGAAAAGTTCTCAGAAGTCCTGAGTCGGGCCCGCAGGCCCGGGCCGGTGCAACGCGTGTCACCCCGACTCACGGCGCCGGACCACGGACTCTTTTCACTTCTGCTTGCAGACAAAATCCCTCGCCAGGCCGGCAAAATCGCCTTCCGAGGGTTGTCCGAATTGATCGTCGCGTCGGCTCTTCTTGCTCACCACCAGCTTGCCGCTGTGATCGCGAGAGTAGAACCACTCGGAGTTGGCAGTGAGTCCGGCGCCGGCATTGCTCCCTGCGCAATTAAAGCGCACGCGCGCGCGCAGCTCAACGAACGGTCCGCCCTGTGGCAGTTTCGTCGGCTCCTTATATTCCACCCGCACCCAGGCGGTGCGCAGGCCGTGCCTTTGCGCGCTGATGGCGCTCACCAGAACGGTGTCGCCTGCGGTGGTCGAGCCGATCTGCCGCCACTCGTTCGCAGCAATGGCCGCCACACCCACCAGCAGCACCAGGGTGAGAACCGCAGCGAAAATCAACAGCCCCTTTTTCATGGACAAAGCCCGCCCCGCAAAATGCGGCCGGCAGGACCCGGGAACAGTCGCAACAGGACGACGCACACACTTTGGGCCAAAATCGGGGTTCTGTCAACCGGGCCGCTCATCCG
>DATLKM010000381.1:0-3968 GCA_035538435.1 Binatia bacterium
GGCATGCCGAAAGCCGTTCACGTGACCGCACCAGACGGCAAGGAAGTGCATGCACAAATTTCGAACGGCAAAGTTATCTTTTCGGCGCATGTGCCATCGGTGGCGTACGCGGTTTACCGCGTGGAAAGCGGGCCGACGGAAGCTCCGCTGGCGACCAGCCTGAAGGTCGATGAACACTCGCTGGAAAACGAATATTACCGCGTGATGTTAAATGCCGACGGCGACGTGGCCAGCATCTTCGACAAGTCGCTGAACCGCGAACTGCTGGCCGCTCCGGCGCGGCTGGAAATTTCGTATGACAATCCCGAGCACTGGCCGGCGTGGAACATGGATTGGGAGCAGGAACAGGCCGCGCCCAAGGCGTACGTGAGCGGCCCGGCGAAAGCGCGCGTGGTGGAAAACGGGCCGGCGCGCGTGGCGGTTGAAGTTTCGCGCGAGACTGCCGGATCGAAGTTCGTGCAGATCGTGCGCCTTTCTCCCGGCAGCGCCGGCCGGCGGATTGAGTTCGTCAACTCCATCGACTGGAACACGAAAGAGTCGAACCTGAAGGCGAGTTTTCCGTTGACCGCTTCCAACGAAATGGCGACGTACAACTGGGACATTGGGACGATTGAGCGGCCCACGGCGAACCCGAAGAAATTCGAAGTGCCGTCGCACCAGTGGATCGATTTGACCGATATGAGCGGGGAGTTCGGCGCGACCATTCTCACCGACTGCAAGAACGGCTCCGACAAGCCGAACGATCATACCATCCGGTTAACGCTGATTCGCACGCCGGGCACGCGCGGCGGCTATCCGGACCAGGGCACGCAGGACCTTGGCCATCATGAATTTATCTACGGAATTGCGCCTCATTCCGGAGGGTGGCGCCAGGCGCAGACCGACTGGCAGGGCCAGCGGCTCAACGCCCCTCTCATGGCTTTTCAAACCTCAGCCCATCCTGGCGATCTTGGCCGCGAGTTTTCACTGCTGAAAATCAGCAGTCCGCGCATTCGACTGCTGGCGCTAAAGAAAGCCGAGCAGAGCGACGAAATCATTGCGCGGCTGGTGGAACTCGATGGCAAGCCGCAGCGGGACGTAAGGATTTCTTTCGCGGCGCCCATCGTTTCCGCGCGCGAGGTGAACGGGCAGGAGCAGCCGCTCGGCTCGGCGGTCTTGAGCAACGGCGCCCTGCTGGCTTCTTTTTCCGCGTACCAGCCGCGGACGTTCGCCATCAAGCTGGGCGAAACCGCTGCACGGCTTGAAGCGGTGAAATCTGAACCCATCGCTCTGCGCTACGATCTGGCGGCTGCCAGCAACGATGGCACGAAATCAGGCGCGGGATTTGACGGCAAAGGCAATGCCTATCCCGCGGAGATGCTGCCGGAAACGATGATGTTCAATGGCGTTCAATTCAAACTTGCGTCGGCGAAGACAGGCTCGCCCAACGCTGTGGTTGCGACGGGCCAGACCATCCAGATTCCGGGGGGAAATCACAATCGCGTTTATATCCTCGCCGCCTCGGCCGACGGCGACCAAGCCGCTACTTTCAAGGCAGGCGATTCCGCATTCGAGGTGAACGTTGAAGACTGGGGCGGATTCATCGGCCAGTGGGACGACCGGCAGTGGAGTTCGAAAGACACTTCCAACGACGATTATGGCCAGATGACCGGACTCAAGCCGGGTTACATCAAGCGCGCCGATGTCGCGTGGTACTGTTCGCATCACCACAATGGGAGCGGTGAAAATGTCGCGTACCGGTATTCGTATTTGTTTGTGTACTCGATCGATCTGCCCGCGGGCGCGAAAAGCATAACCCTGCCGAAAAACGATAAGATTCGAATTTTCGCAATATCGGTAACGGAAGGAAATCCGCGCGTGGTGCCGGCGCAGCCGCTTTATGATGTGCTGCCGGCGAAGTAATTCCGCGGTCGTCCGAATAAAACACAAGGTCCCTCCACTCGTGTGTCATCGCTTGCGCGATAACCTGCTTCGGTCGGGATGACATTCAAAAAGAGATGGCATTTCAAAAGAAATGAAAATTTACTCACGCCAAACAAAGACCCCACTCAAGCCTGAAAGATCTTGAGTGGGGAACTTTATTTCTCTGCTACGTCTTCGTTTGATTTCCTGCGCTACTTGGTGCTTAGCAGGGTTGCGGCCAGCACCGCCACGTGCGAATTGTTGGGCAGGGTTAGGCTTTGCACGGTTTTCGCCGCGTTCAGCGCCATACGATACGAGTACAGGTTGAACGTGCGCTTATCTTCGGTGCCGTTGTCGAAGTTGCGGTAGGCCATGGCCACGCCTTCCGACTCTCCGGGGAAATTCTGCGGAGTGAACCAATCGCTGAAGCTTTGCGTGATCTTCGACGTGGTTCCGTCGGTGTAGGTAATGGTCAGGACCTGGGAAGCCTGCGTGCCTTCCACTCCGGTGCCGAGCAAAAGCAGGCCCACGTATTTGCCTTGCGGCAGGGTGACGGTCTGTCCGGCGCCGGTCACAGCATCGGGGGCGTTGCCGGGTCCGAGATCGAACAGGGTTCCGCTCAGTACGCGGGAAGTGGTGAGCAGATTTTCCGAATAGGAGTAGCCTCCGCCATCCAGGCCGCCGGTGGTGTAGGTGGAACCGTTCGTGTAAATGCCGTAGGTGTTGAAGTCGGAAGACAGATTGACTTGCGTGCCCTGACCGGTGGTTCCGATGGCGGCGCTCACGGCGAGAGACAGTGTGATGGATTGCGTGATGCTGCCGGAGGTCCCCGTTATGGTTACTGTGCTGAATCCGGTGGTGGCTGTGGGCGTGGCTTTCAGCGCGACTTTTTGTTGATTGCCCTGGCCCTGCACGGCTGCGGTCACGCCTTTCGGCAGCCCGGTTACGGTGAGGGTGACTTGTCCGGTAAAGCCGTTCAGATCGGTGATCTTGATGGCGGCGTTGGCGGTGGAACTCTGATTCAGGAAAACGCTGGTTGGGCCGGACATGGTGAAGCCGGGCTGGCCGACCGCGGTGTTGATGGCGTTGGCATATTGCGCGGCGAGTCCATTGCCGACGAAGTCATCGTAGAGCCACATGAAGCCGCCGATGATTCCGCACTGGCTGTGCCATCCCGCCATGGTGGTTTCGACCTGGGCGGGCGTGTCGAACTGGTCCCAGAGTCCGGGGAAGACGGGGACAGTGCCGAAGTTCCATCCCACACAGGGGCTGTTGCCCGCGCCGCCGGCATAGGCCTGGAGGTGAATACCGTCGACAGTGCCGGGAAGCTGCGTGTTGATTTGCGAGACCAGGCTTGTCCAATAGCTGTTGTTGTCGTATGGGTCGGGCATAACGTGGTAGCCCATATTGCCCAGCATGACGGCGAATTGAACCGTGGTCGGCGAGTTGTAGCTGTTCTCGTCGTCGAAGTCGATAGCGTCAAGGGCGGGGATGGCGGCTTTGAGGGCGGCGAAATCTTTATACAGAATGCTGTTGGGGCCGGTGCCCTGCGACTGAACGAGAGAAGTGATGTCCTCCCAGTCGCCGTAATTGGATGAGCCGACGCTGAAGGTGACGCGCTTGACCGTGCCCTGCTTCAGTTGCGCCATGTCGGCGGGAAAGTTCGGATAGTAGCTATTGCCGACGTAGACGCCGCCGGAAGTAAGAGGAAATTCTCCGTTGAAATTGAGATCGCCAGTGCTGCTGACTTCGACGCTCCAAACGATGGCTTCGGTGAAACCGGAGTTCTCAATTTCGGTGATGTTGGGTCCGACGTTGCCTTTATAGAATGGGCCGCCGCCGAAAATTCCGGTGAAGCCGGTTTGAGCATTGACTGGGATCGAAAACGAAGCGGCAAGAAGAGACAGAAAAATAATTGTCAGGGCAAAGGTATACGAGCGCGAACGAACCTGGTAGCGGGTGTGCAAGTAAGTCTCCTGGATACGCGAGGTGGTTTAAGATGCGCGGGTGGGGGCCCGGCCTGCAAGAGTATAAACCGGAAAGGCGCGACGGGCGCGGTTTTTCTT
>DATLKM010000382.1:0-20317 GCA_035538435.1 Binatia bacterium
GTTCGAGCTGCAACTTTTGCGGAAGCGGCAGTCCGCCCACGCCACAAAAACTTTTCCCGCTCCGTCGATGGCGGCGCCGGGCAGGTTCGGATTCCGTATTCCACCCGCATCCCCATGACTGGTAATACTGGCGACAAACACGCTCTTGTTCCAACTCGTCCCGCCGTTGCTGGAGGTAAACGCCGCAATTCCGCCGTCCTGGAACGGCACCACAACCGTCCCGCTCGGCTGAACCAGCGGTTCTCCACCCAGGCCGGTGGCGTGGTCGGCTGACGCCAATCCTTTGCCCCAGGTCTGTCCGCCATCGCTGGAGACGCTCATCAGCACATCTCCCGTTCCATAAGCCTGGTCCCACTCTGTGTAGCAGTTTCCGTAATAAGGACTGCTCGAGTTGTTGTCGCAGACCGTCCAGTTCTTGTCGTCCAGGTGGGTCTTATCAATGTTGATGGGATTACCCCAGGTCAACCCATCCGACGAGCGGCTTACCGCGACATCGCCAATGTACTGCGAGAGCGGATTAAGGCCCACCAGCGGCAGTGTCGAAATCAGCCACTCGCCGTGCTTGGCGTCATACGCCACCGACGGATCGGCCGCCGCGCCGTAGGTTCCGCCCTGGTAGTTCACTGTGAGTCCGGGCAGATTGCCATGCGTCCAGGTGACGCCGCCATCGGTTGAAGTGGCAAAACCAACATCACCGCTGCCCCACCCGATCGAACCCGGCCGCCGCGCCACGTGAAACGCGCTGACAATCGTATTGCCCCACGCGAACGTGTCAGGCTCAACCTCCGTACGGTGCGTACTGTCTTTATTTGTAAGATTGTCGCCGCTGATCTGTACCAGTTGTGCTGACGCGGGCAGCACGAGAGAGAGAACTAAGCCGAAGAAAGCAAGGCCAGGGAGATTCCTTTTCATGATTTTTTCCTCTGAATTCGTTCAACCGGAGTTTCCTTAACGCAGGGGCTGCAAGAGAGAAGTTGCCGCGTTCGGACTATATCCCGGATTCCCTACGGCTGTCGATGTGAAGGTTCCTGCACACCTGCAAGTGCAGATTCTTAAACAACGAGCGCACAACTCTCCTTCTTGCTCCGCCGCGGGCGCTCTCAGGCACTGAGACTTCCTGTGAAGGGCTGCCGCGCGCATTCGCGCCCCGTTTTATGTTTCCCCCCTTCGCTTGACCTGCGTGGCCCTCTCGTTTCTAATCGCAGACGGGCGTTTTTCAGAAGAAAGGCAATTATGCGAGTCGCATTTTTGGGGTTGGGAATCATGGGCCATGCCATGGCCACGAATCTGGCAAAAGCAGGTCACGAAGTCACGGTATGGAACCGCACGCCGGGCAAACTCGTGGAAGGCGCTGGCGTAGCGCCTACTCCCGCGGCCGCGGCGCAAGGCGCAGAAGTCGTCTGGATGTGCGTTTCCGACACCGCCGCAGTAGAAAAGATTTTGTTCGGCCCGGACGGCATCGAGCAATCACTGGCCGCAGGCATGATCGTCGCCGACTCCAGCACGATCGCACCTTCTGCCACAGTGAAATTTGCCGAGCGCGTGCGCGCAAAAGGCGCAGCTTATATCGACGCTCCCATGACCGGGTCGAAAATCGGCGCGGCCAACGGTTCCCTCATTTTCATGGTTGGCGGCGACGAAGCCCCCGTCGAACGCCTGAAACCGCTGTTCGCCGCCATGGGAAAAAAGATTTTCCGCATGGGCGAAACCGGCAAAGGGCAAGCCACTAAGCTGGCCATGAATCTTCAGATCGCGCTCATCTATGAAGGCTTCGCCGAGGCCGTCACCTTGGCCACAAAACTTGGCGTGGATGCCCAACAACTCGTCTCGCTGATCGAATCCACCATGGTCCGCTCGGGCGTGGTCGAATATAAAGCGCCGTTCGTTCTACAACGCGACTTTACGCCGAACTTTCCCTTGCGGCTGATGCACAAAGACATCCTGCTGGCGCTCGAAGCTGCCAAAGAAGCCCGCGTGAAATTGCCCGGCCTGGAGACGGTGGAAGAAATTTACGAGATGGCGACAGAAGACGGACACAGCAATCTCGACTACGCCGCCACTCTAACTCTGCTGGAAAAATGGGCCGGCGTTCAGGTGAAGGGCGAAGCCGCGTAAAGCGCCGTTTCAGGACCACCCGTAATCGGCGGCACTAATCGCCGGTGCCGGAGAGCGATATGCCCTGCCTGCCGCCGCCGCCGTTGTCGTCGATGTACAACATGCCGTTTTGCGGGCCCGTGTTTTTCGGATGGGCTCGGCATCGCCCAACGCCCCCGCCTGCCCGGTTTGGTCTAAAATACATTCATGCCCCGCGCTTTAGATTTCGGCCCCTACGTTGACGTTCACGACGGCAAGAAAGTCGTTGAGGAGCTAACCTACGGCAACCCCGCGCCGGAAGGCCTGGTGCTGACCACGATCGACCACGCCGTGAACTGGATGCGCAAAGGCTCGATCTGGCCCATGACCTTCGGCCTGGCCTGCTGCGCCATCGAAATGATGTCGATGGGCGCCTCGCGTTTCGACATCGCGCGCTTCGGCGCGGAAGTCTTTCGCCCGTCGCCCCGGCAGAGCGATCTGATGATCATCGCCGGGCGCGTCTCCAACAAAATGGCGCCCGTCATTCGCCAGCTTTGGGAGCAGATGCCCGAACCGAAATGGGTGATCTCCATGGGCGCATGCGCCACCAGCGGGGGCGTGTTCAACAATTACGCTCTGGTGCAGAGCGTGAATCAGGTGATTCCGGTCGATATTTACGTTCCAGGATGTCCGCCCCGGCCCGAGCAACTGATCTACGCCATCACGCTTCTCCAGGAAAAAATTCAGAAAGAGCGCGGCACCGTCAGGAAAGCTCTGAACCTCTCCTAGTGGCTTATGCTGCCTTCTCGTTTAAGAAACTCTGAATAAATGAACCCCGTCATTTCGAGCAGCTTGAACTCTGTCATTTCGAGCGGAGCGGAATTTCCCGGCGACGGGAAATTCCGCGTAGTCGAGAAACCCGCTTTTCAACCGCGTCGAGTCGACAAGAGTTCCGTTAGACTTGACCCTTGAAAAAGTTCCTGCTCATCCTTGCCGCCGCTCCGCTGATCGCCGCCGGCGCCTGGTGGTATTTTCACGAGAGGTCGCTTCCCAACTACGGCCCCGCCTACCGCGAGTACGCTTACGTTACTAACGGAGGCAGTAATACCGTAACCGTTATCGACCTGCGGACTTTCGGCCTGGCTAAGACCATTCCCGTTGGCGTGCTCCCCACCGGTGTGGCCGCCAACGCGAAGAAGAATGAGATTTACGCCGTAAACACGGGCTCGAACAATGTCAGCGTGATCAACGCCGAGACCAACTCCGTGGTGGCGACCATCGGCGTCCACGGCCGCCCGTATTTCATCGATGTTTCCAGCGACGGAAAGCGCGCCTACGTGGCCAACGCCGGCTCCAGCAACGTCTCGGTCATCGATCTCGACAAACGCGCCGTAGTCGGCAACGTTCGCGTGGGTTCCGAACCGGGATTGGCGCGGGTTTCGCCTGACGGTAATACCGTGGTCGTCTCCAATCGCGACGACGATACCGTCTCGATTATCGACGCGGTGAAAATGCAAGTGCGCGCAACCTTGCCGGTGTGCCGTCAACCCGAAGACATCGCCATCCTGCCCGATTCCAGCAAAGCTTTCGTCGCCTGTTCGGGATCGTCACAGGTCGCGTCGATCGCATTGGCTGGGAACGCTCAGAACGCGGACCGCGTGCTGGCCCTGCTCGACGTGGGGCGCACTCCGGTCAGCCTCTCGTTAAAACCTGACGGCGGCGAATTGATCGTCTGCGACTTCGACGCCGACAGTATTTCGATGATAGAAACAGGTAATAACGAAGTCGGTAATAGTGTACTGGTGGGTCAACATCCCTCGCACGCCGTGGTCACGAGCGATAACTCGCGTTTCTATGCGACGAATTTCGGCTCCGACAGCGTCGCGGTCTACGACATCGATGCCGGCCGCAGAATCGGCACCTTGCCGGTGGGCAGCCGCCCCGACAACCTGGCGCTCTCCCAGGACCAGAATTACCTTCTCGTGCTCGACACGCAGGCGGGCGACGTCACCGTGATCCAGAAGCGTTCCCCGCGCAAACTCGAACCGACTGAATATTCGCTGCTGACGATGATCCCGGTGGGAAAGCAGCCGAACGGCATCGTGGTGAAGGCGTTCACGATAGCGGGAAGAAAATAGCCGCTAGGATCCCGCTTTTTGCAGCGCATCCTGCGCCGAGCGCGCCTCCTCGCCGCTCAACCCCGACTGCAATGCGGCCTGTAAGCTGCTGTGCGCCTGCGCTGCCTGCCCCGCGGCCAGATATGCCATGCCCAGGTGATATTGAAATTTTGCCTGCGGATTCTTCGCCACCGCCGCTTCCAGTGCGGGCACCGCCGAGCGGTACAAACCTTGTTTGTAGTAAACCCAACCCAGAGTATCGTTCACCCCCGGATCGTCTGGTTGCAGCGTCTTCGCCTTCTGCGCCAACTCCAGGGCATCCGTCAACGAACCGCCGTGATCTGCATACAAGCGCGCCAGGCTGCTCAGGCACTGGTAGGAATTAGGATCGACCTTGATCGCATCCTGATAAACCTGCCGCGCCTGCTCCACATTGCCCACATACTCGTAAACCTGGCCCAACAAAAGATACGTCGGAATGTATTCCGGAAATTTGCTGCGGGCGGACTCGTAAGCCTGAATCATTCCTTGCGGGCGGTTCGTGGCCGCGTAGATGTGCGCCAGGGCGAGATAGCCGTTCACATAATAAGGATTCAGTTGCAGCGTCTGCTGGTAGAAGCGTTCGGCGCAGTTCCAATCTTTTTGCGCGATGCAGAACTCGGCCTTGTCCACATACAACTGATAAGCCTTGGGCTGTTTCGCAATCTGCTGGTCGATGCGGGCGCCGGCTTGCTTGGACTTCCCTTCCTTCGCCAGCACCTCGGCCACTCCTCGCAGAGCGGGAGCGTAATCGGGCGCAATGGCCAGCGAACTCTCGTAGGCTTTTTCCGCATCCGCGTTCTGGCCTCGCATAGCGAGCACTTTTCCCAGCCGCTCTTCCGGCGCGGGGCTGCGCGGATTCAATCCCGCCGCCAATTCAAAGGCGCGCTGCGCCTGGGTCAGATCGCCCTGCATCAGATAGGAACTTCCGGCGATCACGTGCGCATCGGCCACCCAGAAACTGGTCGCGATCACGCGGCTGGCATAAGACAGCGCCGCGGCCGCTTCGTTCTGCTGCAAGCTGATGTTGCCCAGCCCCAGGAGCGCCGGTAAATATCCCGGCTGAATTTTCAGAGCTTCGATCAGCGCCTGCTGCGCCTGCAACGCCTGTTCCTGGGCAATATCAACCTGCGCAAGATAAAAATAAACCGCGGGAAGATCCGGGGAATCCTTAATCAGGCCCTCCAGCTCCGCTCTGGCTTCGCGCAAGCGGAACGCGCCCAAATAAACTCGCGCCCGCAGAAGCCGGAAATCCGGGTCTTTGCGGTCCCTGTCGCGCTGATCGAGCCATTGTTCGGCCTCCTGCCAGTGCGCCAGCTGGATGCGGCATTCGGCAACTTTTTTCGCGGCCGCCTGATCGCTGCTGTCTTTGGCCGCGAGCGATCGAAACCGCTCCAGCGCTGCCGTGGCGTCTCCATTTTCCAGATAAACATTCGCCACGGCGCGGCGGCCATCGGGATAGTCGTTCGCGTCCGCCTCGATCTGGCCGAGAACATGCTTCGCTTCGTCACCCCGGCTTCGCTCGAAGTAGAGGCCGGCCAGGGCAATCGGCAATTCGACAGCTCTTGGATCTCGGGCCATTCCCTGCCGCAACACCTGCTCGGCGCGATCGGACACGTTTTGTCCCTTGTAGTAGTCGGCAAGGTTGATGAATGTCTGCGGGTCGTCCGGACGGATGTCAACGGCGGTCTGAAAGCTTTTTTCGGCGGCTCCATTCTCCGCATCGAGCAACTGCGTGAGCCCGAGAATTTCGTACGTCTGTTGATCTCTTGGATCGAGGCTGATCGCCTGCTTCAATTCGTTCTCGGCATCGGCGTACTGCATCTGATGCAGCGCGATCTCCCCCAATAAACGGTGCGCGGCGGCGTTCCTGGCATCCTGCTTCAGAACGGCATCAGCCTGCTGGCGCGCCTCAATGTACTGGGTAGAGGAAACCATCAAATCGCCCAACTTCAGGCGGGCATCGGAATTTTTCGGATCAAGATCGACCGCGCGCAACAGCGACTGGCTCGCGGCCGAGGGGTGTTCCTGCTGAATTTGCAGCAAGCCGAGGTGGTAGTAGGCGTCGGCATAGTCGGGACTGATCTGAATCGCCTGACGGTATTCGCTCTCCGCCGCAGAGAATTGCTTTTGCCCGAAGTATTGGTTCCCTTTTTCCACGTGCTCGCGCGCGCGGGCCGCGCTGCGGCAGCCGGAGATAACCGCGATCAGCGCCAGTATCAGCGCGAAAAAAATCTCGCGGCGAGGAAACCGGCGGGGCGATGAAGTCATGTTTGTCTCTGGGGGAGCGATTCGAATGCGTAGATTCTATCGCAGAATGACGGCGGAACTGGGATTATCAAGGCCGTACGACTACGGGAACGGACAGGCCGCGCGCAGTGACCCACAGCGCGAGGCCCGCGCAAAGTTCAGCCCGTTGCCAGCCTTAGTGCTTACCCTGCTTGTCGGCCTCGATCAGTTGCGCCACTTTGGAGCCCGTCCCTACCGGCTCAACCAGAACGACATGGCGGCTGTTCAGGAACATGCGGTCGGGCCCGTGCCACTCGCTTCCCCTCCGCACCAGCACGTTATTCACCGCCTTGGTTTCCTGATTGACCTGGCTTTGAATGTAGTAAACGTCGGTCAGCTCGGGAAAATCCGAACCGGCGTTGGCGATCTTGCCGTAGTAAAGCTGCCCGGTATCGAGCAGCACCGCGGCGTAAGGAGTGGTAATTTCCGGGCCTTTGTGCCGGTGACCTCTTTCGCAACCTGTAAACGCGAGCGACAAAACCAACGCGAGAAAAACAGTGCCCTGCTTGCTCAATCGATCCCCCAGAAAATCGCCTACCAGTTTAAACCAGCCGCGCAAGCCGAACCACGGTTATGGTGCGGATTGCGCGGCGACTGCGCTTAGCGCGACATACGAGGCAGCACCGTGGGCATCGCCTTCACAGGCACGCGACGGTTGCCGCTCATCCAGCCGGCAAGGGAGGGCTTTACGCCGATGGCCTGGCTTGCGCCCGAGCGCAGTTCTGAACGGTTGGTTTGCACCGCGCCGGAGTTCGGAATGCGCACCGATTGTACGGTCACGGGCTTCGCTAAATTGTTTGCGAAAGCCGGCATGTGCTCCCAGCTTCGCACGTCCAACTGCTCCCCGCTAAGAACCGCACCGGAGCGAGCGCTCCGGCTGGTTCCGCCGGCCACCAGTACCGGGTTCGCTTTGATCGCGGTGGTTCCAGCATGCCGCGCGCTTCCAACCGCTGCGCTGCTGTGCCCGGAAGCCAGTCGCGCACTGGAAGGCTTAGCCACGGCCAAAGCCGCAGTCTGGTTCGCTTGTCCCGACGGCGCCGAAGGCGTGGCCTTGGCAACGGTCAGCACTACTCCGGTCGACGTATAAGAAACGTCAAACTGGAACGAAGAGTTGATGGCGATGGTTGAGTTGGAAAACGTTCCGGTGATGCTGCTGGCAGTTAAGACCGTGAACGTCTCACCCACTTTCAGCTTCGATTGAAACGCCGCAGTTACCGTGAAGTTGATCGTGCCCGCCAGTGACGCTGCGCCGGTCACCTTCAACTGGCTGTAGGTCGTTCCGGCGGTCGTCCCATTGACGGTTCCCGTAAAGTTCCCGGTGGCCAGTTGCGTGTAGGTTCCGGTGATCGAAAGCAGGCCGGCCGCGCCGCTGTCGCCGGCATTGATTGTGGCCGCAGTGCCGGTGGCATTGCCCACGGAAACGTTGCCGCTGACCGTGCCCGCCCCTTGCAGCGTGCCGCCGGTAATGTTGGCTGCGCCTGTACCTGAAACCCCGGCCAGCGTGCCGTCAACCGTTGTCGTACCCGCCGTCTGGCTGTAGCTGTTGTTGGTGCCGCCCACCGTCAGCGTCGTAGCCTTTTGAACATCGACCGTACCGGTGTTGGTGAAGTTGCTCGTGGTCGCGGTGGTAAAGCTGGCGGCACTGGCAGTCGTCAGCGTGCCGCTGTTCGAAGCCAGGGCAGTCAGAGCGTTCACGCCGTTCGAATTGATAGTGCCGCTTTCCAGGGTGAGGTTTGTTGCGTTGCTGGTAATGGAGATTCCGCTGGTGGTCAGATCAAGATTCCCAGCCAGGACATAATTCCCAGCCGTCAGCGTTCCGCTGCTGATCTGCGCCAGGTTGCCCGCCGTGAAGCTGTCGCTCTTGTCGATCGTCAGCGTGCCGGTATTGCTGAAGCTCGACGCGGTGGTCGAAACGGATTTGCTCGTGCCGCCGATGGTCAGCGATGCCGTGTTGTTGGCCAGCCCGGCCAGCGCATTTACGCCGGCCGAAGTGATCGTGCCGCCTTCCAGGGTGAGATTCGCGGAGTTGGTCGTGACGGAGATGCCGGAGGTCGTCAGGGCGAGATTTCCGCCCAGTACGAAAGTTCCAGCAGTAAGGGTTCCGGCGCTGATCTGCGTCAGGTTCTTGGCGGTGAAGCTGTCGCTGCCAAGAACGGTGAGCGAGCCGGTGTTGTTAAAGCTGGCCGCGCTCGTGGAAACTTTGTTGCCCGTGCCGCCGATGGTCAACTTGCCGCTGTTGTTAGCCAAGGCGCCCAGGGCGTTGGTGCTGTTCGAGGTGTTCTCGATGGTGCCCCCGGCCAGGGTGAGATTGGCGGCATTGGTGGTAATGCCGACGGCCGTTCCGGTGATGTTCAGGTTGGCATCCAGAACATAGGTCCCGGCGGTCAGCTTGTTGCCGCTGATCTGCGCCAGCGAACCGATGCTGAAGCTCTCGCCGGAAAGCAGGGTGAGTGAACCGGCATTGCTGAAGCTGCCGGAATCGGTAAAGGCCACGCCTCCGATGGTCAGCGCGCCGGTGGAGGTAATCGCGGTCAGTTTGGCGAGAGCGTTGGTGCTGGTGTTGTTATTGGTGTTGATGAATTGCCCGCCATTCTCTTCTGTCACGCTGGCGGCGAGCGTCGTGATGCCCGTGGTGTTGCCGAAGTTATAGGTAACGTTTCCGCCGTTGGAGATGTAGGTTCCGCCGGTCAGCGTGGTGGTGCCGGCGTTGTAATTGGTGAAGCCCGAGCTGTCGACGTTGATGGCGAGGTTCTGTCCCGCGATGTTGGCGTCGACCGTGCCGTTGTTGGTAAAGCCCATGTTTCCCGAACCCAGATTTCCTGCGCCTTCAATGGTGTTGGAACTGACGAGGGTCGGAGTGGTGCCTTCGCCGTAAATGAAGTTGCAACTGCTGCAGCTTCCGTTCAGGTCAATGACGCCGGCACCGCTCAGCGTGACCGCGCCTTGAACGATCAGATAGGTGTCGTTGCCCGTTCCGCCGATGTTGATCGTTCCGCTGTTGGTGATCGCTCCGGTCAGATTGAGTTGAGCGTTGTTCTGAACATTGATCGTGCCCTTGTTGGTAAGGCTGGCCAGGAACGCGGAATTGTTCGCCGCCACGTAAAACTGACCGGTTCCCACGGTAGTCAGCGTTCCCCCCGTGATCGACGTGGAAGCGGTCAGATCAACGGACGAACCCGTCTGCGCCTCAATCGTGCCGTTCGTGTTGGTCCAGGTGTCGCCGTTGAAAATCAGCGTCGCTCCGCCTGAGGCTTCCATGGTTTTCGTGTTGCTGGCGGCGGAAAAGCCTTGCAGAAGGAGATTAGCGCCACTGACGTTCGCGTTGATGGTTCCGTTGTTGGTGAAAGTACCATTCTGAATGGTGCCCGCGCCTTCGATCGTTTCATCGTTCGTCAGGGTCGATGCCGCCTGCACGACTCCGGTATATTGCCCGTCGGTGGAGGTCAGAACCAGAGTTCCGGTGCCGTTCAACGTCGTGGCATTCGGAGCGTAGAAGTAGGTATTGTTGCCCGAAGCCTGCAGAGTGATCGTTCCGTTGTTGGTAATGGTGCCGGTGGAATCGATCTGTCCGTTGTTCTGCACGTTCAGGGTGCCGCTGGTCGTAAGTGAAGTGAGATTGGCAACGTTGTTGGCAGCAACGTAAATCTGCCCGGTGCCGGCGGCGGAAAGCGTTCCGCCGGTAATGGTCACGCCGGCGGTCAAATCCACGAATGAACCGTTCTGCGCCGTAATGGTTGCGCCGGTATTGGTCCAGGAAGAACCGTTGAACACCAGCGTGCCGCCATTGCTCGCCTCCATTGTCTTCGTGTTCGTAGCGGACTGCAACGACTGCGCAACCAGGCTGACGCCATTCACGTTGGCGTTGATCGTGCCATTGTTGACGAAGTTTCCGTCCTGAATAGTGCCCGCGCCGGTTATGGTCTCGTCGTTGGTGAAGGTGATGCCGCTGTTCGCCTCGACCAGGCCGGTGTATTGGTTGTTGGTGGAGCTAAGAACCAGCGTTCCGGTGCCGGTGAGCGTCGTGTTGGCCGGCGCGTAGAAGTAGGTCGCGTTACCCCCGCCCTGCAAGGTAATCGTTCCGTTGTTGGTGATGGTCCCGGTGGAATCGATCTGCGCGTTGTTCTGCACGTTCAATACGCTGCCCGTGCTCACGGTCAGGTTTTGCAGGTTGGCGATATTGTTGGCGGCGACCTGCAACACGCCCGCGCCCGTGCTGGTCAGGGTCCCGCCGGTGACGGTCACGCCGGCGGTGAAAACCACCGTCGACGGATTGTTCTTGCTGTCGCTGCCCGAAGCCAGAATCGTGCCGCCGGTGTTGGTGAAGGTGCTTCCATACAGGGTAAGTGTGCCCCCGTTAGTGGCTTCCAGCGTGCCGGTGTTGGTCATGCCCGCGGAACTGGGTTGAACGTATAACGTGCCGGCTGCGACCGTGGGGCTGACGTTGGCGTTGATCGTCGAACTGTTGGTCAGCGCAATGTCCCCATTGCCGACGTCTCCCATTCCGGAGATGGGCTGCTCGATGTTGAGCGTCGTACCGCTCGCGCCGTAGATAAGGTTCGTACTGCTGTTGCCCATCACGACCGAACCGGAACCCGCCAGCGTGGCGACGCCGCTGCCCGCGCTGGTCACATACAGCCCGGTGCTGTTGCCGCCGCTTTGCAGATTGATGGTGGCGTTGTTGGTGATGGTGCCGTTAATCTCGGTGAGGGAGTTGTTCTGAATGTTGTAGGTGCCCGCCAGGGTAAGGCCGGTCAGGAAGATATTGTTGTTGGTCGCGCTGTTGACCACGCCGGTTCCAACCGACTCAATCGTGCCCCCGGTAATGTTCACCCCCGCCGTCAAAGTGACGGTTGACCCCGCCGCCGCTTCAATGGTGCCCGAGTTTGTCCAGGTCCCATTCTGAAGCGTCAGGCTGCCGCCGTTGGTCGCCTCCAGTAAACCGGAGTTGGTGTTGGTCACCACCGTGTCGGGATTCAAGGTAATGTTGGCGCCGCTGAGGTTCGAGTTGATGACCCCGTTGGAAGCGTTGGCGATTTGCAACTCTCCGTTGCCAATCGTGCCCGTGCCGTTGATCGTGGTCTGATTGGTCAGGATCGATCCGGTCGCGCCCCATATGAGGTTTGTCGGGCTGCCGCTGCTCTGCATGGTGACCGTGCCGCTGCCCGTCAGCGTCGCATTGCCCGGCAGGTAGAGCCCGGTGGAGTTGCCCGTCCCCTGGAGGTTGATGGTCCCACTGTTGGTGATGGTCCCGGTGATCTCCGTGGTGCCATTGTTCTGAATGTTGTAGGTTCCCGAGTTGGTGATGCCGTTTAGAAAGACATCATTGTTCGCAGCGTTCTCGATCACCCCGCCACCGGACGTAGTCAGCGTTCCGCCGTTAACGGTCACGTTGGAGGTCAAAATCACGGTCGATCCCGTGCCGCTCGCGCTGATTTTGCCCCCCGTGTTGGTCCAGGTCCCGCTTTGCAGCGTCAGATTGCCGCCGTTCGTCGCTTCCAGCGTGCCGGTGTTGGTGTTGGTGCAGGTGGTGCACGTGTCGGGGTTCACCAGCAACTCCTGGCCACTGATGTTGGCGTTGAAGGTGCCCGAGTTGACAAAATTGAGGTCGCCAACGCCCACCGTACCTGCGCCGGTAATGTTGGAAGAAGTCGTGAGGACGGAGCCGCCCACGCCGTTAATCCAGCCGGTGTAGGTCGAATTCGTGCTGTTCAGGTTGACCGTTCCGCCGCCGCTCAGAGTCAGCGAGTTCTCAAGGTACAACTGGGTGGCGTTGCCCGCTCCTGACATGGTGATGGTGCCGGCGTTGCTGATGTTGCCGTAGGCATCGAGAGCGCTGTTGTTCTGCACCGTAACGGTGTCGCCGCTGTTGCTCAGCGTCAGCGTTCCAAAGCTCCCGGTGTTATTGCCGGGGAGGCTTATATTTGCCGTAGTGGTCGAGATCGTGACCGCATCGGCGCTGCTGGGCACGCCGGCGCTCCAGTTCCCGGCGGTGAGCCAGTTATTGTCTCCGGCGGTGCCGGTCCAGTTGTCGGCGGTCAACGGCGGCGCGCCATGTCTGACCGCGGCCTTGCTCTTCGCGCTGCTGACCGCGGCCGGCGCATGTTTCGACAATTTCCGCTTCGATACGGGTTGAGCGGAGGCCAGTCCGCTGATGCTGAGGAGTGAAAACAGGCAGAGGACGTTAATCCAGAGCACAACCACACGGGACGACGCTGGGCGCATGAAAAACTCCATTCGAGCGAACTCGCTCGGACAATCTCTTTTGTTGTTTCGAGTTGCGTTTTGCCGATTGGCGAACCACTGCGCAAAACTGTACGAACCACGAACGGGTTCGTAGAGAGGGCACGCGCATCATAGCCGACGCGAAAAGATTGTCAAGATGAAATTTCTTGCAACCGCCGCGCGCTACAACGCCGCACTCGTCCGCGATCCCATTTCAGTACTTGTTTTGCGACTCCCCCAATTCAGGCGGGATGAGAAGTCTGGCCGCCACTTTCCTGTCGGTGACGGCTCGCCAAGTCAGACTTCTTCCCCGGCATGGTTGATAAGGCATGGCACGCGGACAAGGCAACGGACAAGACGGGACAAGTTTGGACATTTCAGGACATTGCCGCGAAATGCTTGTTGCGCGCGCACTTTGCCCGGGCGGAACTTTTAAAGAGGGAGGTTTTAGAATAAGAGTCCGATGATCCGTTGCCTCGCAATCCTGTTGGCCGGTTGTCTCAGTTCGATCGCCCAGTCCTCAACTCCTGCCCCAGCGCCAGGACAAAATGTGCATTCCATCGCCCAGGCCGTGGACGAACACTACAACCATCTTTCTACCCTCAAGGCCGAGTTCACCGAACTCTATCTCGGCTCGGGGATCGAGCGTTCTGAGTCGGGAACCCTCTGGCTGTCTAAGGCTGGTCTTAAAAAACCCGGCAAGATGCGCTGGGAATATCGTTCTCCGAAAGCGAAGTTGTTTGTCAGCAATGGCAAAGATGCGTGGTTTTATGTGCCCGATGACCGCCAAGCGCGGCGCAGCGACCCGAAAAAACTCGAGGACCTTCGCTCTCCGCTTGCGTTCCTATTGGGCAAAAGCAAGCTGGAGAAGGAGTTACGTGGTTTGTCATTAGCCCCGGATGTCACCCCGCTGCAACCCGGCGATATCGTGTTTCGGGGCGTGCCCCAGGCACTTTCCGACCAGATCAGCGAAATACTGCTGGAAGTTACGCCCGAACACAAAATTGTGCGCATCATTCTGAACGCCGTGGATGGATCGGAGACCGAATATCGCTTTAATAGTCAGAAAGAAAATGAGCCGATTCCGGCGGGACTCTTCGACTTTCATCCCCCGGCCGGCACTGAAATCATCGACGAGACCATGGAGCCGTAGACCGCGCTTACGGCGCGGCGCCGGAGCCGCAACAGCGGGAAAAAGCACTTCGATATACGGTTTGTAGCACGGCTGTAAAGGTTACTTGCGATACTGTGGCAGGACCCGATCTGTATTCAGGACTGACGCTCTAAGAATGTTAAACTGAGCGGAGACACTTTCAGCGATACGCTAGGGCATCTCCCCCTGAATCCAGTCAACTCCGTTTCCATTATGGCGGAATTCGTCATAAAAATCGCCGACGAGCGTGGCCACACCCACCAGCAGGTGGAGCAAGGTTACTCCATTGACGAAGTGCGCGAGCGCTTTGCCTCGCAAGGCTATCTCGTGCATTGGGTCAAGCCGCAGGGGATACTGGCGGGGAGCTTTTCTTCCAGCCGCAGCCGCAAGCTGAAGCCAAGCTCGTTTCTCTTGTTCAATCAGCAGTTTCTGACCCTGATTAAGGCCGGGCTGCCGATCCTTAAATCGCTCGATCTGCTTATCAAGCGGCAGAAGGACGCGAACCTGCGCCAGATCCTGGAAAATGTGCGCGAACGGGTAAAAGGCGGAGAGTTGCTTTCCGATGCCTTCGCCACTCACGCCGCCGTGCCCAAGATCTATACCACCACGCTTATGGCGGGCGAGAAGAGCGGAAACATCGACGAAGTGCTCACCCGCTATATCAACTTTCAGCGCATGACCATGACCTTCCGCAAAAAGTTGTTTGTGTCGCTGATTTACCCCACCCTGCTCGTCTCCGTGGTGACGATCATGGTGATGTTCCTGTTCACCTACGTCGTGCCCAAGTTCGCCGAACTGTTCAACAGCCTCGACGCCAAACTTCCCGCAATTACCGTGTTCATGCTGTCCTTGGGCGTAAACGCACAGAAGTATTTCCCATTTCTCGCGCTCGGGCTGGTCGTTGCCGGCTTCCTTTTCTGGCAGTGGCGCAGGACCGACAGCGGCGCCGATCGTATTGATCGCGTGATTTTAGGTCTGCCTCTGCTGGGCGATATCCGGCTGAAACATCAGGTGGCCACCTTCTCTCGCATGCTGGCTACGTTGCTGCAAGGCGGATTGCCGCTGGTTCCTTCCATGGAGACGGCCGGACAATCCATGTCGAGCCGCCGCATATTAAAAGGAGTCATGCGCGCCAGCGTGCGCGTGCGCGAAGGCCAGGGCCTGGCCAGCAGCCTGGAGCAGCAGGGAATTTTTCCCGATCTCGCCGTAGAAATGCTGGAGGTCGGCGAATCGACCGGAGCTTTGCCGGCCATGCTGAATTCCGTGGCCGAATTTTATGAAGAAGATGTGCAGACCGCCCTGGGCGCGGCTATGGCGCTGATTGAGCCCATGATCCTGATCGTTATGGCGGTCTTTGTCGGCGGAGTGCTGATTTCGCTTTATTTGCCGATCTTTAGTTTGGGCATGCAGGGAACCCAGTAAAACGCGCGGTAGAAGTGGGGTTCTGAGAAATGGCGATGGCGGAAAAGAAATCACTTTTCGTGAATGGACAAAATGGCGGCCAGGTGGCTTCGACGGGAAATCCCATCACCGACACCGAGCGCGCCCAGGACGTGGCCCGCCGCTATCGCTGCGAGTTCGTCGATCTCACCGACTTTCAACTGCATCACGAACTCTTTAAGAAGTTTTCGCCCGAGCTGATGTTCCGCTACAAGTTCGTGCCCCTGGAGGAGACCACCGACGGGCGCCTCGCCATCGCCATTGCTGATCCCAGCCAGCTGATGATGATCGACGAAATCAGCCTGCTGCTGCAGAAGCGCATCGTGACCAAAGTCGCGACCATCAAGCAGATCGACAACATTCTTACCAAGACCGAGCAGTCGCAGCGCGTGCTGGAAGAGGCCAGCGAAGGCTTCACCATCATCCGTGAAGACGAGAATACCGGCGCGGAAGAAACGCTCACCATCGACAAGCTGACCGGCGCAACCGATACCAACCCCATCATCCGCCTGGTCGATACCACCATTTTTACCGCTCTCCAGCGCCGCGCTTCCGATATTCACATTGAAACCCGCGACGATTCCGTCGTCATCAAGTTCCGCATCGACGGCGTGCTCACCCAGGCCATGCCGCCCATCGGCAAAGAGCACCACTCCACCGTGATCTCGCGTATCAAGGTCATGAGCGAACTCGATATCTCCGAGCGCCGCGTGCCGCAGGACGGCCGCTTCCGCGTCAAATACAACGGCCGCGCCATCGACTTCCGCGTCTCCATCATGCCTTCGATTCACGGCGAAGACGCCGTGCTTCGCGTGCTCGATAAAGAATCGATGAGCGAGAAGTTCAAATCGCTGACCCTTAACGTGGTCGGCTTCGATGAAGACGACCTGCGCAAGTTCCGCCGTTTTATCAAGGAACCCTACGGCATGGTGCTCGTCACAGGGCCGACCGGCAGCGGCAAAACCACAACGCTCTACGCCGCCGTCAACGAAATCAAGACCGACGAAGACAAGATCATCACCATCGAAGATCCGGTCGAATATCAACTGCGCGGCATCACCCAGATTCCGGTCAACGAGAAGAAGGGACTTACCTTTGCCCGCGGCTTGCGCTCCATTCTGCGTCACGACCCCGACAAGATCATGGTGGGCGAAATCCGCGACGCCGAAACCGCGCAAATCGCCATTCAGTCCGCTCTTACCGGCCACCTGGTTTTCACCACCGTCCACGCCAACAACGTGGTCGACGTGATCGGCCGTTTTTTGAACATGGGCGTCGAGCCTTACAACTTTGTCTCCGCCCTGAACTGCATTCTGGCCCAGCGCCTGGTGCGCCTGATCTGCGAATCCTGCCGCACGCAGGTAAATTATGCGCCCGATGTGCTTGAGGCCAGCGGTCTCGATCCCGCGCAGTGGTCAAAAGTCCCGCTGTATGAAGGCCCGGGCTGCATCGAGTGCGCCGGCACCGGCTTCCGCGGCCGGACCGCGATCCACGAACTGCTCGACTTAAGCGACCGCATTCGCGAAATGATTCTGGCCCGCAAGCCCACTTCGGAAATCCGCCGCGCCGCCCGCGAAGAAGGGATGCGGTTCCTGCGCGAATCGGCGCTCGATAAAGTCAGGCTCGGGCTGACCACCCTGAAGGAGATCAACAAGGTTACATTCATCGAAGCCATGCGCTGAGAAAGTCTGCGGCGCGCGCGTCAGAGCGATGCTTTTGTTCCGGGCGATTCCCGGCGCGCGGATAACCTTCGCCGCTATTGCAATTCGCGCCCGGGCGCGTTTGAATTATAGGAAGAGTTCCCTGATATGAATTCCGGCTCCAGAATGGCCAGACCAAGGCTGGCGTGTGAAATCGCCGCCGACCGCATCCTTGTCGGCCGCCTCGGCGAGGATGGCCGCAGCCTGGGCGCCTGCGCGGCCCATGAACTCGCTCCCGGCAGCGTGGTGCCCGATCTCGTCGAAAATAACCTGCGCCAGAGCGGCGCCGTCACCTCCGCGGTCGAGCAGATGCTCGACAGCGTTGCCGAGCGCACGCATGATGTGATCGCCGTGGTTCCCGACGCCGCCGTGCGCGTGGTGCTGCTCGAATTCGAGACCCTGCCCGCCGATGAAGAAGAGGCAGTGGCCGTGATCCGCTTCCGCCTGAAAAAGTCGCTGCCCTTCGACGTGGAAAAGGCGCGCGTTTCCTACCATGCGCAAAAAACCGGCGACGGCGTGCGCGTGGTGGCGGCGGTTGCCCTTTCCAGCGTCGTCGAAGACTATGAGACGGTCTACCGCAATGCCGGTTACAGCCCCGGGGTTGTGCTGCCTTCCATGCTGGCAGCGCTGGGCGCTGCGGAGGGACACAAGCCCACTTTGGTGGTAAAAGTGGATGCCCGCACCACCAGCATCGCGATCCTGAACGCCGATCAGCTTCAGCTTTTCCGCACCCTGGAAAATACTCGCGGCGTAACCATCACCGGCGATCAACTGGCCGAAGAGGTTTACCCCTCGCTCGTGTTCTTTCAGGACACGTATCATTTGAATATTGAGAAAATATTTGTGGCCGGTATTTCCGATACGGCGGGCGCGGCCCCGGCGCTGCATGCGCAGACCGGCGCCGACGTGCAGGAACTGATCAGCTCGTCGCAGCTGGGAGTAAGCACAACAGGTTCGGTTCCGCGTTGGCGAATGGCCGGCGTGGTAGGAGCGCTGATTTCTTGAAGCATTTCAGTTCCCGGTTCTCAGGTTGCTCCCCGGCGGCGCAACGGACCCATTGAATACCGGAAACTGAGTACCGGGAACTGAGAACCGAGAACCGGGAACTGAGAACTGATTTCAAATGCGTTTGAACATCAATCTCGCCAGTCAGCCCTATGAAGATGCGCGCCAGTTCTGGCTGCGTTGGGGCATTGGTCTGGCTGTCACGGCCATCGCCAGTCTTGCTCTGCTCTCCATTACGATCACCGGGTACTTTACGGCGCGCCGCGATCACCGGGAGATCGCCGAACTCAAGCACGAGATCGCCAAGCGCGACCAGGACCGCATGCGCGCCGAGTCGTTCCTCAATCAGCCCGAGAACCGCGCCACCCGCGACCAGTCCCAGTTCCTCAACCAGTTGATCGAGCGCAAGTCCCTTTCCTGGACGCAGGTGCTCGAAGATCTGGAAAAGGTCATGCCCACGCGGGTGCATCTGATTTCCATCCGCCCTGAGATTGATGAGGATAATCAGCTCCGGCTGAAACTGGTGGTGGGCGGCGACTCCCGCGACCGGGCCCTCGATCTGGTCCGCAAGATGGAAGAGTCGCACCGCTTTTCGCAGACTTACATCGACACCGAAACCGGCGCGCAGCAGGGCACCGGCGATAGCGTGCTTTTCAATATTGTTGGTGTCTACGTTCCTGACACTGTTCCCGTCGCGCCCGAAGCGCCAACCGCACCCAAAGCACAGACTGCCAAACGGAGGGCTTCCTGATGCCTGACCTTCGGCAAACGCGCCGGCAGATGAAGACCGCGCTGGCCGTGCTGCTTGCGGTTGATGTTGCCGCTCTCGTGCTTTTGATTTCACCCGTCATTGGCTCGGTCTCATCGCGGCGCCAGGAGTTGAACCAGCTCTGGGCCGAGTTGCGGACCAAGACGCGCCAGGTCGAGCCGCTGGCCAATTTACCCAAAAGGGTGGACGTCGCCAAGCAGCAGATCAACGACTTCTACAAACGGCGCTTCCCTGCTCAGGATTCCGAAATCGCCTCCCAATTCGGCAAACTGGCGGCAGCGAATGGCGTGACCATCGAGCAGGCACGCTATAAAGTGCTTGACCAGGAAGTGGGGCGCATCTCGCCGGTCGAAATCGAAGCCGGTCTTTCCGGCAACTATGTTTCACTGGCCAAGTTCATCAATGCGCTGGAACGCGACGACATGTTTTTCATCATCAGCAGCATTTCGCTGGCGGGCGAGCAAAAAGGCCCGATCAAGCTGGATTTGAAGCTCGAAACCTATTTGAAGGCGGGAGCGTAGTGAAGCTGGGAACGGAAAACCGGAAACAGACGATCGCGGCGGTCGCGCTGGCCGTGGTCTTGCTGCTGGTGGTCGGGTATGAATTCATGCCGTCCTTGTCCACCATCGCGTCGACCACTGCCCCCGCCACCACCGCTTCTACTGATCCTGCGCCCAGAACTTTGGCGCATCCGGCCTCGCGCCGCGGTTCGGCCGCTTCGAGCAGAAAAGAAAAGACACCACAGAGCCTCGACCCCACTTTGAATTTGCGGGCCCTGGCCCAGACGGAGCAGATCAAGTACGAGGGCTCAGGCCGGAATATTTTTGTCGCGCAGCCGGATCCGGTGACCATTCCTGCTGCCGCGGGCAACGGCACCACGGACCATCCCGCCGCAGTTCCCATCTATGCTCCGCCGGCGGCGGCCCAGGCTCCCCCCATTCCGCTTAAGTTCTATGGTTTTGCCAACAAGCCGGGCGAGCCTAAAAAAGTTTTCCTGATTAAAGGCGAGGATACATTCGTCGCGGCCGAAGGTGAAATCATTGACCGCCGCTACAAGATCGTAAAGATTTCCCCCACGACGGTAGAAATTCAGGATGTGGTCGGCAGTGGCCCGCCGCAGAGTATCCCCCTCACGCAGGGATAACTGCTTCGTAAGCCAAAGAAGACAAAGGCTATGCGGGCCCGGCGCCGCCCCAGGCTCGCGCATCTAATATAGGGGCGATTCAGAGTTTATTTCTTGGTTTATTTCTTGAAGACGTCGCGCTCCATCTCGTTTGCAAGACCTTCCCCGCAAGAGGACGGCTATGTTCTGCTCACCCTCCTGCTCGTAGTCGCGCTGATGGGCATTCTGGTGCTGGTCGCCACGGTTCCCATTAAATTTGCCAATCAACGCGACCAGGAAGAAGAGATGATTCACCGCGGGGTGCAATACTCCCGCGCCATTCGCGCCTACTACAAGAAATTCGGCCGCTACCCGACCAGGCTGGAAGACCTCGACAACACCAACAAC
>DATLKM010000383.1:0-17432 GCA_035538435.1 Binatia bacterium
GAAAACGTGTCCACGGCTCTTGACCGAAAGTAACCGCGGAAACACCATTCCGGGAGCGAGTTTCAGAAAGGGAGAGATGGCAGCGCCGCCGCCGGCCATCGAGGCCAAGACCCCGACACCCGGTGGTCTTTCCGCGAGGAAGAAACCCTTGTCTCTGTGTCTCTGTGACTCTGTGGTGATCGATCTTTTAACTCCGCGCCCGAAACCAGGCAAACACCGGCGCGCCCGCCAGAATTACCAGCAGTCCATACAGTGAATTCGGCCAGTCGCCGCGGAAGGTGTAAATCAGCAGGACTGCGGCAATGGCGATAAATAGCCCGGGCACCAACGGATATCCCGTCACCCGATAAGGCCGCGGGGCATCCGGCTCGCGCTTTCGAAACACGAACACGGTGCTGCCCGCGATCATGTAAAACAGCCACTCGGCAAAAATCGCCAGCGAAAAAAGCTGGCGGAAGTTCGCGCCCACCAGCAACAAAGCAATCGCCAGCATCGCCTGCACCAACAGCGCCATCGAGGGCGTGCGAAACCGCGGGTGCACCTCCGCCAGCGCCGGAAAAAAATAACCATCGCGCGCCACCGCATAAGGAACACGGGCGCCGCTCATGATGGTGCCGTTCAGCGTCACCAGCATCGAGAGCGCCATGCCCGCCGAAACGATGCTCGCGCCCATGCGGCCCAACACCAGCGCCACCGCGTCGGAAGCAGGCCGCGGCGAGGCTGCAATCGCACTCGCCGGCATCACGTACTGCACGCCCGCGTTCACCAGCATGTAAAGCGCGCCCACCGTGGCCACGCCGGCGATCAGCGCAATCGGAATGTTGCGGCCCGGGTTTTTCACCTCGCCGCCGACCATGTTCAGGTCGTTCCATCCGTCGTAGGCCCACAGCGCGGCCACCAGCGCGGCCATAAATCCGGCAATGCCGCCCCTTGCGCCGGCAAAAGTGCTGGCGAAATTGCTCCACGTTCCGATTCCGCGCGCCGAAAAACAGACCACTACCACCCCGGCGATGATTACCACTTTAAGAATGGTGAAAACCAGCTGGAACTCGCCCGCTCTTTTTACGCCCAGATAATTCAAAAATGAAATCAGGATGGCGGCGCTGATGGCGACCAGTTGTCCCCAGGTGACGGTGAAGGGAAATGAAATGGCTCTTGCCGGGAAAAAGGAAAACGCCGGGAAGGTGCCGAGAATTCTGACCAGCCCGGTGACAATGGTCGCAATCGAGGCCGGCTTGGCAATGATGAACCATGTCCACGCGTACAAAAATCCCGCAAGCGGCCCGTAGGCGTCGCGGACATAGACGTATTCGCCGCCCGCCTGCGGCTTCATGGCGCCCAGTTCGGCATAAGTAAGCGCGCCGAAAAACGAGAGCAGTCCGCCCACGATCCAGGCTAGATAAACCAGCCGCGCGGAACCTACTGCCTGCATCATCTCTGCTGGAACCAGAAAAATGCCGCTGCCGATAATCGTGCCTACGACAACAGCCGATGCATGGCTTACGCCAAGTTCGCGCGCGAGTTCCCACCGTGCAGAGTTTGGCGTGGCCTGCGGCATGGAGTGTGCAGTATACGCGAGAGAAGACTGGGGAGAGAGTTCGTCTGCGAGGAATCTGCGAGGAAAGGGAACGCGTCAGGTAACGGGAATCGTGCGCTTACGCGGAGGCGGCCGCCGCTTTTTCTCTCTGCAACAACTTGCGCGCCTGCGCGATCAGTTCCGCCACTTCAAACGGCTTTACCAGGAATGGTACCCCGTTTTCTTGAAGGAAGGCCCGTTTGTCGCCCTGCTCCACGCCGTTCGAAAAGGTAAACAGGACGCGTTTGTCCAGGTCGGCGCAATTTTGTTTCATCCACAAGAAGGCTTCTTTCGCGTCCCAGCCGGCGGGCATCTTGCCGCTCATGATCACGGCGTCGAACGGTTCGGAAAGCAGCCGCGTCCTGGCATCGTCGCCCGTGCCTGCGGTTACCACGTTCGCCCCCGCGCCAATCAGCACGTCGCGCTCGAATTCCAGCACGGCCTCTTCTTCTTCCACCAGAAGCACCCGGCCCTGAATGGCTCCCTCGCGCTTTTGCACCGGCGCAGGAGCGGCTACCACCGCGGCGGGTTCGGCGACCGCTTTCGGCAGCCGGACCTCAATCACCGCCCCGCCCTCCGGGGCATTGTGCGCCGTGATGTCGCCGCCATGCTCCTTCACGATTCCGTAGCAGATGCTCAGACCAAGGCCGGTCCCTTTACCCACGTTTTTCGTGGTGTAAAAAGGATCGAAGATTCGCTTGGGATCTTTAATTCCCGGGCCGTCGTCGGCAAATTGCGCGCACACCGTATTCTGGTCGAGATAAACGCGGATTCCGAGCTTGCCGGCGCGCCCGGTTTCCAGCACCGCATCCACGGCATTGTTGATGATGTTCAAAAATACCTGCTCCACCTGGTGCGCATCGGCCACAACCAGGGCCGGCTCGGGCGGAAAATCCCTTTCCACGGAAATGTTGTTCACTTTCAGATCGTAGTCGCGCAGCCCCAGGGTTTCGTCCATCACCTTGCGAATATCGACTTCGGCGCGCTCGGGTTTGCGTTGCCGGGCAAACGAAAGCAGGTTCTGCACCACGCGATGCGTGCGCTGCGCCTGCTTGAACATTTTTCCGACGTAATCCTGCGCCCGCTCGCTCAGGCCCTCGCTTTCCAGCAGTTGCGCGTAACCCAGGATTGCCGTCAGCGGATTGTTCAGCTCGTGCGCAACCCCGGCGATCAACTGTCCCACAGCCGACATCTTTTCGCTTTGCAGCAATTGCTCCTGCGTGCGCCGCAAGTCTTCATAAGCCTTGCAGGTTTCTTCGTAAAGCCGGACTTTTTCGATCGTGGTCGCGAGCTGGCGGCTGATGGCGACCATGAGATTTTCTTCGCTGCTGGAATATTCGTATTCGCTGTGCGAGCGCAGGCCCATCATGCCGATGGGGCTGTCTTTACCCCAGAACAGCACCCAGATCCACGATCCATCTGTACTTAAGCCGATGAAATCCGCGACCGCGCCTTTCAGGTGCGGCAGATATTCCGCGGTCAGCACCTCGGCGCGCGAGCGCATGACAAGATCGCCGAAACCGTCGGCAAAATCGACTTCCGCCGGGCGCGAAGTATCGCGGCTTTTCGGCCCCCACGCGGCACGGCGGCGGAATGTGGGAGTATCGGAATCCGACAGATACACCGTCCCGCTCTCCGCTCCAAACAGCGAGACCACCTGCCGCAAAGTCAGATTCAAAATTTCGTCCAGATCGAATGATTGCGTGGCCACCACCGCCATGGCGTTCAGCGCGTTTAATTCGCGGTTGCGGCGGCGCATCTCGTCTTCGGCGCGGCGTTTTTCGGTGACGTCCAGAACAAAGCCCTGCAACCGTCCGATTCGGCCCGCTACGTCGCGGGTGGCGAAGCTGCTTTCCGCCGCCAGCAGAAGAGTCCCGTTCTTGCGCCGCATGGTCACTTCAAAATTGCGCACGTAATTGTGCTGTTCGATCTCGCGCCGGAACGCCTCGCGCTGGTTGGCGTCGACGCGAACGTCTTCGTTTAAGCTGAGCGGCAGCAGTTCGTCGCGCGAGTCATAACCAAGCATGTGAACGAACGCGTCGTTGCAATCCAGGAATTTCCCCCCCGGGGTCGCAACGTAAACGCCCTCCTGCACCTGTTCGAACAGCAGCCGGTATTTTTCTTCCGCCGAGCGCCGCTCGGTGATGTCGCGGACAATGTGGATCGTGCCTCTTTGCTTGCCGCCGTGTTCTGAATGCGACGAGGTCGATACCACCGAGAACCCGCCAAAGCACGGGTCCGGGCCTTCGCTGATTTCCTCGCCGCCGCGCTCGCAATAAGGACAACCCGTCCACTCGCCCAGCCCATGCGGCAACACCGCTTCGCATGTGCTGCCGATCACGTCGGCGGACGCCATCTGTAATTGCTCGAGAAGGACTTGGTTGGCTTTGATGACCCGGAAATCTTCATCATGCGCCAGAATGATGTCGTGGACCGAGTCAAACGTGTTGCGCCACTGCCGCTGCGACCGTAGCGCCTGCTCCAGCAGCCGGAAATTCTCGATGGCAATTCCTAAATGCCGGCCACAGGTCTCCAGGAAGTCGACTTCTTCCGCGGTCAGCTTGCGCGCGCGTGTGCTGGCCAGCACTACCAGCCCGATCGCCGATTTTTTTCCCAGCACCGGCAGCATCACCACATACTTCAGGTTCTCCGACTTCAACACGCCCGAGTCTTCCGGCGTCGCCACCGCCCGGTGTGTCAAAAACACCCGGCCCTGTTCCAGAGTTTTCGAAACGCCTTCGCTTACCGGGGCCATTCCCGAATCGCGCAGAAAATCCTGCGAAACTCCGACCGCATGGGTCGCGACCAGGTGACCGCCTTCCAGCAGCCGGAACCATGCCGCGCGGCTGTGCGTCAGTTGTTTGAGTTCTTCCAGAGCCACCTGCATCATGCCGCCCTGCTGCTGCGCCAGCACAATGCTTTCGGTCAGCGCCTGCATGGCATGGAGCCGCTCGGAGCGCGCGTGAGCTTCGCTGAACACGATCAGCAGCATGCTCAGCCCAAGAACCGCGTCAGCCCCGGCCAGCAGTTCCGCCGGAATGTGGTCGGTGAAGGGAGACCAGCTCAGGTGTTGCACCAGCAGGCAGGCGGCCAGCAGCCAGGCCGTCAATTCCCAGCGCCCGTTGCGCGATCGCAACAGCGCAATTACCGCCGTCACGATAATCAATGTGTAGGAAACTTCCAGGGCTACCCGAAGGGGCAGCACATCGGGCCACAGCAGGGCCCGGGCCACCGCGAACCCGGCCACCACCGCCGTGATTGCCGCCACAGGCGCCAGCAGATTTTTGTCGCGGATGTAAAAAAGCACCGACAGCGCAAACAGCCCGACGGCCAGCACAAAGGCCGATTGCGTGATGGCCGGAGCATACCGCAAAGGTACGTGCAGAGCTGCGCCGTGCCATTCCGCGACGCGAGAACCGGTCAGAAACGCCCAGCCGCAGGCCCAAACGAAAAAATAGCGTTCGCGCAGCGCCATCAGCACCAGAAGTGACGCTGTCAGCACTACCAGCAACACCCAGTCCCCGGCCTTCAGCCCGGCCAGCACCGGCTCAGCGGCATTCCAGATTGACCACAGGAAAGCGTTCATCGATTTCGAACTTGCGCAGGCGGCACTACGCCCTGCCTTTGAATACCACGGCGCACGCTGCAATCGTTACGTTTTCCGGACCTTGGTGGTTACTTTCGGCACCTCACATGGGCCGCTACAATGGCCGATATTGGTTCTATCCAACCTGCCCTATGGCCGACCGCATTCTTGTCGTTGATGACGAAGAAGCTATCCGCGAAATCGTGTGCGCCATTCTGGGCGCCGCCGGCTACGTCTGGAAACAGGCCGGCTCCGGAACCGAGGCGCTGGCCTTGCTCAACTCGGGCGAACAATTTGAATTAATGCTTTCTGATCTCATGATGGCCGATCTTGACGGCATCGGCCTGCTCGAACGCACCAAGGAAAAATTTCCCGACATGCCCGTCGTTATGGTTACCGCCGTTCACGACATTTCCGTTGCCCTTGCCGCCATTCGCAATGGAGCCTACGACTATCTTTTGAAGCCGTTCGAGCGCGAACAATTGCTCAACGCCGTGGGCCGCGCCCTGGAAAACCGCCGCCTGAAAGTTGAGAACCGCAATTATCAGATCAATCTGGAATCTCTGGTCCGGGCCCGCACCGATCAGTTGCAGGAAGCCCTGCGCGATCTGGAACGGTCCTACGACATAACCCTCCAGGCCCTGGGCGATGCGCTCGACCTGAAAGACGCCGAAACCGAAGGCCACTCGCGCCGCGTCACCGCCTTCACCATGGCCATTGCCCGCCACATGGGCCTGCCTTCCGATCAGGTTGCCATGATTGCTCGCGGCGCCTTCTTGCACGATATCGGCAAAATGGCCATTCCCGATAAGATCCTGAACAAGCCCGGCAAACTCGATCCCGAGGAAGTCGTCGTCATGCGCGAGCATTGTTATCACGGCTACCAGATGCTCAAAAAGATTCCCTTCCTTACCGAAGCCTGCGACATCGTCTACTCCCACCAGGAGCACTTCGATGGCAGCGGCTATCCCCGCGGCCTGCGCGGAAATGACATTCCTCTGGGCGCCCGCATCTTCTCGGTGGCCGACACGCTCGACGCAATCATCTCCGACCGCCCCTATCGCCCCGCCCGCAGCCTGGACGAGGCGCGCAAGGAAATCGAGAAATGGTCCGGCCGCCAGTTTGATCCCGAAGTGGTGGAGGCCTTCTCCGGCATGCCCAACGAAATCTTTGAAGACCTGCGCCGCGAAATCAATTCCCAGACTCCTTTTTCCTCTTCTCCCAACGCCAAAGGCAAGACCGCAGGCTAGCACCGGGAAAGCGCTGGCCGATGAGGGGTTGGTGTCCCTACGGGCTCCTCAGCAGTCCCGTCGACCAGAGCCACGCGGAACCGGCCACATCCTTCCGCTCCATGTCATAATCCACTCGTGAAGAATACGGCGCCCCCCGATCTCTTCCGCAGGTTGCCTGCCGTCGATGAGGTGATGCGCGCCACGGCGATCGTGGCTCTGTCGCACTCTCATGGCCACGAACTTCTCGCCCGCGCCGTCCGGACTGTGCTGGCAAAGATCCGGCACGAGATCACCAGCGGCCTTCTCGACTCGCAGGGCCTCGACCTTGCCCTGAGTGGCTTGTCAGCCGCAGTTGAAGGCGAACTCCGCCGCGCCACCACGCATTCTCTGCGTGCAGTCATCAACGCTACTGGAGTCATCCTTCACACCAATCTCGGACGCGCCCCGCTTAGCCAGGCCGCCATCGACCACATTCGGGAAACCGCCACGCGATACTCCAATCTCGAATTCGACCTCGCCGCGGGAGTTCGCGGCAAGCGCGACATTCACGTTGACCGTCTCTTTCGCCAGGTGTTGAGTGCAGAGAAGACATCAACCATCGTTGTCAACAACAACGCCGCCGCCGTGCTGCTCGCTCTAAACACTTTGGCCGAAGGTGGAGAAGTCATCGTTTCCCGCGGCGAGCTTGTCGAAATCGGTGGCTCCTTCCGCATTCCCGACGTGATGGCGAAATCGGGGGCCATTCTTCGCGAAATCGGCACCACCAACCGGACCCGCATCGCCGACTATGAAAAGGCGATTACCGAACGCACCCGCCTGCTGTTGCGGGTTCACCGCTCCAATTTTGAAATCAGCGGATTCACCGAACAGGCCGCTCTCGATGAATTAGTCGATCTGGCGCGCCAGCGTGGAATTCCTCTCATGGAAGACCTGGGCAGCGGCGCGCTCATCGACCTGCGCTCGTTGGGGATTGAACGGGAAAGCAGTGTGATCGAGAGCCTCGCCGCCGGCGTCGATATCGTCACCTACAGCGGAGATAAAATGCTGGGCGGCCCGCAAGCCGGAATTCTCAGCGGACGCCCCGATCTCATCGCGCGCATGAGAAGCAATTCCCTGTTTCGCGCCTTGCGCGTGGATAAGCTCACCTACGCGGCGCTCGAAGCCACCCTGCTGGCTTATCTCAAAGGCGAGCACAATGCCGTTCCCACCCTCCGCATGATGCGGTACACCAAAGAGGAAATCGGCCTGCGCGAGCAGGCCGTCGCGGCGAAAATCGGGAACTCAAGAATAAAGACCGAACTCATCGACGGTGACTCGCTGCTCGGCGGGGGCGCGGCGCCATCTTCTGTACTGCCCACGCGTCTGCTTTCGCTGAGCTGCGAAGGCTTCAGCGCCGACGAACTCGCCGCGCAACTTCGCCGCTCCGATCCCCCCATCATCGTGCGCATCGACGAAGGCCGCGTCCTGCTCGACCTCCGCACCGTCTTTCCCGATCAGGATGCCGCCATCGCCTACGCCTTGAATCGAATCGCCTGACGAACCAGCGCATCGAACAACACTTGGCGACTCTTTACACCATCGGACATTCCACCCGCCCGCTGCCCGACCTGATCGAGGCGCTTCAGGCGCATCACATCGCAAACCTGGTCGACATTCGCGCCTTTCCCATGTCGCGCCGTCTGCCGCAGTTCAATCGCGAATCGCTGGGAACCAATCTGCAAGCCGCCGGCATTCGTTATGTCTGGATGCCCGCGCTGGGCGGCTATCGCAAGAAAATCCGCGGCGATTCGCCGCACGTGGCCATGCGCAATGCCAGCTTTCGCAACTACGCCGACTATATGCTCACGCCGGAATTCGCCCAGGCCGCTTCGGAACTGGTTGCGCTGGCCGAAACATCACCCACGGCCTACATGTGCGCCGAGCGCGTATACTTTCGCTGCCATCGCATGCTGGTTTCCGACTGGCTGGTGGCACATGGGCATGAAGTGGTGCACATCGACGACGCCGGACCCGTCAAGCCGCACCGCCTGACCGCCGACGCACGGATGATTGACGGAGAGCTGATTTACCGTGGTGACCGTCTGCTCTGACAACTTATGATCGTCGGCACAGGTATCGACATCGCCGAAGTTCCGCGCATCCGCCAGGCGATTGATCGCTTTGGCGAGCGCTTTCTCAATCGTATCTATTCCTCCGGCGAGCGCCGCTATTGCGACTCTAAAGCCAACCGCGTGGAACGCTATGCCGCCCGCTACGCCGCCAAAGAAGCGGCCATGAAAGCGCTCGGTACGGGATGGAACCACGGCGTCCGCTGGCGCGATTGCGAAGTGGTGCGGCCGCCCGGCAGCCGGCCCACCATCGTCTTTCACGGCAAAGCGGGCGAGATCGCTGCGCGCCTCGGCGTGAAACGCGCCGCGCTGTCCATCTCTCACACCGCCGAGCAGGCCATCGCCCAGGTGATTCTGGAAAGTAACTAGGCGCAAGTTCGAGGAGAGAAGACCGGGACAAATCGCAATATCGTTCTATGTAAAGCTCGCCGCCCGAAGCTCATAGCTTTGGAGTGAGGTAGCTCGCCGCTCCCCCACTTTCTGCTAGACTGACGCATTCTCTCTCGAAATGTCAGCCATTCTTGAGTCACCGCCAATCATTCCCGCATCCAGCCTTTCCGGCCGCGCACTGGTTGTAGGTCTCGCTCTCAGCAGTTTCTCCGCGCTTCTTCTGGAGCTTGCCCTCACGCGCTTGTTCTCCGTCGTCCTCTTTTATCACTTTGCTTTTCTCGCCATTTCAATCGCCCTGTTGGGCCTGGGCGCGGGAGGCGTTTTCGCCTACCTGCTCAAACCCCGCCTGTCGCGGCTTTCCACGGAGATTCTCGCGGCCCGCCTGTGCCTGCTGAATTCGCTCCTCGTGCCGCTCGCGCTCGAAATCGTCCTGCACGTTCCCGTTTCGCTCACGGTCACGGGAAAGAATTTTCTTCGCCTCACCGGGTTATATCTGGCCGCAGCCATTCCATTTTTTCTCACTGGCCTTCTTTTTTCCGTCATCTTCGCCCGCGAAACGTGGCGCGTGCCGCGCTTATACGCCGCCGATCTCTGCGGAGGCGCGCTGGCGTGCCTCGCCGTCGTTCCCTTGCTCAACTGGATCGGCGGCCCCAACACCATTCTGGCGTCGAGTGTTGTGCTCGCACTCGCCGCCGCCGTCTGGAGCGGCGACCGTTTACTCCGCAGGGTCAGCTTCGCGCTCGCCGCAGCCTTCGCATTGCTTATCGTGGTCAATCGTGACAATCGTTTCATCGACATCGTTTACGCCAAAGGCATTATGCGCGACCGTTCCTGGGTCGAATTCTCCCGCTGGAACGCTCTTTCCCGGGTGGAAGTCGACCGCCAGGGCGCAGCGAAAGCCGTAGTTATTGACGCCGACGCCTCCACCTACATCATGAATTGCGATCTCTCTCACTGGGCCGGGTCGGTGTGGGAGCGCAATCTCATGTCCGCGCCTCCCGCGCTGGCCAACGTTTTGCGCCCGCGTGGAGCATTCGCCATCATCGGCCCCGGCGGCGGAGTTGACGTTCTGCGCGCCGTCGCCAACGGCAGCCCCAGCGTCACCGGAATTGAAATCAATCCCATCATCGCCAACACGGTCATGCGCGGCCGCTACGCCGATTACTCTCTTCATCTTTATGACCGGCCCAATGTCCACGTTCACGTCACCGACGGCCGCTCTTACCTCCGCGCAACCACCGAACGCTTCGACGTGGTGCAGATGACCCTGGTCGACACCTGGGCCTCGACCGCCGCTGGTGCGTTCGCACTGAGCGAGAACAATCTCTATACCGTCGAAGCCTTCCGCGAATACTTCGATCACCTCAAACCCGACGGTATGATCGCGATCACCCGTTGGGAATTTCACCAGCCCCGGGAAGCTTTGCGGGTGGTCGCCGTCGCGATGGAAGCGCTGCATCGCATGGGGGTCGCCAATCCGGGGCGCAATTTCATCGTCGCCTCGCAAGGCCCGCTGAATGAGGATGGAATTCCCGTTGTCGTTCTGGCGAAAAAGACTGCGTTCACCCCGGATGAAGAATCCGCCGTGCAGACTCATTTCGCGCGGTACGCGGCGCTTTCGCCCATTTACCTCCCGTCGCAGCGGCCGCAAAATCCATTCGCAGACTTGATCGCAAGTAACGATCCCTATCGCTTCGCGCGGAGTTATGCCTACAACGTCGCGCCGGTCAGCGATAACGCTCCCTTTTTCTTTTTCACTCTCAAGCCCGGACAGATTCTCGGCGAGCAGGGACTTCAGCGGGGCATCGACTGGAAAGTGAATCTAGGCGTTCTGGTCCTGATTCTCGTGCTGGCGATTTCAGCGGCGGCCGTGCTCGCGTTTCTGGTCCTGCCGCTGGCTCTGCATGGAGGCCGGCACTCGGCATGGCCTCTGCTGTATTTCGTCGCGATCGGATTAGGATACATTCTGGTCGAGATCGCGTTCATTCAGCGGTTCGTCCTTTTTCTCGGGCACCCGACCTACGCTCTCACTGTCGTAATTTTCTTGTTGATGTTGTCGAGTGGCGCCGGGAGTCTATTCTCTCGCCGCTGGATCGCGGACAGCGCCTCCGTTCGCGCCCCGCTCCTGATCGTGATCGCGGGCCTCGCCGCCGCCGTGATTTTTCTTCCCAAACTTCTGACCGCCTGGGTCGGGCTTCGGTTTATTTATCGGCTCGTCATCAGCGGTGTTCTTCTTGTTCCGCTGGGATTCATGATGGGCATGCCGTTTCCTTCAGGGCTGCGTTTGCTGGGCCGGCGCGAATTCGGCAATCCCCAGGATAATGCCGTGGAGTGGGCCTGGGCTATGAACGCCGCGGCCAGCGTGCTGGGCTCGGTGCTGGCCATGGTCATTGCCATTCAATTCGGCTTGACCATAACCTTGATTTGCGGTGTGGCTGCGTACGCGGCCGCGCTCTTGCTTCTTCCGGCCTTGGACCCGAGCGCATAGCGATGTCATTGCGAACGCGCGAAGGCGGCCGTGAGCCCGCCCTGAGTTTGTCGAAGACAGCCTGCTTTTCGCCCGCCTCGGCCACAATTTCTCTTACAATTCCCAACAAGCATGATCCTGGACGCTCTGCATCGCATCGCCAACCGCGGCGAATCGCTCTCGCGAGACGACGCGCGCGCAGTGATGGCCGAGGTGCTCACCGGCAGTTGCACGGACGCGCAAATCGCCGCGCTGTTAGTCGCCCTGCATGGCAAGGGCGAGACGGTGGAGGAAATCGTTGGCTTCGCAGAAGCGATCCGCGCCGCCGCCACTCCGCTGCCGTCTTCGGCCAACGACGCTCCGAGCGCGCTCGACCTGAGCGGCACCGGCCGCGACGCCTTAATCGACTCGCCCTCTTCCGGCTCCAGCCTGGTCGATACCAGCGGCACGGGCGGTGACACCAGCGGCACCTTCAACATCTCCACTGCAACCGCTTTTGTAACTGCGGGCGCCGGCGTGCGCGTGGCCAAGCACGGCAATCGCAGCATCAGTTCGAAGTGCGGCTCGGCCGACGTGATGGAGGCGCTCGGAGTGAACATTCAGTTGTCGGCCGCGCAGGCCGCGCGCTGCCTGCGCGAGGTTGGCATTTGTTTTCTCTACGCGCCTGATCTGCATGCGTCGATGAGGCAGGTGCAGAAAGTTCGCCGCGAATTGCGCCTGCGCACCATGTTCAATTTGCTCGGCCCGCTGACCAATCCCGCGCGCGCCTCCGGCCAGATTGTCGGAGTCTACGCCCTCGATCTGGTCGAAAAACTTGCCGAAGCTCTGAGCATGCTGGGGTTGCGCCGTGCGCTCGTAGTGCATGGACTCGATGGGCTGGATGAAATCACCATCACCGGCCCGACCCGCATCGCCGAGGCCCGCGACGGGACCGTGCGCACCTATGAAGTCGATCCTGAAGAATTCGGCATGAAGCGCGCATCTCTCGGGGATATTTCAGGCGGCGACGCCGCGCAAAACGCCGGAATCATTCGCGACATACTAAGCGGGAAGAAATCTGCGAAAAGGGATGTAGTCGTGCTGAACTCCGCCGCGGCGCTGGTTGCGGCAGGCCGGGCCGATCACATTTCGGACGGGATTGCCTTTGCCGGGGAGTCGATCGAATCCGGAGCAGCCCTCGAAAAGCTTCAGAAGCTGATAACTTTCACCACGCGCTCGCCATCCTGAACGTAACGAAGAGCCTGACCCGAACTTGTCGAAGTGACCTCTGCTCTTCCTGTTCGAGCACGCCAAACAACTTAAGGAGTTGAGCTCGTTTCAATCTTGAAAACGTTGTTTGTGACATCGCTTTCGGGTACGCTGCCATCATTCACCACAATCTCATCCGGAGGCTTTGGCGTTTCCACGCGAATTACCGCCTCACTCTTGCCGTGCACTTCCAGACGCTTCATCAACTCGCCGCCTTCGTACTTTACTACCAGCGGCACTTCGGCTCCCGCGCCTCCAAGATTCTGTACCGTCACGGTGAGGAGATAGCCCGCCGGCAAAGTCTTGCGGACGAACGCCGACTTCACCTTAAAATCCGGCAGCCCCCGGTCGCGGTACACCCAGTCGTCGAAGAACCACTCCAGGTCGCGCTGGGTTTGCGCCTGAGTCAGATGCTGCATATACGAAGGCTCTTTGTCGTCGTCGGGATGATAAGCGGCGATCGCTTTTTTCAGGGCCGCATCGCCCACCAGGTCGCGCAGCATCCACCAGACTGACATGGCCTTGCTGCGGTAAAGTTGCTCGTCGGCGGTGTTGATGAGAGAGTCGTGGGTCTCGTGGTCTGCATGCGGTGCAGCGGTTTCAGCCGGTGAAGGACGGTGCGTGGCAAGATACGCCAGCGCCGCCTGCCGTCCACTTTCCCGTTCGAGAAAGAGCGCCTGGGCAAAATGCGCCAGGCCCTCGTTGATCCACGGCCGCGGTGAAAAGAACGCTGCGTGGGTAAGTTGATGCGCTGCGGCAAGTCCTGCCACCTTGGCGTCGGTGCCGGTCAGCGGCGTGAGCAACAGCGGCCCGCTTTCATACGGCAGGGCACTGGCATCGGGCAAATCGGCCGCCTGTGCTTTACCGTGCGGCGTTCCAAACCATTCGGTGATGAGTGGCAGCGCCTTTTCGGCGGCGTCGGCGTAAATCGCCGCCGCATTGTCGTGCCCCGGCAAGAAATGCACTGCAATCGCCGCACGGTCGATGCTCGCATAATTGGCCATCACAAATGTCGGCGCGTTTGCGCCCGCCGAATGGTAGCTGCAATCGGCCACGAACTGCCCTCCCGCTTCCGCAGAGCTGGAGCAGTTGCTTGCATTCACCAGCAATTCCGGCTTTTCGCTTTCCGGGCTTTGATCGGCCGTCACCGAAAGCTGAATATGCATCGCCGCGTCCGCTTCACGCTGCCGCCAACGCAGCGAAACCTGCTGCAAGTCCTGCCCCTCCGACAGGTCCGCCACTTCAGTCGCAATCGGATACCACGCCACATTTCCCGCGCCGCGCACCGCGGTAAACGCCGCGGAAATCTGGTCCCAGTCGGCGCTATTGGCGAAAGATTCCGGCGTCCCGATGCGCGTAAGCCGCGTGGCGTCGGGAACGATTACACCTTCATACGCGATTTCGAGATCGACGCTGGACTTCGGCACAACCGCCTGCGGCAAGCTCACTACCGCTTCTGACAGTGCGCCGGTGTGGTCGATATCGGAGGTAAAAGGTTGGGCGACGAATTGAACCCGCTTGCCGCCGAGCTGAATCGATCGCCAGCTGAGCGAAGAAGAAATCTGAAGAACCGCAATTCTCTGCGGCGTCGCAGAGTCATTGCGCAAGGTGACTGTGCCGCGCGCTCCCAGCCGCTGCTGGGCCGGATCGATCCGAACCTGCAAATCATATTTTGTGAAGGTGAAGGCTTCGCGATCAAGCGCGAAAACCTGGCTGGAAACACAGAGAACACATAGGGCGCTGAAGAAACGCGGCAAACGCAACTTCATTTTTTGCCCGGGTTCCTGCCGGCCGCTTGCGCGACCGCCTGCTCTTCCGCCTGTTGCTTCAACCGCCTCTGCCGCACGACCTCGTACATCACTACTGCTCCCGCCACCGACACATTGAGCGACGGCACTTTGCCCAGCATCGGAATTGAAACCAGAAAATCGCATTTCTTCTTTACCAGATCGTGCAGGCCCTTGCCTTCTGCGCCCAGTACGACGGCGCAATCCATGTCGTAATCGATCTCGTCGTAGGTTTTGCTGCCGCGCTCATCCAGGCCTACCGTCCAGATGTTGCGGTCTTTCAGCTCTTCCACCGTGCGCGCGATGTTGGTGACCTTGGCGATCGGCAAGTGTTCGCTCGCTCCCGCCGAAGCCTTGGTTACCGTCCCGGTCACGCCCACGGCCCGCCGCTCAGGAATAATGACGCCATCGGCACCGGCGGCATCGGCCGTGCGCAGAATCGCCCCCAGATTGTGCGGGTCCTCCACGCCGTCAAGAACGAGCAGGAAAGAATGCTGCCCACGCTTGTTGCCGATGACGTCGTCGAGTTCGCTGTATTGTTTGGCCGATGTGACCGCGACTATGCCCTGATGTGCGGCATTGCCCGCCATGCGATCGAGTTCCGTGCGGGATAAAAACCGTACGGGCACGCCCAGCCGCCGGCACTCTTCGATGATCCGCTGCAGGCGCAGATCGTGCCGCTCCTTGGCCATGCCCACCCATTGAAACGCCCGCCCGCGGGCCTTCAGCGCCTCGCTGACCGAGTTGATGCCGTAAATGTAGTGCATGAACTATCAGTGTAGCGGAACTGAGGCTCTACTCTTTCATCTGTTACCCCGAACGAAGCGAAGAACCCAACCATTCTGCGATCCCGAGCGAGCCGAAGGCCCCACCATTCTGTCATCCGGAGCGAAGCGAAGGACGCCCACCGTTCTGTCATCTTGAGTGAAGTGAAGACCCCCCATTCTGTCATCCTGAGCGAAGCGAAGGACCCCATGCAACTCAATATCGGCGCAGGCTTGGAAGGGAATTTCCGTAACAACTTTGGGGTCGTGCAGTCGCGCTCCGCAGCAGGACCTGTTCTTACGACCGTCTGACTGCCTTGCCGCCGCCTCGCTCAGGACGGCAGAGTTCCCGAGTAATCTTGGAGGATTCCGAGCACCGCTTCCGGTTCCGGCCGCTCGGTGTAATCCTCATTCGCGTATGCATAAAGCACCGTGCCGCCGCGATCAATGACATACGTGGCCGGAATCGGCAATTCCCAATTATCGTCGCCATTGAGAAAAGGCAGATTCACGAACGTACGCTGGTAGAGTGCCTGCTGCTCATCGGAGACGCGGTAAGTCAGGCCGAATTGCCGCCCTATGTTATTTCCGGAATCAGACAGCAATGGAAACCTCAGCTTGTGCTGGTCATGCATGAAAAAAGATTGCTTCACCGTCTGGGGTGAAATCGCAACCAGCGCAGCGCCAGCCGCGTCGATCAGCGGCAGGGCGCCATTCATGGCTTCCACCTGGGCCACGCAAAACGGGCACCAGCGGCCTCGGATGAAGCAGATGACCAGCCGGCCTTTTTCCAGCAATTCGCACGACGAAACGATTTTGCCGTCTTGGTCGGGAAGATTGAATTGGGGAATCTTCGCGCCTACAGCCAAAATTGTCTCCGCCAGCTTGTGCACCTTCAGCGCAGCGACAGTCCGCGCGTGAATCGCCTGCGTCTCGGCCGGAACATACTTGGCAATCGATTCTTTGCGCTCAGCAAGCACTTGGCGCAAGGGGCGAGCGTCAACGGCGGTGGAGGATTCTTCCAGGGAGCGCCACTTCATGGCAACGTCATGATGACATATTTGAGGAGATGCACCAAAATATAAATCCGTGTAAACGGCCAAAGGAGAACTGGCTGCTCCCGTGCTACATCCCCGGCATTCTCATCGCCGCCATTCTCCGCGCGAAGCTGGGCTTGCCCATCTGCTTGAACATCTTCCTCATCTGCGCATACTGCCGCAGCAGGTTGTTCACTTCCTGCACCGTCGTTCCCGATCCGCGGGCAATGCGTTTGCGCCGGCTGCCGTTGATCACTTCGTGATGATTGCGCTCGTGCATGGTCATCGAGTTGATGATGGCCTCGACGCGGTTCACCTGCTTTTCATCCACGCTCTCGGCGGCTTTTTGCAATCCCGAAAAGGGGCCGATCGAGGGCAACATGCCGACCAGGCTCTTCATCGATCCCATTTTCTTCACCTGCCGCAGCTGGTCGCGAAAATCCTCTAAAGAAAAGCCGTCACCGCTGAGCGCCTTGGCGGCCATTTCTTCGGCTTTCTTTTTGTCGATCTGCTTTTCCGCGCGCTCAATCAGCGACAGAATGTCGCCCATGCCCAGAATGCGCGAAACGATGCGGTCGGGATGGAACGGCTCCAACGCATCATATTTTTCACCCACGCCGATAAATTTGATGGGTTGCCCGGTAACCTGGCGAATCGACAACGCAGCGCCGCCTCGCGCGTCGCCATCCATCTTGGTGAGCACCACGCCGGTGAGCGTGAGTTTTTTGTGGAACTCGTCGGCCGAGTTGACCGCGTCCTGCCCGGTCATGGCGTCCGCCACGAACAGAATTTCCGATGGATTCAGCAGCTTCTTCAGCGACTGCATCTCGTCCATCAATTGATCGTCAATGTGCAGGCGGCCGGCGGTATCGACAATGAGCACGTCGCATCCGGAAATGACGGCTTCGCGGCGCGCTTCCTTTACCAGTCTTTCGACCGTTGCCGTGTTCGCTTCTGCAACCTGGCCTTGATAAATGTTGACCTTGACCGAGTCCGCGACGATTTTCAACTGTTCGCGCGCCGCGGGACGATACACGTCCACCGAAACCAATAGCGGACGATGCCCGCCCGCCTTGAACCAGTGCGCCAGTTTCCCCGAAGTCGTGGTTTTACCGGAGCCTTGCAGCCCGGCCATGAGCACCACCGTCGGCGGCTGCGAAGCGAACTTGATGCGCGCCGTATCTTTGCCGAGCGTCTCGACCAGTTCGTCGCGCACAATCTTGATAACCTGCTCGCC
>DATLKM010000384.1:0-10016 GCA_035538435.1 Binatia bacterium
TCCGGGAATCCAGAATATTTCGGCTGCCTTGCAGGACGGCTACTCCACCTATGGCTCGAACGGAAGCGGCCTTGGCGCTATTCGACGGTTATCGACCGCCTTCGACCTGTATTCTGCCCCGGGAATTGGCACATGTGTCTCCGCGGAGTTCTGGCCGCATAAGGCCGTGAAATCGGCGTTTTCTTTTTCTCTGGGACTGGTGTCGTTGGCTATGCGCGGCGAATCGGTATGCGGAGACGGTTGGGGCATCCGGTCCATGCCCGACCATTGTTTTTTCATGGTCGTAGATGGCCTCGGGCATGGAATATTCGCTTCGGAAGCGGCTCGGGAAGCTGAGCGGGTGCTGTCAGAAACCCACGCCGCCTCAGGTGCGAATATTTTGCGCGATTGCCACGACGCGCTCAAAAAAACACGCGGCGCGGCGGCGGCAGTTGCGGGAATTTCACAAGAAAAAGGTACGCTGACCTTCGCGGGAATTGGAAACATCTCTGCGACACTGATTGATGGGCAAAGCCGCCGGGGCATCGCCAGTCATAACGGCACTCTCGGCCACCAGGTGCATAAGATCCAGGAGTTTACTGTTCCTTGGCACCCGGACAGCATCTTGATCATGCATTCCGACGGGTTGGGCTCCAAGTGGGACTTAAATCAATACCCGGGCCTGGCGGGCAAGCATCCCAGCATCGTCGCCGCCATGCTGTACCGCGATTTCCATCGCGAACGTGACGACGTGACCGTCATGGTCGTCAAAAACAGCGAATAGGCATGGGCAATCGGTCTTCAGGTTTTTTATGGCTCTGAATTTGTTACGGATGGAAATCCGCCGGGAACACGATGTTGTTTTAGTGCGGCAGCGTGCCCGGCTCATTGCTGCCGCTTTAAAGGTCGACTCCCAGGACCAGACCCGCATTGCTACCGCCCTCTCCGAGATTGCACGCAACGCCTTCCAGTACGCAGGCGGCGGCATGGTCGAATTTCAGATTCAGAAGACGCCGAACACCGCGCTTCAGATTTCCGTCACCGACAAGGGCCGGGGGATCACCGCGCTCGATACGATCCTCGACGGCAAATATGTTTCGCCCACGGGAATGGGCCTGGGCCTGATCGGCGCCAAGCGATTGATGGACACTTTCCATGTCGACACCTCGTCCAAAGGCACCACAGTTGTTATTGGCAAAAACATCCCCGCCAAGTCTCTGGCGTTGGGAAAGAAAGAACTCGATTCTTTGCTCGCGAAAATCGAGGGCCAGGGGCCGCAGAATGCATATGAGGAGTTACAGCAGCAGAACCAGGAATTGTTGCGAACCTTGGAGGAACTCCGTGCCCGCCAACTGGAACTCGCCCAACTGAACCGGGAGCTGGATGAAACGAATCGCGGCGTCGTCGCTCTTTACGCGGAACTCGACGACCGCGCCGATTTCCTCCAGCGCGCTTCCGAACTCAAGAGCCATTTTCTGTCGAACATGAGCCATGAGTTCCGCACGCCCCTGAATTCCATTTCCGCCCTTAGCCAGATTCTCCTCGACCGTCTGGACGGCGATCTGTCGTCCGAACAGGAGAAGCAGGTCCGCTTTATTCGCAGCTCCGCTCAGGATTTGACCGATCTCGTAAACGATCTCCTCGATCTCGCCAAAGTCGAAGCCGGCAAGGTCAGCATTCGCCCCGGCCAGTTCGACGTGAATACGTTGTTTTCGGCGCTTCGCGGCATGTTGCGCCCGTTGCTGGCGCAGAACTCTTCTGTCAAGCTCATATTCGACGATCCCGAAGAGAACATAGAGATTTACAGTGACGAAGGGAAAGTTTCGCAAATCCTGCGCAACTTCATCTCCAACGCCTTGAAGTTCACCGAGAGGGGCGAAGTGCGAGTCTCCGTCTTGCGCGGGCGCGATGGCGCCATCTCATTCTCGGTCACCGACACGGGAATTGGAATCAAAGCGGAGGACCAGGAACGGATCTTTCAGGAGTGGACGCAGGTTGAGGGCAAGCTGCAAAAGGTGGCCAAAGGTTCTGGTCTGGGTTTGCCGCTTTCCCGCAAGCTGGCTCAGTTGCTCGGTGGAAATGTGTTTGTCAGGAGCCAGGTTGGCATCGGTTCCACCTTCACCGTCACCATCCCGAGCTCTTTCCACGGACAAACCGAAGTAGTCTACGTCCCCGAGGTGAAGCGGGAACTGGACTCCAGCAGATTTCCCGTCCTCGTCGTCGAGGACAACCGCGAAGCTCTCTTCATCTATGAAAAGTATCTCAAGGGCACGAAATTTCAGGTTATCCCGGCCAACAACATTTCGGAGGCCCGCGAGGCCGTGCGTTCATTTCGTCCTAAGGCCATCGTTCTCGACGTCTTGCTGCAAGGCGAGCATTCCTGGGATTTTCTGCGCGATCTGAAACAGGATCCCTCAACTCGCGACGTTCCCGTTTATGTCGTCACCGTGGTCGATAACCGGGACAAGGCCCTGAGTCTCGGAGCCGACGGTTTTTATTCCAAACCCGTAGATCGAATCTGGCTTCTCAATCAACTTGAGGCGCTGGTCGTCTCGGAAGTAAAGCGGCGGATTCTGGTGATCGACGACGACGCTACCTCGCGCTATCTGGTTCGTGTTCTGCTGGGTGATCTTGAGTGCGAACTGCTGGAGGCGGGAGATGGCGCCGAGGGTCTGCGCATGGCCCGCGAGACTGCTCCAGATCTCATCGTCCTCGACCTGGTTATGAACGAAATGAATGGATTCGAAGTGTTTGACGCCCTGCGAAAGGATGCCAAAACGAAAAGCCTGCCCGTTCTGATCCACACTTCGAAATCTCTGGAAAATGACGACTACCAGCAACTGCGGGGCGCAATCGACGTCATTCCGAAAAGCATCATGGCTTCCCGCGGGTTGGCCGCCTTGCGCTTCTCGCAGGCACTACAAAAAGCGGGAGTGGTGGACGCCCCTGCCACGCAATCTTTTTCGAATTAGCAGAATTTATATGCCGGAAACCGAGCCCCTCACCATCCTCTCTGTCGACGATAACGACGCCATCCGGTATTCCTTCACCCGATATTTGCGCGAGGGTGGTTACGCCGTCATCGAGGCCAAAACCGGCGAGGAAGCCCTCGAAATGGCCCGCACCGACCCCGCCCTGATCACTCTGGATATCAACCTGCCCGACATGGACGGCTACGAGATTTGCCGGCGGCTCAAGGGCGATCCGGCTACGCGCGACATTCCTATTCTTCACCTCTCAGCCTCCTATGTTGAATCCTCCGATCGGGTTCGAGGATTGGATGGCGGCGCGGACGGCTACCTGGCCGAACCCGTCGACCGATTGGAATTGCTGGCAACGGTAAAGGCTTTGCTCCGTATGCGACAGGCTCAGCGGGAGGCCCGCCTTCAAGCGGCAGAAGCGGAGGTCGCAAGACAGCAACTCCAGGATGCCAATGGCACGCTTGAAACCAAGGTTCGACTGCGGACCGCTGAACTCGAGCGCCAAAGAGCCGAAGTGCAGGAGCTTTCCAGTCAGTTGCTCCAGGCCCAGGACGATGAGCGCCGGCGCATTTCCCGCGAACTGCACGATAGCACCGGCCAGTTGCTCGCGGCCTTAACCATGAATCTGGCCCGGCTCAAATCGGAACAGGCATGGTCCAATCCCGAGGCTGATGCCCTTATCGACGACACCGCGGCCATTGTCGACGAAATGAGCCGCCAGCTTCGAACCATGTCATACCTCCTGCATCCGCCCTTACTGGATGAGGCCGGGCTGCTTTCCGCCGTGAAGTGGTATTTAAGCGGTTTTTCCACCCGCAGTGCCATTGACGTCAGTTTGGATTCGGACGAACTGGGCCGGCTCCCTCCAGAATGGGAGATTACTTTATTTCGTCTCATCCAGGAGTCGTTAACCAACATTCACCGCCACTCCGGAAGCAAGACCGCGTTGATTCGCCTTAGCCGAACTGATGCGTCTGTAACTTTGGAAGTGGTCGATCACGGCTCGGGGTTTACAATCGCCAGGAAATCAGGGGACGCTTTGCCCAAGAGCGGAGTCGGAATACCAGGTATGAAGGAACGCGTCCGCCGACTCGGAGGGACAATCGAGATTTCCTCCAACTCCACCGGCACAACAGTAAAAGCCCATCTGCCGATTCAGTCACATCTGAAAAAAGTTATTTGATGGGAATTGAACTCACGTGCCGAAGCCCGGCATGAAGCCGCTCAGGGACATCCACGCGGCAGATTAAACCTCAAAAATCCGATACGCTCGCGTAGGATCCTGCGATTGAATCAGCGTGATTGCGACATTGTGCACTGGAATGCCGCTGGTCGTGTTGCCGTCGGTCCTGCCGTTGTGGGCGTGCCCGTGCAGAACCAGGGTGGCGCCGTGCCGGTCGACTACTTCGGCCAACCGCGAACTGCCCAGAAATGGATAAATCTCCCGCGCCTCTCCCTCCACCGTACCGGGAATGGGAGAGTAATGCAGCACCACAATCCGCTTCTCTGTGCGCAACTGGGACATGGCCCGTTCCAGTTTCATGGCCTCATCCACGCCGGCGCGCACAAAATTCTTGATTTCCGGTTCGCCAAACGGCGTCAGCAGGCCTCGCCCAAAGCCGCCAACAAATCCTTTCGTTCCTGCAAACCCAATACCGTCTCGCTGATAAGTGCTGCCGTCGAGCACCTTCACTCCCGCAGCGGTCATCATACGCATGAGTTCATCCTGCCGGCCCGATTCATAATCGTGATTTCCCAGCACAACAATGACCGGGACCCGCACCCGCAGAAACGCGTTCAGCAGGGGCTCCATTTCCTCGGGATTGCCGAAATTGGTCAGATCGCCGGCGACCACAAATACGTCAGCCTCGTCGCGCACGCGGTTCAATTGATCGTGGAGCGCGGCGTAGCGCTGCGGAGTGAAGTGCAAATCGGCAGTAGCTGCAATTCTCATGAGAAAACAGTCGGCAATCAATTCCGTTGGTCAACCCAAAGGCCGTTCCACAAGCGGGAAAAACCACCTTTTCATCCCGCAGCCTTCGCGCCTCCGGCCTTGTGGGGCAGCACTATGAGCGGCTCTCGCCTGTCGCGGTATTGAGACAGACGGTCTTCCAGCCCTCGCTCGTTTATGTCGATCGCAAACATGCAGGGATCGATCAAACTGCCGCGAAACTGGTCTCGCTGCCCAGGATGCGCCAGCGAATCGGTAAACCGCCGCAAAAGATCACGCCACAAGTCGGCTGGAACGTAATCGCCGCAGCCCGGGTAGACATAATGAAACAGCACCAGCGCCCATAGCAGGATTTCCCAATGCTCGCCCACCAGGTTTGAGATGCGGCCCCAGTCCAGCCTTCCCTGCGCGGCGTAAACCACGTGGGCAATGTCGGCGCCATCGAACCGCTCACGCCGCGTCACGAAGAGCTTTGACGCGATCAACTCTTCCGGGGCCAACTGGCGCGTCTCAACTCCCAATACCTCGCAACCTTCCGCGCGCGCGATCCACGATGCGTCCACCACAATAACCGCATTACTCATCCCCGTAATCAGGTCGACGAAATATCCGTCCCGATGCGCCTTGGCCAGCCAGACCGGGTCGGAAACTTCGCATTCAAAGCCCGCATCCATCAGGCATTCAAGGCCGCGCGAAATCTCTTCCGCCGGCAGGAAAATATCCAGGTCTTTCGTATCGCGACAGATTCCAGTGTGCTGCCTCAGGGCGAACGCGCCTGACACCGCCAGGGGTACTTTATTTTTCTCCAGCAGCGTCAGCACTTCGCGAAAAAGCGATTCCTGTTTTCTGGGCAGCCGGGGGGGCGTCGACGACGTTACCGGAGCACTCGGCGGAGGCGACTGCCGTCGTTTGGCCATCCGCAGTTCGATGTGTTTTGCAGAATAGCGGTTGCCGTGCTGGAACCTAGGGGGTCGACAGGCACAACGCCGCGGGGAAATCACTCAGAAGCTGGGCTACGGGAATCTCCGCTGTGACGGTTAGCGGAGCCCCGCTTAAAACGGAGTTGTACACTCTCTGCCCTTCATTAAGGTTCCACACGATGTGCGTATCGCCCCATATTTGCGGTCCAATCGGAGGAAGGTCGCCGTCGAAGACAAGACCGCCGATCAAACGCGGCGCGGCAACCAGCGCGATCTGTCCGCCCAATTTTCGGGCGAACGCCACCACATGCGCTGCCTTCGTTCCCCGAACGGTCAATGGAAGATACTCACCCTCTCGAAAAAGATCGGCCCGCTCGCGCCGCACCGCCAGCGCTTTCCAGGTAACGAACATTTTCAATCGGCCATCTTCGGGGGTTTCCAGCATCTGCGCGGGAGAAGCCCCAGCGCCGTCGCGGCAGCCCTTCACGCAGTCGAGCACCTGCCGCCGCCGCCCATAATCCACCGGACGCCGGTTATCCGGATCGACCAGACTCAAGTCCCACACTTCATTTCCCTGATAAATATCCGGAACGCCCGGGCTGGTCAGCTTAAGAAGTGTCTGCGACAAGCTGTTCCACACGCCCATCCGCGCGACCCGGCGCTGCAACGGAATAAAATCGCCGAGAAAGCGGTTCTCCGGGCCCGGGCTCAGCACTGCCTTCACAAATGACGAAACCGCGTCCTCGTATTCCGCGTTCCGATTTACCCAGCTCGTATGCTGTTTGGCCTCTCGCACAACTTTCAGCATGTATTCTTCGATCCGGCACGAAAAACTCTCCCAGGCCTCTTTATTGCTTTGTTCGTTCAGGTCAAGCGGCCACGCCCCTAAGAGGGTCTGATACAGCGCATATTCGTCGTTGTGGCTCGGAGCATGCCTCTCGTTAACCGTCGTGCGATGGCTGGAATTGAACCGATGCCAGTCGCGCACACGCAGCCGCCACAATCCAGGAATTTCCGACAGCACATCGATTCGCGCCCGCACATCCTCCGAACGCTTGGTGTCGTGCGTACTCGTGGCCAGCATGGTATGCGGCCACGATTGCAGTCTTTCCTGGTTGGCCGCGTGAAATTCCGAAGGGGTTACGCCAAACTTCCGCAAATCGCTGCCCACTTCATCCAGCGAGAGCAGGCGGTTATAGCGGTAGAAGGCAGTATCCTCCACCCCCTTGGCCATGACCGGCCCGGTGAATTGCTGGAACTTCATGGCGAACGTCGTTACCGCGTCCTTGTATGCGGGATTTTGCCCTTCTGCAATCCGCGTCAAAAGCACTTCGTGGATGAAATCAAAAATACTCGTGTCCGCGGCCGTGCTTCTCCATTTGGCGAGCGCAATGGCCATCCCGATGTTTTGCGCGTCGTTGTGCGACACTCCCTCGCCGCTCACATAGGTTCGATACACCGGAAAAGCGGCGACGATTTCAGTCAATGCATCGCTCAGGCTGTTGAGCGTGAAGTCGCAGGTCCGCCGCCGTGAGAGCGCAATCCGCGCCAGCCGGTTGGCCAGCACGTTCAACTCGCTCGCCAGCGTAACCTGCATGATTAGTTTCCGGCAGCGATATGCCAACTCCCGGTAGTCGAGCGTTTCTTTCGTAAAACTGCGGTAAAGCCGCTCCATGCGCATCAATGCCGATGCATCCACAAACAACCCGTTCACCAGATTGGCGAATTCATATCCCGTCGTTCCGCATATGGCCCAGTTCTCCGGTAACTTTTCCTGTCCCAGCAGAATCTTTTCGATGGCTACGTAACCCGGCTCAGAACACTCCTTCTCATTCGCCGGCTCTCCCACGGCTGCGGCGATGCCGCGTTTGAGCCGCTCGAAATACTGCGCCGGATTGTAAAGTCCATCGGGATGATCGAGCCGCAATCCGTTGACCTTGCCTTCACTAATCAGTTTCAACACCAGCCGGTGCGTGGCCTCAAACACGCTTTCATTTTCCATGCAGATGCCGGCCAGATCGTTGGTGTCAAAAAACCGGCGGTAATTGATATCATCCGCGGCCACACGCCAGTTTGCCAGCCGGTAGGCCTGCGCCTTAACCAGTTCATGCAGATCTTCAAAACTTGAGGGATCGCCGGGTGTCCCATTCATTTTCCGCAAGGCGGATTCGATGCACGCTACAATCTCAGGACGCCGCGCACATAGCTCTGCCAGCCGTCTCTTGTGAATTTCCTTGTCGCGGTTGCGCTCCGCAATCTGCTCCGGCGTGATCTCCTGCCGCACCGGCAGATGTCCGAACGCGGTAATCAGGCTTTGAAACTCGAGCACGTCCTGATTTTGCTCGCCCAGCTTCTCGGTGATAGTGGCGACACAGTGTTGCAGAATTGCGGGATACTGCCTCGGGTTCACGGGGAAGCGGTGAACTTGGTAGAAGATGCTGAACTCGCCGCGAGTGGCGTCAAAGGTCAGCTTGAGATCGCCGTTTTCCAGCACCACGCCATAGTGATCGGAAAGGACCGGAATCAAGACCTTGCTTTGCAATTCTTCCTTCAGCGGGTGCCAGTCAATGTCGAAAAAGCTCGCGTAGATCGAAGCCTCGCCGTTTTCAAGAACATCCAGCCACCAGGCATTGTCGGCGCCCATGACGCCCATGTGGTTCGGAACGATATCCATGATGACGCCCATGCCGTGCGCATGCAGCGCCGCCACCAGCGCGTCGAAATCTTCTGCCGTACCGATCTCCGGATTGAACGAATTGTGGTCGACAATGTCATAGCCATGCATGCTTCCCGGCCGCGCTTTCAAGCAAGGGGAAAGATAGCAGTGGCTGACTCCCAGTTCCGACAGGTAGGGAACAATCTCGCTGGCCTGCGAAAAAGTGAAATCTCGGTTCAGTTGCAGGCGGTAAGTCGCGCGAGGAATGTGCAGGCCCGGCTTCATGTTTTCAGGAACCAGAGGACCGACCAGGAACGCAGGGAGCCTTTTTCAAGGGCTGCGATGCTGTCTTTATTAGTTGCATAAATCACGGGCGCCGAAGGCGTCAAAAAATCGAATATCGGCTCCGGGCCCAGGTTAGCCATTAAGGTGAGTTCGGCCTGATCGGCAAATTTCCACCACGCCGTAAGCCCGAAGGAGCCATGCGTTCTGTATTCGCCGCGAATTCGACACGCGCTCGATAGATGTGGCTCGATTACTTCGCGCCTCAATTTCAGTAACCCTCGGTAATACATCAGCCATTCCTGATGTTCTGCCTGCCCGATCGAATTCCAGTCGATGCGGGATCTCTCGAAAGTCGAAACCACGTTCGGATCTGGAATTCGTTCCCGTGCCGCCGGATCGGCAAAAGCAGCGAACCGGGCAAACTCGCTGCGGCGCCCTTGCGTCACCGCCTTGGCTAAATCGCCTTGGAAATCGCAAAAATACAGAAAAGGCGTACCGGCTGCGAACTCCTCTCCCATAAAAAGCATGGGCGGAGAAGGAGCGAGAGCCATAACCGCGACTGCCGCATGCACCGCCGATGAATCCGCAACCGCCGTGAGCCGCTCGCCGTTCGCCCGGTTCCCCACCTGATCGTGGTTCTGCAAGAATGATATGAACGCCGTCAGCGGAACTCCCTGGGTCGATTCCCCGCGCGTCTGGCCGTTTCTGTGTCGAGACTTTTCTCCCTGATAGGCGAACCCTTCCGTCAGACATCGGCCCAGTTGTTCGATCGGTTTCTCTTTGTAGTCGCAGTAATATCCGTCGTGTTCGCCGGTGATCAGCACATGCGCCGCATGATGAAAGTCATCATTCCACTGCGCCGTGTATGCCTGCGGCCGGCACCGTTCTCCACGCCGCAAAAGGCTGGCCTGGTTGGCGTCGTTCTCCAGAATCAGGTGCACGTAGCGATCCGGCGGAAGGCTCGCGCGAACCATCTCTGCAAGTTCGGTCAGGATATGTCTCGGGGAATCGTCGACGATGGCATGAACTGCGTCAAAGCGCAGCCCGTCGAAGTGAAATTCCTGCAACCAATAAAGCGCATTGTGAATAAAAAAATCCCGCACAACCCGGCTTCCCCGGCCGTCGAAGTTGATCGCCTCGCCCCAGGGTGTATGGTGACGGTCAGTGAAAAACTCCGGGGCGTAAGCGCGAAGATAATTCCCTTCCGGCCCAAAGTGGTTGTAGACAACATCGAGAAAAATCAT
>DATLKM010000385.1:0-2549 GCA_035538435.1 Binatia bacterium
GTTTTCGATCTTTTTTACGACACCACGGCCGCCGAGCAGGTGGAGGGCGGGCGCGCCGACCGCGCCGATGACGGGACCCTCTACTACGACGTCTGGACCTCGTTCTCGGTAGAAGACCGGCAGTCGAATTCAGGCCGGCACAACATAATCTCCCCGACCATGCCGGGCGGAAGCGCGCCGCATGAAGACCCGGTCAACGTGCGCGAGTACACGATCGAGGCCGGGGTGAAACCACCGCGTCTGCTCGAAGCGGACGTGAAAATGCTGATCGAGACCAAACGTCCTCTGCGGTGCCTCGAGTTCGAACTTTCCCGCTATTTGAGAATCCAGAAGGTAGAGGCGGACGGTAAGCCGGTCGAGTTTATTCAAAATCCGGCGGTCGAAGGCACACAACTGGCCCGGCGCGGCAACGATCTCGTCGCAGTAGTTCTACCCGAGCCAACGATACCCGGGCAGGCCGTCAGCTTGCGCTTTATGTATGCCGGCGATGTCATTGAAGAAAGCGGCAAGGGATTGCTCTATGTTGGCGCACGGGGCACGTGGTATCCGAATCGCGGATTCGGCAACGCCAGTTTTGATCTCACTTTTCATTACCCACCTGGGTGGACGCTGCTGGCCACCGGCAAACCGACGCCTTTCAGCGCGCCGCCGGCCGCTGACCAACAAACTTCGCGCTGGGTCAGCGCTCGGCCCATCCCGGTTGCCGGATTCAATCTCGGCAAATACGTGCGCGGCGCTGCCCTTGCCGGCGACATTCCCGTAGAAACCTATGCCACGCAAGTGGTCGAGAAAGATTTTCCCCAGGCTGCGCCTCCGCCGCCCGAGGTTGATCCCACGCCGTCGCTGCATCAGATTCCGCCGCTTTCGCTGTCCCTGTCTACGCCCTCCCCTGCGCGCAATGCCACGGCGATTGCGGAAGCCGCTGCCCGCGCCATTCGTTTTTATTCCGAGCGATTCGGGCCGTTTCCCTACACGCAACTTGACCTGACGCAACTTCCGGGCCCCGAGAGCCAGGGGTGGCCCGGCCTGGTGTTTCTCTCGTCCTACGCTTTTCTCACATCGAAAGAAGAAGATGACCTGCACATGAAACCCGCGGGCAAACTGATCGACGAACTTATTCCCGCGCACGAAACGGCCCATCAGTGGTGGGGCGACCTGATTACCTGGACCACCTACCGGGACCAGTGGTTCTCCGAAGGGCTGGCGAATTACAGTTCGCTGATGATGCTGCAGGAGAAGAATCCGGCGGGATTTCATGTGGTGATGGAAAGATATCGCGACGAACTGGCCAGCAAGAATAAAGATGGAAGCGAGTTGAAGGATGCGGGGCCGGTGACGTTGGGCGGCCGCTTGCTGTCATCAAAATTTCCCGCAGGGTATGAGGCAATCAGCTATGGGCGCGGAACCTGGCTGTTTCACATGCTGCACTCCATGCTCGTGGATGCGGCGACGGAAGAAGCGAGGAAGAAGAATCCATCGCGCGCGGCTGCGGAAGATCCTTTTGTGCGCGGCCTGCGCAAGCTGCGCGAACGCTACGCGGGGAAATCGATCACCACGAACGAACTGCTCGCAGTCTTTGCGGAAGAGTTGCCGCCGTCGTTGCGATATGAGGGCAAATCGTCGCTGGACTGGTTCCTTGAAAGTTGGATCAACGGCACGGCACTACCCAGGCTGCAACTACACGATACGAAGCTCATCCCAAAAGCGAATGGAGTTATGGCCACGGGAACGATTCGCCAAAAGGATGCGCCGGAAGATCTGATCACCTCGGTTCCCATTTATGCCGAGCTGCCGGGGAAATCTCTGGTGTTGGTGGGACGCGTTTTCGCCGATGGGGCGGAAACATCGTTTCGCTTGAATGCGCCAGTGGGCACGCGGAAGCTGGTGCTGGACCCGAACCAGACCGTGCTGACCGCGCCGAATTGAAATCTTTGGCCCGAGTGGGAAGCACACGGCAAGAATTTGTGTCGAGTCGACCAGAAGGCTACATTGAAAGCGTGATCCCCAGCGACACATCCCCGGAAGCGGCGCGCGTGCAGCTTGAGATCTATCGCCGCATGACGCCGGCGGAGCGCCTGCGCATGGCCCTGGAAATGAGCGATTCGATACGCAATGTCGCCATGGCCGGGTTGCGCAGCCGCCACCCCGATTGGGGCGAAAAAGAACTGCGGCAGGAATTGATGCGAATCATGTACGGTTGGACGCCCGGCCCATGACGCTGGAAAACCTGCTTGCACGGCTCATTCCTGCGCTGGAGCGCGCGCAGGTGCCTTATATGTTTACCGGGTCGGTAGCCAGTTCCGCGCACGGAAGTCCACGCTCAACTCGCGATCTCGACATTGTTATCGCCCCCACTCGTTCCCAACTGCGTGCGCTGATTGCCGAGTTTCCCAGTTCCCAATACTATGCCGACGAGCAGCAGGCTATGGATGCCTTATCCAGTCGGAGTCAGTTCAACGTGATTGATCACGAGACCGGCTGGAAAGTCGATTTCATCATCGCAGAAGATTCTGAATACGGACGGCTCGCAATGACCCGGCGCAGGCCGA
>DATLKM010000386.1:0-7803 GCA_035538435.1 Binatia bacterium
CAGGATCGGTGAGGAACCTGCTTCTCGCTGGGTGCCCCATTTCTCGCGTTCTCTGCGAGAAGTGGGAATTTTCGTCGAGACGCCTTCCAAAACCACTCCGCCCGCACTCCAACTCGTGGATCGACACCCGGGCCTGGCCCATCGCTTCAGCGCCTGGAAAGCCTCGCGCGCCAGACAAGCCTGTACCACAAATCCTCTTGTAAACCGCCTAATTCTTGCTATATTTCCGCTCGGCCACGTTTCCTATGACCAACGACGCACTCGAGCAGCGCCTCAAGGCCCTCGACTCTTTCAAAGACTGGTCCAACTATCTTCTGATCACCACCGTCGCCGCCCTCGGGTGGACCACCGGCAAAGACGCCGCCGCCTTCTGCACGCCGTGCATGAAGACCCTTGCCATTCTCACCTTCGCCCTCTCAATCGTGTTCGCCATCCTGGTCCTCGCGCTCATCCCGCACGTCGCCGAGGGCCTTAGAGCGCAGACCGCGCCACACGAACCGCCGCTACCGTCGATCTACGAAGTTCGCTGGAAGCATTGGCTGGTCAACGCGCGCCTCACCAGCTTCTGCCTGCCGCAGCATGTTCTGTTTCTGGTGGGCATCGTCCTGTATGCGGTCGGCAGCACATTCACGCCTCCGAGTTCATGGTGCATCCTCGGCGGAGCACTGGCCGGCACCACCGTGCTGATTCTGGTGTTCGGGAACGTCATTTGAGCGAGTGATCAACCGTGGAAGAGCGGCCATTCATGGCCGCGTCAAGCGGGTGCCCCATTTCTCGCGTTCTCTGCGAGAAGTGGGGATTTTCGTAAGAGCACTCTCCAAGGCCAATCGGCGCTTCACCCCAAGTCGCGGAGCGACGACAGAACTTAGCCCAGCGCTTCAGCGCTGGGAAAGCTTTTGACGTTGTCATTCCGAGCGAATTCGCAGGACTTGAAAGGGCGCGGCTTCAGCCGCGCCGCACGCCGCCCGTTTACAACGATGAATCGGGAGAAGACTATTTGTATCCCGAAGAGTACTTCGATCACACGGTCAAGCCATGCCGCGAGGCATCGGCGTCGCTGAGAACCCGATACACCTTACGCAGCTCCAAGCTCGCCCGGTGGCAGCTGTTGCGCACGCACAAAGCAAACCGCGCCTGATTTTTCACTCGATCCTACGAGCACCCACTCGTGCTCCCGCAACTCCCGCACCGATAGCACGAACCATTCCGCGTCATGATGCTGCCGCAGAAGCTGCACGTCGGGGCGTCGCCCAGGTCGATAATGCCGGCCAGCGCGTCGGCGGCGTGGATCGAACCTGTCGCCGGTCGTTGGTCGTCGGTCGTTGGCCGCGGCAGCTCACCGATCTCTGACGGTTGTGGGCTGACAGCCGACGGCTTCGGTCGAAAATTCTCGAACAACATCTGCTGCTGGCCGGTCAAAAACCGCATCTGGAGCCAGCGGAAAATGTAGTCCATGATCGACTTGGCAAAGCCGATATCGGGATTGCCGCTCCAGCCGCTCGGCTCAAAGCGCGTATGCGCGAACTTTTCGCAGAACACTTTCAGCGGCACGCCATGTTGCAGCGCCAGCGAGACGGCCAGCGCAAAGCTGTCCATCAGGCCCGAAACCGTCGAGCCTTCTTTCGCCATTTTGACGAACAGCTCACCCGGCTCGCCGTTGGGATACAACCCGACCGTGACGTAGCCCTCGTGGCCTCCCACGTTGAACTTGTGCGTGATCGATGCCCGCTCTTCCTGCAGCTTGTGCCGCACCGACCGCGGCGGGCCGTTGAGATTTTCCTCTTCCTGCGCAGCCGAGGCGGCTGTCCCCGCACGAGCAGGTGAGCCTTCGGCCGTTTTGGTCCCCGCAGCCGAAAGCGGCTGCGACTGCTTGCAGCCATCGCGGTAAATTGCCACCGCTTTCAGCCCCAGCTTCCACGCCTGGAGATAAGACTCCATGATGTCTTCCACCGTGGCGCCGTTCGGCAGATTCACCGTCTTCGAAATCGCCCCCGAGATGAACGGCTGCGTCGCCGCCATCATGCGCAGGTGACCCATATAGGCGATCGATCTGGTTCCTTTAGCCGGTTTGAATGAACAATCGAACACAGCCAGATGCTCATCTTTTATGTGCGGAGCCCCCTCAATCGTTCCCGTAGCGTCGATGTACGAAACAATGGCATCAGCCTGCTCATGCGTGTACCCCAGCTTGAACAGCGCCGACGGCACCGTCTGATTGACGATCTTGATCATCCCTCCGCCGACCAGCTTCTTGTACTTCACCAGCGCCAAATCCGGCTCCACCCCAGTAGTATCGCAGTCCATCATGAAGCCGATGGTGCCGGTGGGGGCGAGGACGGTGACCTGGGAGTTGCGGTAGCCGTGTTTTTCGCCGTGGGCGAGGGCTTCGTCCCAGCATTGCTTGGAGGCGGAGATCAAGTCGTCCATTTGAGCGGCGGCGGAGTTTCGCTCCGCATGGACAGCCGAGGCGGCTGTCCCTACATGGTTCTTGCCGGGGGCGGCCGCACCGGCACGGGCGCCGATGTTGTTGACGGAGGCGCGGTGCATGCGGATAACGTCTAAGAACGGTTCGCGGTTGATGTACCAGCCGGGGCAGGCGGCGCCGGGCATTCTTGCGGGGGCGCTTCCCTTCGCTTCGCTCAGGGCTGCCTGGACAGCCCCTTCGGCTCCGCTCAGGGCAGGCTTGGCGGCTGTCCCTGCATGGTTCATGGTGCTTCCCAGGTTCGTTTCCGACAGATTCTTTTTTGTGGGCTCGGTGGCCGGGGTCAGGGGTTCGCATTGTTCGGCGATGCGGCTGGACTGGAGATAGGCTTCGCCGCACATGATGGCGGTGACGCAGGCGGCGTAGTCGCGGCCGGCGTCGGAGTCGTAGGGCAGGCCAGCGGCCATCAGGAGCGCGCCCAGATTGGCATAGCCGAGGCCGAGCGGACGGTAGTCATGCGAGTTGCGCATGATCATTTCGGTGGGATATCCGGCATTGTCGACGAGGATCTCCTGCGCGGTGATCAGAATGTCGACGGCGTGGCGATAGGCTTCGACGTCGAACGTGCCGTTGGGCGCGAACTTGAGAAGATTCAGGCTCGCCAGGTTGCAGGCGGAATCGTCGAGGAACATGTATTCGCTGCACGGATTCGAGGCGTTGATGCGCGACGTGTTCTTGCTCGTGTGCCAGCGGTTGACGGTGGTGTCGTACTGCATGCCGGGATCGCCACAGTGCCAGGTGGCCTCGGAGATTTTGTGCAGCAGGTCTTTGGCTTTGTAGGTCTTCATGACCTTGGCATCGGTTACGGACTTGGTAGAAAAATCCGTGTCGCGGACGACGGCATACATGAAGTCGTCGGTTACGCGGACGGAGTTGTTGGCGTTCTGGAAGAAGATGGAGCTGTAGGCGTCGGAGTCGGGGTGCGAGCCATCGTAGCCTTGCGCAACCAGAGCGTGGGCCTTGGCTTCTTCCTTCTGCTTGCACTCGATGAAGTCGACGACGTCGGGGTGGTCGACGTTGAGGATAACCATCTTGGCGGCCCGGCGGGTTTTGCCGCCGGACTTGATGACGCCGGCGAAGGCGTCGAAACCTTTCATGAAGCTGAGCGGACCGCTGGCGGTGCCGCCGCCGGAGAGAGTTTCGGCGGATCCGCGCAGGGGCGACAGGTTGGTGCCCGTGCCCGATCCCCACTTGAATAACATGCCCTCCGTTTTCGCGAGGGTGAGGATGGAATCGAGAGAGTCCTTCACCGAGTTGATGAAGCAGGCGGAGCATTGCGGCCTGCTGTAGCCGGTGACGCCAAATTCGACCTGCTGGGTTTGCGGATTCCAGTGCCAGTTCTGGCCGTCGGAGTTGGGCTCGATGCGGTCGCAGCCTACGTTGAACCAGACGGGCGAGTTAAAGGCGGCGTACTGGCGCAGGAGAATGTGCGAGAGTTCGTCGTGGAAAGTGGCGGCGTCATCGCCGGTCTTGAAGTAGCCCTGGGCCTGTCCCCAGTCGCGGATGGTTTCGGCAACGCGGGTGACGAGCTGGCGGACGCCGGTTTCGCGCTCGGGCGTGCCGATTTTGCCGTGAAGATACTTGGAGGCCACGATGTTGGTCGCGGTCATGGACCAGTCTTTGGGGACTTCGACGTCTTTCTGTTCGAAGATGACGTTGCCCTGAGCGTCAGTAATGGCGGCGGTGCGGAGTTCCCATTCGAGTTCGTCGTAGGGAGAGACGCCCGGCTTGGTGAAGAAACGGCGGAAGGACAGGCCATATTTCTTCGCAGGGACGACAGGGGTCGTGGCGGCGGATTCAACGGTAGTGGATTTGAGTTCTGGCATTGATCTCTCCATTAATTAGATTCTAATCAACATGATCCGATTCGACGGCCTGGGCGGCGGGCGGCGAATCGGGCAGTTCCAATGTGGGACGTTTTCAAAGAGCTTGGCGGGGGCTAAAGCCCCCGATTCTTCGTTGTGACTCTCTTCGGCACGGCTAAAGCCGTGCCCTGATACGAAGCTCGAACCGGCCCTATAGGGCCGCTCCTCCACGGCAACTACAAGCGTCAGCAGCTAACAACCAGTTTCGACGGGGACGAATCCGCGCCCTTTCAAAGCCCCTCGGCTGGTTTAGAAGCCGGAGGGAAGGAACTCTGGACTTGGCGGGGGCTAAAGCCCCCGATTCTTCATTCTGACTCTCTTCGGCACGGCTAAAGCCGTGCCCTGATACGAAGCTCGAACGCGGCCCTAAAGGGCCGCTCTTCCACGGCAACTACAAGCGTCAGCCGCCAACAACCAGTTTCGGCGCGGATGAATCCGCGCCCTTTCAAAGCCCCTCGGCTGGTTTAGAAGCCGGAGGGAAGGAACTCTGGACAGTGAAGATTCTTGCTGGATCCTGCATCGGGGCTGAGTTCCAGTGAAGAGGAGAACTCTGCCGGAAGGCCCGAGGCTTTCTCGGCTGAGGCCAGCAACCATTGATTGAGAGCGTGGCAGATGCTGCGGCGCTGAGAGCGGTCGTCGACAACGACGAAACGCAGAAAACAAGCACCCGAAGACAGACGGGACCGCATGGGATTGGGGCGGGTAAACATGCGGTCAAGAGTGAAAGCCATGTCGTCGTCTTCGCAGAACTGAAGGACAGCGAGCATGCGGCGAGGCCCGGTTGCGGCGGGAGTGCGGTTCCCCTGAACGGCTGAAGCCGCGGCCCTTTGCGAGTCCGCCAGCGGCCCGACTGAAGTCGCGCCCTGATACGAGGATCTAGATGGGGCGCTCGCTCCGCTCGCCTGGACAGTCCCTTCGGCTCCGCTCAGAGCGGGCTTGGCGGCTGACCCTATATGGGCGGGAGCGAAGTCCATGATCTCTTCGGCGACGGCGAAAATGCCGGGCTTGCTGGGCACAGTGAGCAGGCTATGGGGCGAATCGCAGCGCGACCAGGCGGACCAGCGCAGGCGGCGGGGATCGAGGGGGCGATCGAGGCCGTGACGAACAAGAGAATCGGCGACGAGTTGCGTCAGTGCTTCCATTCGGGGCTCCTCCGGTAGAAAGCGGGGCTAAAGTGGCTGAGTGTTCGCAATGTTTTGGCGCGCAAAATTTGGCTGGAAACGGTCATGACCCGAATTCTTCTTTACTTTGAGTCGTTCGCCCCGGGGGGATCGGGGGAAACGGCCACCGCACTAGCTGGGCTTGGGGCTTCAGCTTTTAGGCTTCGGCTTGGGCCGCACTTAACTACATTGATTTCATTGTTTTACGATCACGGCGCCGAGTCACCTCTGGCCCGGCGCCGAGATCGCCGGTTTAGTTGACTGCTCGTTCCAAACGCCCCCTGGGAGTGGCCCCGTTCCCGCGAGGCCGAGTTCCAAAAAGAGGCTCATGGGATTGCAAAGTTACTCCCGCTTATGGTGGATGTCAAGAGGGAAATACCATATGTTGTATCCCCAACAATGACGGGCTTGGTGCGTGTGTGAGGGCCGGGTTTTCCACACGAACACAAGACGTTTGCTCCATTCGGGCCCCGTGGGAAAGAACGAAGCTGGTTTGCGCCGCGCTTTCCACTACCCGCCAGTACAGGTCTATTTTCAGAGGTTTTTTCCCCCCTCCGGGGCTGGTTGATTTTCCGACTTCCACCCGAGGCTTGCGCTGCGGGCTGCATTCAGTCGCCGCTTCGCGGCTGCGATTCCTTACATGGAGCGCAGCCCCGATGCGGGAGTACGAATCTCGCGAAAAGGTTGAGGAGATTTGCGGCCGAGGATGTGCGACAGAGGGATTTCGGAATTGTAGTGGGGCAACGGATTGCCGGCTGCGGTTTTGCCCGGCGAAGAAGTCCGGCAGGAGGACGGTTCGCGTGGCTCGGACATGACGACGTAAATGTCTTCGAAGATGCGGCGCGGCGCGATGGAGAGGACACCGTCGGACGATTCGACGAGGTAGTCGCCTTTCAAGCCGCTGTGTTGACGGCCAAGATCGTCGACGAAGGCCAGATTGGTAGTGAGTTGTTTGGCTTTGACGAGGAAGCGTGTGCGATATGTGATCCACGGATTCATTTCGGTTCTCAGTTCTCGGTTCCCAGTTCTCAGTTTTTAGTTATGCGTGATGATTGCGACGGGCAATTCTTTATCAGGGGCGAGAGTGAATGTACGAGCGAAGGGGGGCGGGGTCAATTCAATATTTTTGGTGCAATTGAGGAAATTGTTGGCTCAGGGGTTTGCCGTAGAAATTTGCGCGCGAAGAAAAGCGGATGGTTGGAAGAGGCGCGTGAAGTGGGCGTGGAAGATCGATGAAATTTTTTTTGGGTGCGAACGAGTGAGGCGGACGGAAAATTGTTCACAGCGGGTGCACAGGAAATGCAGAATAGTCCGGAGCCGGGAACGGACCGCTTTTCACTTGGCGAACCAAAATCGGTTGAAAGGATTGGTTGGGACATCGGCGGCCCGGGAAAATCTAAATCCCCACCCTACTCGCAAAGAAGCGAATATAGGTGGGGAAGCTTGCACCGGCGGCGAAATTCTTAGCGGTGGGCGGCCGCGAGGTCTTCGACCGATTTGCCCGCCATGTAGGCCTCAAAGCGAGCATTGATCTCATCCCAGTTGACGACGTTCCACCAGGCGGTGAGATATTCGGGGCGGCGATTGTTGTATTTCAGATAATAGGCGTGCTCCCAGACGTCGTTGCCGAAAATCGGGAAGTGGCCTACGGAGATGGGATTGTCCTGATTGGGAGTGCTCATGATGTGCACTTCACCGGCACCTTTTCCGGCGAGCCAAACCCAGCCTGAGCCGAACTGCTTGGCGCCGGCGTCGTTGAACTTAGCCTGAAAATCTTTGAAGTTGCCGAAGGTTTTGTTGATGGCCTGCGCGATGGGGCCGTTGGGATCGCCCCCGCCCTTGGGCTTCATGATCTTCCAGTACATGGAGTGGTTGACGTGGCCGCCGCCGTTGTTGCGGACTGCGGCGCGAATGTCTTCGGGAACGGAATTGAGATCGCGGAGAAGATCTTCGGCGGATTTCTTGCCGAGTTCGGGATGCTTTTCGATGGCGGCGTTCAGATTTTTTACGTAAGTGCCGTGGTGCATGTCGTGATGCAGAGTCATGGTCTGCTTGTCGATGGTGGGTTCAAGCGCCGCATAGTCATACGGCAGTGGGGGTAGTTCGAAAGCCATGATTTTTCCTCCGGAATTCTATTGTACTGATGAATAGGGCGGGAGGGGGATTCAGGGAGTTGGGTGGGGCAAGAGCTTTAAACACAGAGGACACGGGGTTGCACAGGGGCAAGCGGCGACTCATCGGATCGATCAATTGGCGGGCGGCGTTCGATGGATGCGCCGAGGACGTCGCGGGAGTT
>DATLKM010000387.1:0-19697 GCA_035538435.1 Binatia bacterium
AAATTCGATCCCGCCGCCGCCACGCTCGCCTACTCCACTTTCCTTGGGCCCAACAACGCCGCCAGTCCTTTTTCTCTCGTCCTCGATTCCAATAACGACGCCTTCGTGCTTGCCGGCACCAGCAGTTCCACCTTCACTACCAACAGTGCGATTGAGCCCTACTCCAGCGGGAGCGATCTCCTGCTGGTCGAAGTCGATCCCGTCGCGAGCACGCAGTTGATGTCTACCTATATTGGCGGAAGCGGCGATGAACAGCCGGCTGGCATCGCCCTGGATGCCGCTGGAAACATTTATGTCGCCGGTTCGACTTCTTCGACCGATCTTCCCGTCACCGGCGCAGCTTTTCAAACCATCTCCGGCGGCGGCACTGACGCCTTCATCGCCAAGATCGGTCCAACTTCTGCGCCCTCCGTTTCCTTGACCCCGCTGTCGTTGCAATTCGGCACCGTCAGCCTGGGCGGCAGCAGCGCGGCCCAGACTGTGCTCTTGCGCAACATGGGCAGTTCCGCGCTGTCCCTGTCAATTTCTCCCACGGGAGATTTCGGGCAAACTAACGATTGTTCCAGCAGCGTCCCCGCCGCCGGCAGTTGTTCCCTTTCCGTGACCTTTACGCCCACCGCCGCCGGTAACCGCTCCGGTTCGATTCTGCTCGAGGACAACGCGGCCGGATCGCCGCAGCAGATTAGTTTGTCCGGAGTTGGCTTGGGCCCGGGTGTTCTTTTTTCTCCAACCGCGTTGACTTTCGCCAGCGTGCCGCTGGGAACCTCCGCCGCGGCGCAGACTGTGACGCTCACCAACAATGGCAACGCTGCGCTTCAGATCGCCAGCGTGCAGGCCGGCGGCGATTTCTCCCAGACCAACAACTGCCCCTCGACTTTGGCTGTCGCGGCGAACTGCTCTATCAACGTCGCCTTCACTCCCACCGCTAGCGGAACGCGCACCGGCACGCTCACCGTCAATGACAACCTGCCCGGCAACTCGCAAACTGTCAGCCTCTCAGGCACCGGAGCCGATTTCAGCGTTACCGCTTCCCCGTCGCAGAACACGGTGAACCAGGGTTCGAGCGCCACTTACACCATTCACATTTCGTCCGTCGGTGGAGCATTCAATAATCCCGTCAGCCTCAGTTGCTCCGGGCTGCCGACTAGCGCCACTTGCAGCTTCTCGCCTGCATCGCCCACTCCATCGGCCAATGGCGTTTCTTCCACTTTGACCATCGGCACAGGTTCCTCCGGCTCCGAAAACGTCCTGCCGTTCAGTTCGCCCACGCGTCCGGTCATGGCTATGTGGTTGCAATTTCAAACTCTCGGCCTGGTGGGAATGGTTGTGCTCGGCTCGCGGAAAAAATCCAGAAAATCCGCGGTCCTCGTCCTCCTGGTCGTCCTCGTTTTCGGCCTGCTTCTGTTGACCGGATGCGCGGGCGGCACGGGAATAGGCCCGCAGAATAATTCCGGCGGGTCCGGCACGACATACAACGTTACCGTAACCGGAGTTTCTGGAACCTTGCAGCACTCCGTCGTGGTTTCGCTCACTGTAAAATAACGCGCTTCCAACTCGATTTCGGCCGCCTGTCTCGCTCCTGGCCGGATCTCGCCGCGCCTTGCGACCAATAAGTGACTTCAGTAATTAGTATCTTCTAATCTTTCTATGTCACCATCGGGAAAAATCAGCGCCAGGTATCTCGAAGTATGTTTTCTCCGCACCTTTCGTCGGTGACCGGTTCGGCCCTCGTGGCAGTGGAACGAGCCTCATCCCGAAAACTGCCCCCGCAATCTTTCTTGTGGCAGCGCGTTCTAGTTCTCGTCGTGCCGGATGGATCTTCCGCTCTCCCAGAACCAGCCCGGGCGGTCGATCTCGTCCTGGTTGGCCTGCCCGCCTCTGGCTCCCTGATCTTTGGAGCCGGTCAGCCCTTCCACCGCAATCCGCTAAGGCGCAAATGATGAAGCCGCACAAACTCGTCGCCTGGGCGCGGAAGGGCCGCCTCCCGCTTTGCGTGTTACTGCTCACCCTGCTGTTATTGGCCCTCACGATTTGGGCTTTCGAACGCCGCGCCTGGCTCATCGGCCTGCTGTTCCTGCTGATTGGTTTCGCCATGGGCGCCGTGATGGCGTCCCTTTATTCCCAGTTGGATAGCGGCAATCGCTTCCTGAATCTCTCCATCGACATGTTTTGCACCGCCGGATTCGACGGCTATTTCAAGACATTGAATCCCGCGTTCGAAAAGACCCTCGGCTTTACTGCCGCTGAATTATTGAGCAAGCCGTATTCCGAATTCATCCATCCCGAGGATCGCCTCGCCACCAGGGCTGAGCATGACGAACTGCGCCAGGGCGAAATCACCTTCGGGTTTGAAAACCGTTACATATGTCGCGATGGCAGCTACAAGTGGCTGCTGTGGAACGCCGTTTCCGTGCCCGATCAGGAACTCATCTACGCCGTCGCCCGCGACATTACCGACCGGAAAAAAGGAGAACAGAAGCTGCGTAAATTCGCGGACGATCTCGCCGTGGGCAATCGCGAACTCGACTTGCGCAACCGCGAAATCGAACGCGCTACAAATTTGAAAAGCAAGTTCCTGGCCAACATGAGCCATGAGCTGCGCACTCCCCTGAATGCCATCGTTGGTTTTTCCGATCTCCTCGCCGAAGAGACAGCCGGCTCCCTGAACCCGAAACAGAAGCGCTTCGTCGGTCACATCAAGCAGGGTTCGGCTCATCTGCTTCGTCTCATCAACGACATTTTGGATCTTTCGAAAATCGAAGCCGGTCTGCTCGAGTTCCATCTGGAAAATTTCTCGATTGCCGATGCCCTGCCGGAAGTTTTATCGGTGATTGCGCCGCTCGCCATCAAGAAGAACATCAGGATTCAAACCGGCAGTTCGACCGAATTCAACGTCCATGCCGATCGCGACCGCTTTAAACAGATCATGTACAACCTGCTCAGCAACGCCGTGAAATTCACTCCCGCGGGTGGGAACATTTCAGTCGAGTGCGTGGCCGAGCGCGATCTTGTTTCCGTTTCGGTCGCCGACACCGGCATCGGAATCGCCCCCGAAGATCAGTCCACCGTGTTTATGGAATTCCGCCAGCTCGAGGCCGGCGCGGAGGCGCGCAAGAACGGAACCGGCCTGGGGCTCGCCATCACCAAGAAACTTGTCGAGCAACAGGGCGGCCGCATCTCCCTTCAAAGTGAAGTGGGGAAGGGTTCGCGCTTCGCTTTCACGCTGCCCCACGCTCGTCACCTGGCTGTCGAAAACGATGCCGCGCTTTTGCCCGTTCACGCCGTTTCTCATTCCGATCGTCTCACCCCGTTAGTCTTGATCGTCGACGACGAGGCTCCCGCCCGCGAACTCCTGGCCAGCTATCTTCAGTCCGACTACCGGGTCGCCGTGGCGTCATCGGGTCGCGAAGCGGTAAGAATGGCGCAGCAGGTACGGCCCGACGTGATTACTCTCGATGTCTTGATGCCGAACGCCAACGGGCTGGACACTCTGGTCGCCTTCAAGAGCCGCCCCGACACGGCCAATATTCCCATCATCGTCCTTTCCGTTCTCGATCAGGAAAATGTATGTTTCGCTTTGGGTGCGGCCGAATACCTGGTCAAACCGGTTAGGAAAGCCGATCTTCTCCACTCAATTCGCCTTCACGTCTCCCCCACCGCCGATGACGATGCAACCATCCTTATCGTGGATGACGATTCCGAATCGCTCGAACTGGCGGAAGAGACGCTTCGCAGCGCAGGTTACGAAACGCAATGCGCGCGCAGCGGCGCGCGTGCCCTTGAAATTCTTTCCAACAAAGTCGTAGGCGCTGTTCTGCTCGATCTGCTCATGCCGGAAATGGATGGCTTTCAGGTCATTCAGCACGTTCGTCAGACGCCGGCGCTCAAGAATCTCCCCATCGTGGTCATGACCGCCAAGAATTTAAGTGAAAAAGAAATCGCCGCGCTCCGCCGCGACACCCAGGGCCTGCTGCCCAAAAATGGCGCATGGCGCGAACAATTGCTTCACGAAATCAGGCGCGGCGTCGCCGGCCGGGCCTTGCATGCTTCTGCGGGGGGCAAGTGAGAAAAATCCTGGTTGCCGAAGATAATGCCATCAATCGCGAACTCCTGCGCGAGTTGCTGGAGTTCCGCCAATATCACGTTACCGAAGCCGGTGACGGACAACAGGCCCTCGACCTGATCGCCCAAACCCGCCCCGACATCGTTCTTCTGGACCTCGACATGCCGGTGCTCGACGGCTTCGCCACCATCGCGAAAATTCGTCAGGACCCGGCCTTGGCGCAACTGCCGGTCATCGCCGTCACAGCCTATGCCATGCGCGGCGACCGTGAGCATATTCTCGGCTCCGGTTTCAACGGATACCTGCCGAAGCCGGTCGACTCCGCCATGCTGGTGGCCGAACTCAGCCGCTTCCTTCAGACCTGACCGGCGCCGGGTTCCAGCCGATCTCCTGGAGACCGCAAATCCATGAAGCAGGCTCTCGCTTTGGCAAGCCGCCGGCCGCTGGCTAACTCCGCCGAATCAACACCACCACGGATCTCGCCGCCACGGGATAGCTCTCCCTCTGCAGGGGATCATCGGAATCCGTAAAATCGTTTGGCGCGGGCAAAGCTGTGTCGACTACTCTTGTCCACTCCTGCGCCGTGCCCTCCTGAATGTGAAACTCCAGGTTCTCCCAGTAGGCGTTGATCATTACGTAAATGTCCCGATCTCCCTGCGACGCGCCGTGCAGACAGAACGCCAGGCTGTGTGAGTCGCGGGATAAATCCGCGGTCACGCCGGTCCCGTACCACGTCACGTCTTCCCGCCAAAAGCGGCTCCGGCTCAAGGTCGGGTGGCCCTTGCGGAAGGCAATCATGCTCTTGAAGAATCGAAAAATATCCTGGTTTGTCTGAAGCTGGGACCAGTCGAGCCATCCTGTCGTATTGTCCTGGTTGTAGGGATTGTTGTTGCCGTACTGCGTATTCAGGAATTCATCTCCCGCCCGGAACATGGGGATTCCGTTCGAGAGCATGAGCAAGCAGAAGAAGTTCTTCACCTGCTTGCGGCGCAGGCCCAGCACTTCCGCGGGAGCGCCCGCATCTCCCTCGTATCCGCAATTCCAGCTGTAATTCTGGTTCATCCCGTCCTGATTATTTTGGCCGTTGGCCAAATTGTGTTTTTCGTTGTACGCCACCAGATCGTAGAGCGTGAAACCGTCGTGCGAGGTCACGTAGTTGATGCTTTGAAAGGCGTGATAGGTCTCGTCCAGGCTGTCGGGGAAGAAGTCGTCACTTCCATAAATCCGCCGCATCAGGTCGGGGACCATCCCCGGGTCGCCCTTCACAAACCGCCGCACGTCATCGCGGTACCTTCCGTTCCATTGCAGCCAGGTCATGCCGGGAAACCCCCGGCCCAGTTGAAAGGCGCCCGTGTCCCACGGTTCGGCGATCAGCCGCAACGGGCCCAGCACCGGATCGGAGGCGATCTCGGCAAAAATGGGAGCGTGCCCCCAGTTCAACGATCCATCGGCATTGCGGCTGAACACCGAGGCCAGGTCGAAGCGGAAGCCGTCGACATGCATCTCTTCGTTCCAGTAACGCAAACTCTCGGTCACCAGCTTGCGTACGTGGCTTCTGCCGAAATTCAAAGTGTTGCCCGTACCCGAGTAATTGGCGTACGGGTTGGCCGGGTCGCCGGTCATCATGTAATAGCCCGCGCTGCCCAAACCTTTGTAACTGTAGATCGGCCCTCGATGATCTCCTTCGCAGGTGTGGTTGTAGACCACGTCGAGCACGATGCCGATGCGCGCCTCATGAAACGCCCTCACCATGTTCTTGAATTCAACGTGCTGCGCGTCATCGCTGTGGTCGCCGCAGTATTGCTCGTGGGGACAAAAAAAGTTCAGCGGCATGTAGCCCCAATAATCGCCTTCCTGCGGATCGCGCTGGAAGATCGGCATCAGCTCGACCACGGTCACGCCCAGATCTTTCAGATAAGGAATCTTGTCGACCAGGCCGGCAAAAGTGCCGGCCCGGGATGGGTCGACGCCCGAGTTCGGATTCTTGGTGAAACCCCTTACGTGAAGCTCGTAAATGATCGCGTCAGCTTCATGGCGCTGTTTCTGCGGAACCCCTCCCCAGTCGAACTCTTCTCTGTGGCCGCGCAGCACGCCCAGTGGCGCTCTTCCCGCATTCGATCCCTCCCGCATGGCCAGCCTGCGATCGAACGCTGGAGGAAAGAAGACCGCCTTCGCATACGGATCCAGCAGCACCTTTTGCGGATCGAAGCCGTGCACGCCCGGCGGATCTTCTCCCGATACCGAGTACGCGTAATAGCGGCACCGGGCAATATCTTTTCCCGGAATCCGGCAGTGCCAGATTCGGCCCGACTTGTTCCGCAAGAAATCGAAACGGTAGGTGAACGCCGGAGTTGCCAGATCATCCGGGGCATACAGCAGGAGCGTTACGCTGTCGGCATGTTCCGTGTAGAGCGCGAAATTGAAGGCTTGTTCTTCTTCAAGCCACGTAGCTCCCGGCGGCTGGGGGCTGCCCTCGATCTGCTCCCAGGTCCGGGCTTTCGCGGGTTGGGCGGTCCCCTCCGCACGCACAGGATCGACCGCCTCCACTGCTTTCTGAGGTGAATTCTTCACTCGGCTTCTCTTTATCCGATCGAGTTCTGCCTGCTTGTTCTTTTCTTGGTCGCGTCAGGCCTGGATTATGGTTGTGCCGGCGGCATTGACAGGCTCCTCCGTCGTCGCCTGATCGGTCGCTTCCGGCGCCCTGCGCTCCGACATTTCCGTCAGCTCCCGCAGCCATCGAAAGGCCGGAAGTGACGCCATGTCGCCGGAAAAACGCCAGCCCCAGTTCCCGCTCGGCCGGCCTGGCACGTTCATCCGGCTCTCCGCTCCCAGATTCAACAGGTCCTGCAACGGCGCAATCGCCAAGGCTGCCGCCGACGACCAGACCAGGTTCATGAGCATCGGCGCCGCGTCTTCATCGGCGACCGGCGCGCGCTTCAGATAATTCCAGAAGTTCCGGCGCTGGTCATCGGGCAATTCTTCATACCACTCCCGGGTGGGAGGATTATCGTGCGTGCCCGTGTAGGCCACCGTGTTGCCGCCAAAATTGTTGGGAAGATAGGGATTGTCGGCGTGGCCGTCGAACGCGAACTGCACTACGCGCATGCCGGGCAGTTGAAATTGATCGCGCAGCGCATAAACGTCGGGAGTGATAAAACCGAGATCTTCGGCAAGAAACGGCAGGCCGCCAAGTTCTTTTTTTACCGCCTCGAAAAAGCCGGAACCCGGTCCCGGCACCCATTGTCCCGATTGCGCTGTGGGGGCGCCCTCGGGTACGTGCCACGCGGCCGCGAATCCTCGAAAGTGGTCCAGGCGAATCGCATCCACATGCGCCAGCAGGGCGTGCAGCCGGTCAATCGACCACTGGTAACCCGTAGCGCGCATCGCATCCCAGTTGTAAACCGGATTGCCCCACAGTTGCCCCTGCGCGCTGAAATAATCCGGAGGCACCCCCGCCACGAAACGCGGGTGGCGCTGCTCGTCCAGCAGAAAAAATTCCTGGTCCGCCCAAACGTCGCTCGAATCCGGAGAAACAAAAAACGGCAAATCCCCGATCAGCTTCACGCCTTTCGCGTGAGCGTACTCTTTGAGTTGATCGGTCTGGCGGAACAGAAGAAACTGCCCGAAGCAAATCTGGTCGATTCCCTCCGCCAACTCGCGCCGCGCCGCGCTCAGCGCCGACTCCTCACGCCGCACCAGTTCTTCCGGCCAGTCGAGATAATACTCGCTCTGATGTTTCTCTTTTAGCGCCTGGAACAGCGCATAGTCGTCCAGCCAGTGTTTCTGCTGTGAGCGGAATTCGTCGTAGGCCGGCAGCAAATCCTTTCGGGCCCCGGTTTTAAAATTCGTCCACGCCGCTTCGAGCAATTTGTTCTTGAACGGAATCACGGCGTCGTAATCAACGGAGCCGGCGGGGAACTTGCCTTGAGATTCTTCAGTCTTGAGCAGGCCCTCCGCGGCCAGGGACTCCGGGCTGATCAACGCGGGATTCAGCGCGAACGACGAAACTGGCTGATAAGGAGAATTTCCGTAGCCCGTCGGGCCCAGCGGCAGCACCTGCCACCAGCGCTGGCCCGCGTTGTGAAGAACGTCGATCCACGAAAACGCAGACGGACCTAGATCGCCGACGCCATAGGGTGAGGGCAACGACGTAACGTGCAGCAGCATTCCCGAACCGCGGTAGGCCGAGGGAAATGGCGGAACCGCGCCGCGCCCGCCATTGCGGCTCATCGCATCTCTCCGGAACCCAAAGCGTTGTTTACCATCTTCTCCGCCTCGCCCACGATGGCGCTGAGATGGGAAGCGCTCTTGAAGCTCTCGGCGTAGATTTTGTAAATGTTTTCCGTGCCCGAGGGCCGCGCCGCGAACCACCCGTTCTTGGCCACAACTTTTAATCCGCCGATGGGAGCTTGATTGCCCGGCGCGCGCGTCAGCTTGGCCGTGATCGCCTCCCCCGCCAGTTCCGATTCCTTCACGGAATCCGCCGAGAGCCTGGAGAGTTTTGCCTTTTGCTCCGGAGTGGCGGGCGCATCGATGCGCGTGTAATAAGGCGTCCCAAACTCCGCCGTGAGTTCCTGATAGTGCTGCCCCGGGTCCTTGCCGGTTCGCGCCGTGATCTCCGCCGCCAGCAGCACCATGATCAATCCGTCCTTGTCGGTCGTCCACACGCTGCCGTCCCGGCGAAGAAAACTCGCTCCCGCACTCTCTTCTCCCCCGAAACAATACGAACCGTCGATCAGCCCGTCGACGAACCACTTGAATCCAACCGGAACTTCGCGCAATTCGCGCCCAAGTTTTTGCACCACGCGGTCTATCATGCTGCTGCTCACCACGGTTTTTCCCACCGCGGCCGTCTGCTTCCATTGCTCCCGGTGCGTCACCAGATAGCGGATCGCGACGGCGAGATAATGGTTCGGGTTCATCAGCCCGGCCACCGGAGTAACAATCCCGTGCCGGTCGGCGTCCGTGTCGTTCCCGAATGCCGCCTGGAATTTATCTTTCAATCCCACCAGCCGCGCCATCGCGTACGGGCTCGAACAGTCCATGCGGATTTTTCCGTCATGGTCCACCGTCATAAACGAAAAAGTGGGATCGATGACGCGGTTCACCACGTCTACGTTAAGTCCGTAAATCGAATTGATCGGGTCCCAATAGGGCAGGGAAGCGCCGCCCAGGGGATCTACGCCGAGTTTGAGGCGCGCCCCGCGAATGGCGTCGACGTCCACAACGCTGCTCAGGTCGCGGACATAAGGGACCACAAAATCTTCCTGCCGCGTACTCCCCGCTCGAATCGCTTTCTCGTACGCAATCCGCTTGACCCCGGCATTTCCCGCGCGCAACAGTTCGTTCGCCCGGTTCTGCACCCAGCCGGTCACTTCCGTGTCCGCCGGCCCGCCATTCGGAGGGTTGTACTTAAATCCGCCGTCCTCCGGAGGGTTGTGCGAAGGCGTAATTACGATTCCGTCGGCAAAATGGTCCTTGCGCCCTCGGTTGTAAACCAGGATCGCCCGCGAGATGACGGGAGTCGGAGTCACGCCATCTTTTTCCTGAATCGTGGTTTCCACTCCATTCGCCGCCAGCACTTCCAGCGCGGTGCGCTGCGCCGGTTCCGAAACTGCGTGCGTGTCCTTCCCCATATATAGCGGTCCGTCGATCTTTTGCCCCCGCCGGTATTCGCAGATCGCCTGCGTGATCGCCAGAATGTGCGCCTCGTTGAACGTGCCTTTCAGCGGCGACCCGCGGTGGCCGCTGGTCCCGAAGCTTACCAGTTGCGTCGGATCGCCCACATCCGGCTGGCGCTGGTAATACTCTTTCTCCATCTGCGCAACGTCGATCAGCAGTTCTTTGGGCGCGGGTTTTCCCGCCAGCGGCGAAATTGTTTCTCCCAGGATGGCCGGCCGCGTTTCTAGAGTATGGGGCATGGTTCCACCTTCCAGATCTCGGTTGTGTATTCGTGAATCGAGCGGTCGCTGGAGAATTTTCCCGAGCTCGCCACATTCAGGATCGCTTTTTGCGCCCACGCTCCCGGATCGCGGTACAGCGTGCCCAGGCTCTCCTGCGCTTCCACATACGACTTCAGATCGGCCAGATTCATATAGTGGTCGCCGGAGGTCAACAGCGTATCGCGCAGCGGTTCGAATACTCCCGGCTCATAGCGGCTGAAATAATCGGAGAAAATCAGGTCCAGCGCCGCTCGCGTCTCCGGGTCGTGCTCGTAATGCCACATGGGGTTGTACCAGGCGCGGCTGTTTTCCACCTGCTCCACCGTCAGCCCGAAAAGAAAAAAGTTTTCCTCGCCCGCTTCTTCCGCCATCTCAATCGTCGCGCCGTCGCGCGTTCCTACCGTCAGCGCCCCGTTCATCATGAATTTCATATTGCTGGTTCCGCTGGCCTCATAGCCCGCGGTGGAAATCTGGTTCGAAACGTCGCTCGCCGGAATCAGCCTCTCGGCCAGCGATACGTTGTACTCGGGCAGAAATACGACTTTCATCCGGCCACGCACCACCGGATCGCTGTCGATGGTTCCCGCCAGGTTGTTGATGAATTTTATGATGAGTTTCGCCAGCTTGTAGGCCGGCGCCGCTTTTCCGGCAAAAATGAACGTGCGCGGCACCATCTCCAGATTTGGATTCTCCCGCAGCCGGTTGTAAACCACGATGATGCGCAATGCGTTCAGCAGTTGCCGCTTGTATTCATGAATGCGCTTGATCTGGCAGTCGAAAATCGTATCGGGATCGACAATCTGTCCCGAGGTCTCCTTCAGCCAGTCCGCAAATCGCGCCTTGGCCTCGCGTTTCGAGGCCAGAAACGATTTCCGAAACACGGCGTCCGTGGCCAGCGGTTTCAGGCCGCGAAGCTGATTCAGGTCGCCGATCCACCTTTCCCCGATCGCCGCCGTAATCGCCCGCGACAGACTGGGGTTCGATTCCAGCAGCCACCGCCGCGGCGTCACGCCGTTGGTTTTGTTGTTGAAGCGCTCGGGAAACATCTCAGCCAGGTCTTTCACCGTCATGGTCCGCAGCAACTTGGAGTGCACCGCCGACACGCCGTTGGTGCTGTGCGACCCGACAATGGCAAGATTCGCCATGCGGATATGCCGCGGATTGCTTTCCTCCACCAGGCTGATCCGCTCCACGCGCCCCTCGTCGTTCGGAAAGCGCTTGCGCACATCCTCCAGCAGGCGGCGGTTGATTTCATAAATGATCTCGAGCTGGCGGGGAAGAAGCAGTTCGAAAGAACTTACCGCCCACTTCTCCAGCGCTTCCGGCAGCAGCGTGTGGTTGGTGTAGGCCAGCGTCTTCCGCGTCAGGTCCCAGGCCTCGTCCCACCCGAGGTGCGCATCGTCCAGTAAAATGCGCATCAGCTCAGCCACCGCCATCGAAGGATGCGTATCGTTCAACTGAATGGCCGCCTTCTCCGGCAACTTTGCCCAATCGCTGTTATGCCGCAGAAAACGCCGGATCAGATCGGCCAGCGAACAGGCCACCAGAAAATATTCCTGCACAAAACGCAAATGCTGCCCCGCCGTCGTCGAGTCGTCCGGATACAGCACCCGCGTCAGCGATTCGGCCTGCAGCGTCCCCGCCAGCGCCCCGACAAAATCTCCCGTGCCGAATTGCTGGAAATCGAAGTAATCCGCCGCCCCCGCGGCCCACAGCCGCAGGGTATTGATCGTCTTCCCGCCGTAGCCCACGATGGGGCGGTCATAAGGAATGCCGAAAAGCGTTGAGGGACGGTCTCGTATGATCTCCACTTGTCCGTCGCGCAGCTTGAACGTGACGTTCAGCTTGACGTTCACCTTTTCGTGGTGGCGGCAAATCTCCCACGGATCACCGTCCCGCAGCCAGTTATCCGGATTCTCCTGCTGCCAGCCGTTCACGAACGACTGCCGGAACATGCCGTATTCGTAGCGCAGCCCGTAGCCGGTGCCGGGCAATTGCATCGTCGCCATCGAATCCAGGAAGCACGCGGCCAGCCGCCCCAGGCCTCCATTGCCCAGTCCCGCATCCGGTTCCTCTTCAATCAATCCGCTCCAATTGACGCCTTTCTTTTCGATCGCTTCCCGCACTTCCGGATCCAGCAACAGGTTGGTAATGTTATTGTTCAGCGACCGTCCCAGAAGAAATTCCATGGAAAGGTAGTAAATGCGCTTGGCGTTCTGCCCTTCATAGGTCGTCTTGGTCTGCACCCAGCGCTGGGCCAGCACATCGCGCACGGCATGGGAAAGCGCCTCAAAGCGCTCGCGCGTGCTGGAAACCATGGGGTCGATCGCCCGGTCAAAGACCAGGTGCCGGTCGTAAAGCGCGTCTTCCGTCCCGGCGAACGGGACGGTTCCCATGCCGTACGATTGCAGAACTTTGCCGATGTTCGCAGGCTTGCCTGCAATGGGAACGACCGTGGTGGAATGCGGTTGCGTCAAGGTCTTTGTGCTCATCGGGATCCTCGCGTGCGTGCTGCAACTCGGCTAACTTTCGATTGGAAGAGACGTGGATTAGATGACAACAAAAGCTGGGCGGCTGACACAATTGCACGATGGTATTGTCTGATACTTTGGCATCCGCTCCGCGGGGATGCTCTGGATAGCTGCATTTAACCGCGATGAGACCGCCGCCGCACGGCGCATTACCGGCGGGTCTTCGCGCTCTTCAGTTCCCCGCGCTCTCGTTTTGTTTCCACCGCCTTGGCGGCGCTTTTCTCGCGATTTGGCTGGGGATGGGCCCCCAGTTCGTGCCAATTGGTTTCTGCAAGGTCCACGTTGTAGTGCCGTGCCGCTTTCTCGATGTTGGCAAACGCCAGGGCTCTTTCCTCATCGGAAACGTCGATCACCTGATCGAACCGCGCCACCGCATTGCGCACGTGCTGCGCGTCGGTAAGCGGCTCTTTCCGCTCCTTGGGAAAAGCGAAGACCGTGTCGGGAAGATTGCTGCGGGTGGAGAGCTCTCCATGTTCCTCGTAAGGCTCCCAGGTCGTCTTGCTGGTACTCATGTTCTGCCTCCAGGTTGGAAGTTGGGAAGTTGACGCCATGCCCTTGAGACGAAAAACAGGTATGACCGAAAAGTGCGCTCGCGGCTACACCGGAATGGATGACAGAATTCGCCGGCGCGTTGCGAATAAATAATGACGGCATGACCCGGCCGCGATCGCGCCGCTTTGCCTACGCACGTTTTTCGGGATCGGCCTTCGCTTCCGCCGCCCGCGCCCGCATTCGCTTCCACCACCAGATGGCAAACACGATGAGCAGCGCCAGAACTACTGCCAGATTTGCCCGCCCCAGAATGTGGTGAAGCCGGCCCCACTGCCCGCCGAAAAAATAACCCAGGCTGGCAATCAGAAGGACCCAGGCCGTGGCGCCCAGAAAATTGAACACAAAAAATTTCCCCCACGGCATGCAAAGCGTACCCGCCAGCGGCCCGGTTAAGACCCGTATGCCCGCGATAAATCTGCCCCCAAAAACCGCCAAGGCGCCGTGCCTGGCGAAAAACGATTCTCCCCTCCGCACCGCAGCATCATTAATATGCAGCACATGAAGATAGCGGTTCACCAGACGCCGCCCGCCGAAATATCCGATGGCGTAGCCGGCGTTGTCGCCCGTCATAGCTGCAGCTATGCCCACCGCAATCACGACCGGCATCTGCAGCCGGTGCTCCGAGTAGGCAAGAAACGAGGCAAACAGCAGAGTGGTTTCGCCCGGGACCGGCAGTCCGGCGTTCTCCAGCAGCAGCATGAACGCCACCGTCCAATAGCCGTACTGCTGGAAGTATTCGCGCAACAGTTCGAGTACGTGGGCCGAGCCGTTCATAAGGAACTTTTTGTACGCGACCGCATCATTATGCGCCAGGAGCGGCCGCCCGGCACGCCGGCCCGCAACTCCCGGCAAGGCCCCATGCCTTTCAGCATCGTATATGTTCGTTTCTCTTCGCGCTTCCTCTGCGACATCAGCCGCTCTGCCCGATGTTGCTCAACCACAATCGAAGAACGCCCAGCTTCATAAGGAGGTCTACGACATGAGTGACAATGACACAGTGAATCAATCCCAACCGCAGCCCGGCAACAACAGCGAGATTTCCCGTCGTGGATTTCTCAGCGTCGGATCCACCGCCCTCGCCACCGTAGCCGGCAGCCTGGCACTGAATCGCGCCATCGGCCAGGAAGGCCAGAAGCAGGAAGGCCAGAAAAACGACTGCAGCAAAACCAACCCCGGCCCTTCCAACGATGGCCTGAACGAGGAAAATCCCGATTCCACCTGGCCCCCGGACACCGATTCCAAAAGCCTGGTCCGCACATTCAAGTATCCCTTTGCTTTCGCCAACAAGCGGGTTTACGAAGGCGGGTGGTCGCGCGAAGTCACGGTCCGCGAACTGCCCATTTCCAAAACCATGGCGGGCGTAAACATGCGGCTGGTTGCCGGAGGCGTTCGCGAACTGCACTGGCACACCGCTGACGAGTGGGCCATCATCCTCTACGGAAACGCCAGGATCACCGCCATCGACAGCGAGGGTAGAAGCTTCGTCGCCGACACCAAAAAGTACGATCTCTGGTATTTCCCCAGCGGCATTCCCCACTCGATCCAGGGCCTCGGCCCGGATGGAACCGAATTTCTGCTTGTCTTTGACGACGGCAATTTCTCCGAGTCGGAGACCGTTCTGCTCAGCGACGCCATGTCGCACGTTCCCCGCGAGGTCCTGGCCAAAAACTTCGGCATCGGCGAATCTTCCCTCAGCTCTGTCCCCAGAAGAGAGCTGTTCATCTTCCCGACCGCGGTTCCCGGATCGCTGGAGTCGGATCAGAAGGCGGCCGCAGGGTCCCTGGGCAAATCGCCCCACGACTTCGCCTTCCGCACCCTGGAAATGCAGCCCACTTTCCGCACCAAAGGCGGCGACGTGCGCATTGTCGATTCCAGCATCTTTAAAGTTTCAACCAATGTCGCCATGGCCATGGTCACGCTTCGCCCCGGCGGCTTGCGTGAGCTGCACTGGCACCCCAACGCCGACGAGTGGCAGTACTTCATTGCCGGCAAGGGAAGGCAGACCGTGATTTCCACCGGAAACCTCGCCCGCACCATGGATTTTCAGGCCGGAGACGTCGGCTACGTGCAGCAGACTCTGCTCCACTACATTGAAAATACCGGCGACGAAGATCTGGTCTTCCTGGAAATGTTCAAGAGCGGCAAATATGAAGACCTGTCGCTCTCCGAATGGTTGTCGCACACTCCTCCGGAATTGGTCATGGCTCATCTCAACATCGACAGAAAAGTTTATGATGCCATTCCCAAAGACAAGCCCGTGGTCATGCCCGAATGATCCCGGCGAGCGGTGCGAAATAAAAAACCCTCTCCCCGTTCGGGGAGAGGGCCGTTTCAGCCACAACACGTTCTAGTCGTCGTCGTCAGCTTTAGCTGGCGCGGGACGGTTGAACTCGCTGGCGGGGCGAACCGCTGCCTCGCCAGGATACGGCCGCGAAAACCCGGTGGCCATGTACCAGTTCAGATGGTTCACGGTGTCCGGGTCTTCGGAGTCGGGTTTGGTCAGCTTGCCGGCGAAAATCTCCGCCTTCTTGGCCAGCCAACCCTGCCGCAGGGCCCTGATTTTCGGGCTCTCGTTCGCGTTGGTTCCGCTGGCCGTGACCCCGTCGTTCAACGGAATCTGGTTCGGAACGTGCGTCCAGGGCAGGAAGTTCTCCGGTGGCGGGTTGTTGGTGAAGTCCGTCCTCATCGGCGTGGCCGTAAGGTCGAACTGGTTCATGGGCGGCAGACCGAGAATCTGCTCGATCGTGCGCGTCATGTTGACTTGTGACCAGTAAGTGCTGTCGGTGGGGCCGTACTGCACCGCGTACGGGCTCACGATGTAGCCGGGACTGCGGTGGCCGTCAACGTGGTCAACGCCGTTCTGTGCGTCGTCTTCTTCGATAAAGATCGCCGAAGTCGACCACACGCCGCTGTTGCTGATGTAGTCGATAATGCGCCCGATGGCCAGGTCATTATCGGCCTGTTCGGCCTGCACCGTCGGCGGGCCGCCGGTGTGATCGCACATCACCCACAGAAATTCCAGCGAGGGCACCGAATTGTTTTTGACGTCATTGTCGAAATCCTGCACCCACAGATCGACACGGAACTGATCGGGAATGCCCAGATCGAACTGGGGGAAGTTCTTGATCAGGTGGTTGGATACGGCAGGGATCGAGGCCTCCGCCTGAACGGTGTTTTGGAAGTAGAGAGTGGTTTCCCCCTGCGTTCCCGGCGGCCCGCAGTTCGGCCCTCCCTCGAAGCACTGCGAATCGGCGTAGAACTCGCTCCAGCTGGGCTCCTGGGTTGAGCCGTTCGGTTGCAGGAAGGAATCGCCCTCAACGTATTCGCCGTACATCTTCACCGGCAGGCCAGCATTCTCGGCCAGCGAGAACAGGAAGCCTTTGTTCTGGTAGGCGAGGGCATCGCCGGCGTTGCCGCCCGGGTAGCTGCGGATCCAGTCCGGCGATTGGATATCGTCGGCGTAGGGCGCCATGCCTTCCGTGATCCACTGGTGACCGTCAGCCGATTGCCGGCTGGGATCGTAGAAGTTATCCAGCAGCGGAAAGCGCTGGACGAGAGCGTGGACGTTGGGCGTGACCGGAGTGCCACCGGCTGCGGCGCCGTCGCCGAACACTGCCAGAGAGGCGTCGCCGTTGCCGGCGCTCACGTCGCCGAGGATTTGATCGTAGGTGCGGTTTTCACGCACGATCACGAAAACGTGCTTGATCAACGAAGGATCGCCGATCCGCGCCGGGATGGCCGTCGGTTTGGTCTTCGGGCTCCCGCCGGAGGCGGACTCGATATTGAGAGTCCGATTCCAGTGATTGTTTTGGTTGACCTCCGCCGTCATCGTCGCCAGGGTTGCGCTGTCCGGAACGCTGACGATGCTGACCGTGCCGTTATCCTGGTGCGTGTTGTAATCGCAGACCCCATAATCGCACTCGAACGAGTTGCGCGTGCCAATGCCTTTGTCGTTGGCCACGATGAGCAGGTTCTGCGCCGCGTCCAGCGCCACCGAGCCCGGAGCATAGGCCACCGGAATGTAGCCCTCGACCGGATTCTTCACGCCGCTGGCCAGGTTCACCACCGCGATGGCATTGGCATTGTAAAGAGCCACATAGGCAGTGCCTGTCTTGGAGTCGACTGCGATCGAACTCGGCGCTGCGCCATAAGCTGCGCCTTGCCCCGGTACTCCGATCGGCAAGCCAACGTTGATGGTGCGTTCCACCACATTGCTGGCCGTATTGATCACCGAGATGGTGTCGCTGTAGGTATTGGCGACCAGCAGGTTGCCCTGGTAGAACGCCATCCCGGTCGGGTGATAACCGCCCGTCGGGATGGTGGCCGTGAGCGTCATGGAATCCAGGTCCACCACAGACACCGTGCCGGTGATGGCCGCGCCCACCAGTGAATCGGCGACGATTTCCGTACCCGCAGACCAAATCTGGAAGTCGGCGGCAGTGGCGATTCGGCCGCCTTCATTGCTCACGTAGGCCGTCGTCCCCGCGCTGTTGATCACGATGCTGTGGGGCGCGTTGCCCACCCGGATCTGCGGACCTTGCTGGTTCGAGACCAGGTTGACCTGGGTCAGCGTGTTGTTCTGGTTCAACAGTGCGTATGCGCTCTTGCCGTCGCTGGTGAGCGCCACGCCGCCGGGATAAGACGTCGATGGCGAATAGAACGTCCCGCAAGGCACGAAATAGGATCCCGGGGGGCTGTTCTGAAAGCAGGTGATGAAGGAATTGTTGGCCGGCACGCTGATCTGGGCGTCGTCGGACAACAGTCCCTGGGCGTTGACACTGGCCACGGTGACGAAGCTGTCGTCCTGGCTGAACACCAGATGGGTCCCGTCGGCGGTGTAAGCGATGCCGCTATAGCTGCCGCTCGAATCGTTGCCACCCGCCGGGCTGTAGTTCTGGAGAACAATGCCCGTCTTGGTGTCGAATACCTCGATGGCCCCATTTCCGTTGGACGAATACGTGCCCATGGTGAGCACAGCGGCGGTATGGGTCTTATCGTTGGGGTTGATGGCTACAGCCTTGGCCCGGACTTGAATTCCGAGGTTCACTTGCGTGCCGGCCGGGCTGATGATCTGGCCATTGCTGACCACCCACTTGCCGTTCAGTTGTGGACCGACCGTGTACGTCGGGTAGTAAAGCTGGGACTGCGCAGCAGCGAGCGCCGGCAGGCCCAGCCCCGCGGCCATCAGTCCGGCCAGCGGACGGAGGCTTTTCGTCCGGGATCGATTGCGAAATCTACTGCGAGGTTTTTGGGACATGTGCGGTGTTCCTCCTTGGGGTTGTTTCACACAACCAGGGTGAAGTCCTGCGACATAGTGGTGGGTGGGAATACTAGCGAACGAGTAGACATGTGGGGTTGCTAGGCGGCAATGGTAGTGAGCAATCTTTACGGGCTTATAACGATGGTGTGAAACTTACGTTACAACCGCTAAACCTTTCCTTGCGGATTGCCGGGCAGACTCGCAGGGGCGAAGAAGATTCGGCTCCCTGAAGGCTGTTTTGCCGCCCTCGCGCCGGGAACGATTGAGCGTTGACTGTTAAATAGGGCCGCACGGATAATGAAATTCCTTCAGAGGAAGACCTATGCCGCGCGTTGCCCAGTCCCGCAAGAGGTGCAGCATTTCCGACGGCCTTAACTGCCAGCTCAGTGCGTACGCCCACGTGGCAAGCGCTGCCGGAGTGAGCGTGCTGGCGCTGGCCGGGGCGTCCCAGGCGAAAATTGTCTATACCGAGACGAACCAGGCTACACACGCCGGAGTTCCCCTAACCCTCGATCTGAACCACGATGGCGTCAAGGATTTCATCCTGCGCACCATGTTTTACCGGGGCAGCTCGGGACTGGAGATAGGGCTTGCCGCATCCGGATACCGCAACGCAAACAACATGGTTGCCGGTAAGCGCGTCAGTTCGGGCAGCAACTATTTTTTTTCCGCGGCTTCCGCTTTGCGCGCCGGCGCGCTCATCGGGCCGAAAGGAAATTTTTCCGTTCCTTCGCCCTTAATGGCCGCCGAGCTTTTTCCAAAGGCGGGCGGCAGCGAGTATTCGGCCATCGGCGCGTGGGCTGGCGAAGGTAGCGGTGTCAACAACCGATATTTGGGGTTCAAGTTCGTCGTCAACGGAGAAGTCCACTACGGATGGGCCAGGGTCAGCGTCACGCTCGGGCATCATCGGCAATTTGACGACGTAAGCGGCACGCTGACGGGATATGCTTACGAAACCGTCTCCGGCAAACCGATCGTCGCCGGCCGGACCACCGGCCCGGATGTGATCACGGTGCAACCCGGAACCCTGGGCGGCCTGGCGCTGGGAAAATAGGCTGTGGCCGATTGGTTGCTGCGGGCCCACACCAGCCGCGGTCTGTCTCGCGCAGAATTCTTGACACAGGGCACGGGACGCGGGGCAAAGCCTCGGCCCCCATCCCTTCGATGAGCATTCGCGCGATGCAACTTGATCGCGGCTGTCGGAAATGCCCATAGTCAATTCTCGAAATATTCTTTTCGAGAGACCGTGCCTATTTTCCGTACGCCTGGGCGATCTGACCGACCAGCTTGGCCCAGCCCATGTCCATGGCCGCGTACACTTCGCCTGCCTCGGGCCGCGCATTATCTTT
>DATLKM010000388.1:0-8136 GCA_035538435.1 Binatia bacterium
CGCCAGAATCATCATGGTCAAAACGCCGCGGTTATTCAGATAGGTCAGCAGTTCATGCAGATGCAGGGCCAGAAACTGCTCCCCCGGCATCGCTTGCAGAAAACCATTCAGGCTGTCGATCAGCACCGCGCGGACTTTTTCTTTCTCCACGTAGTGCCTGAGAAGGTCGGAGAATTCGCCGGGGGAAACTTCCGCCGGATCGATATGCTCGATCTTGATTTTTCCCGAGCGCAGGAGTGGGTCGATGTTCATTCCCAGGCCCTTGGCCCGCCCCAGCAGCGTCTGCACGGTTTCCTCAAAAATGAATATCGCTGCCGATTCGCCGCGCTCTGCGACCGAAGTCATCCAGCGCAGCGCGATCGTTGTTTTTCCGCAGCCCGCCGGGCCGGTCAACAGAGTGCTCGTGCCCCGCGTCAATCCCCCGCCCACCAACGCGTCCAGCTCGCGAATTCCGCTGCCCACATCGATCTGATCTTCGTCGCCGCCTCCATATTCCGCTGCGATCAGCCGGGGAAATACCACAATTCCCCCCGTGCGGATCATGTAATCGTGGAAGCCTTCGCGGAACGCGCAGCCTCTGAGCTTCGTCACTTCTACCCGCCGTACTGTCCTTCCATACTCGCGGGGCAGCCGGCTCATGGAAACCACCCCATGCACAATGCTGTGCAGTTCCAGGTCGGCGTACCGGCTGCTGCGGTCGTCCAGCAATACCACCGTACAGTTTTCCGGCGCGTATTCTTTCAGCGACAAGATCTGCCTGCGGTAACGGAGCGGGTCCTTGGCCAGCATCCGCACTTCCGAAAGTGCGTCGATGACCAGCCGGTTCGGCTTTCGCCGTTCTACCTCGGTGAGAATCGTTTGCACCCGGTCATGCAGTTCCACTTCCGCGGGATGAAAAACCGTATATTGTCCCTCGGGCCTAAGGTCCTGTTCGCTCGGCCTGACCTGAAGAATGGTCGCGCCGCCGATCTCAAGCCCGTGCAGTCGCGCAACTGTCAGAAGCTCTTCTTCGGATTCGGAAAGCGTGATGTACAGGACCTTCTCGCCGCGCCGGATGCCGTCGGCCACAAATTGCAGCGCCAGCGTCGTCTTGCCCGTCCCCGGTTCACCCTCCACCAGATAAAAATGGCCGGCGGGCAATCCACCCCCCAAGACGTCATCCAGGCCCTGGCAGCCTGTACTACAGCGGCTCATTTCTTGTGCCGCGTCCCGCTTTTGCACTGCCTCTAGATTACTCATGCGTCTGTCAGCGTTTGTTGCCCTTTCCGTGACTGAAGACACCACGCCCACAACGAAATACCTGATCGATAGTTTTCATTTTTCAGTTAGGCAATGGCAGAGTAAATACACCCCTTTCTGTATAAAACAGCGCCCGCACACCGATTTTGGCGCGCTCGCCGGGATCGGCAGAATTTTGCATTCGAAGCCGGAACGCATAGGGCCCGCGGATTCGATCGCTTACCAAAGATCATGCCCCAACGGGCACGTTCGGGGCATTGCGGAAGCCATGAAACCCCGCTAATTTACTGATAAACCCGGCGAAAACCGGAATTGGAGGGAAGCGCAGAAATCCGGCCGGGCGCTGAGGCTACGCTGATTAGTCAATTGACAGTCGCCCCGGGCGGTGGCCAAACTCGAAAGAGTGAGTGAGGCTTGGATGTTTCGAACGTAATGGCAACCACCTCGACCAAACCGGGCATTGATTTCAACCCCGCGCTGTCCCCGCCTGCTCCGCATTCGTGGCGCCATTCGCCAGAGTGGTCGCTCTCCGGTTTTTCCCACAGTCGAAACCAGCCTGATTCGACTCCGGGCCGCGACGCGCTCCAGGCGTTGCTGGCTTTCTCGGCCATGCATCAGCAGATTCGCCGGCGCCGTGCTCTGGCCGCGCCTCACGAGGGATTTGAAACTGCTCCGGCGGCCGAATTCGAGCCCCAGGAACAATTCGTCCTCGACGAAGTTCTGCAACTGGTCGCCGACCGCGCCATCGCCATCACCGGCGCCGATGGCCTGGGCATCGCGCTGGCCGAAAGCGGAGAGATTGTCTTGCGCGCCTCCGCCGGTGAAATCAAGCCCGACGTTGGCGCCCGCATCCAGCGCGATTCCGCATTTTCCGGCGCTTGTTTCCGCCACGCGCAGGTCATTCGCTGTGACGATACGGAAACCGACGATCGCGTCAACCTGTATGCTTGCCGCCAGTTGGGCGCGCGTTCCATGGTCGCCGTGCCTCTCTGCGGACGCCGCCGTGTCATCGGCTTGCTCGAAGCTTTCTCCATCGAGCCTTTCGGATTCAACGACAGTGACGTGGTCAGCCTGGAGCTTCTGGCCGAGCTGGTGGTCGGCGCCCTCAAGCCGGAAGACGAAGACCGCTTCGCCGAGTCAGCCCAGGCCGCCGAAACAAAATTGACCGCCCCCGAACTGCCGGCCGTTCCGGGTGCTCCGGCGATCGCGGAGTCCCTCACCCCGGCGCTTGCCGCCCCACCCGCCGAACCGGCAAACACGAGCTCTTCAGTTGCTGAAGCTCCTGCACCGGTCGCAGCAACTCCCGCGGAAGCTCTCGAAACCAAGGTTGCTCTCGAACCCGTAACCGCTGCCGAAACTCCAACTGAGCTTTTCGCAGATTCCCAGCTAGCCCCGAAATCGGAACACCACCCGGGAATCGTGCTTATCCTGGTCCTTATTGTGCTAGCGGCCCTGCTCGGCGGCGGCCTGTGGTGGAAGCTGAAAAACGCGCAACTCAGCTCCGCCATGATTCATACGGAAACGATTCATACGGAAACCATTCAGACAGAAAAAAATCGCGCGCAAACGGCCGCGCAGGCCGATGCGAAAACCGAAGCGCCCGCGCCGCCTTCAATTCCCGCGCCCGACGTCACCGGGCCTCAGTCAGGCGTTGCACCCGGCAATTCATCCGACCTCGATTCCCCGGCTGCTCCCGAATCGAACAGCGCGCCCCTCGACCCGTCGAAAATGCCACGCCTCACCGGCATCCGTCACTGGTCGTCCGCCGATTCCAGCACCGTTGTTCTCGATCTCGAAGATCAGGTCCAGTATGAAGCTCATCGCCTGAGCCACCCGGACCGTATTTACTTCGATTTGCACGACACTTCACTCGCTCCCGAGCTGGCCGGCAAGATCCTGGAAATAGGAGACTCGCTGCTTGCCCGCGTGCGCGTTGCCCAACCCACTCCCGGACTCACGCGCGTGGTGCTGGAAACGAAAGCCAACGCGAATTTTTCCGTCAGCCTTGAGCCTAACCCTTACCGGCTTCTGGTTCAGGTGCGCAAGCTCGGCGCCGATCCCAAGGCGCAGGTGAATCTGTTCCCCGGCGACAAGGCGGAGAAGCAGGCCCTGGTTATTCCGCCGCCCACGAGCGAAGATTTGCAGCTGCGCGCGCGCGTGCCCAAAATGCGCATCGTGGTTGATGCCGGTCACGGCGGGTGGGACCTCGGCACCGTCGGCCGCCGCGGTCTGCTCGAAAAGGATCTGGTCCTCGAAGTCGCCCAGCGTCTGGGCAAACTGCTCGAGAGCCGTCTCGGCGCGGAAATAATTCTCACCCGCAACGGCGACAATTACATTCCGCTCGACGAACGTGCCAGCATCGCCAATCAATCGCAGGCCGACCTGTTCGTCTCCGTCCACGCCAACTACAGCGACCTGCCTTCCGCCCGCGGCGTCGAAACCTATTACACGAATTTCTTCTCTTCACCCGCAGCCAAAGACCTTGAACTGGCGGGGAACGAAAAGCCCGCCGCCCCCGCGGTTCTTTCCGCGGTTGAACTGCACGACCGCATCGAGCAGTCGCGCCGCCTCGCCGCCAGCGTACAGCGTTCGCTTTACGGATCGCTGGCTCCCCAAAATCCTGGCCTGCGCGATCGCGGCGTAAAAGAAGCCTCTTACGTTGTCCTTACTGAGACCGCCATGCCCGGAATTCTCGCCGAAGTTTCCTTCGTCTCCAGCCCCACCGACGAACAAAAACTCCGCGACGACGCCTACCGCGAACGCATCGCCGAAGCCCTTTACCGCGGCATCGCGCGCTACGCCGCCAATTCCCGCGGCGTAAAAATGGCCAGCGCCGCAAAATAATTCTTGAAGTGATTCCCCTGTGCTCCCCGGTGTTCCTCCGTGTTTAAGCTTTTGAATGGTTTCTTACCGAGGCGCCCTTGGCCACGAAAAAAGCTCGTCATAACCTTGGGGCGATCCCCCTGTGCTCCCCCGTGTCCTCTGTGTTTAAGCTTTTGATTTTGACGCCCGCTCAGCCCACGAAAAAAGGGCCTCCACAACAGAGGCCCTGGTACGCGAAAAAAACTCAATAGCTCGTCGATCCACCCTTGGCAGCCAAATCCTGCGAATTCATGTCAAACGTCAGCATGAACCCGTTCGTCCCCTTAAACTCGTAGGCGTTCGGTCCTTCGCGATACGCCTCAAGTTCATTCGGCATCATCACAAAGCCATCATTCCGCGGCGTACCCCAGTAGCGCACGTTCTTCAGCACCGCCGGTTCGTTCGTCATCCCCTGGAAGCGCGTCAGCTTGATCTCTGCCGTTTTTCCGTCGTTCAACGTGGCATGAGCGTGGTCCTTGTCGGCCGTCCAGTTGATGTCGCCCTCCGCCGTCTGAAACGAGCTCCACTTCACCGGAAACACATGCCCCAGGATGTCGCCCAGCGCCTGCCGTTGCTCGGCAGACGTGCGCTTGTCGAACGTCGCTATCACCCACTTCATCTGGCCCTGGGAGAAGTCCCCGCCCAGATCGCCGTTCAGCCAGAACTTTGCCCCGGTCAGGTCGGTGGTCCCGTAATGGCCTTTGTTGACCTTGTACGCGTTATTGAATTTGCAATAGTGTTCTGTCTTTCCGTTTTCGTTGTGCCCCGCCGGATGCGCATTGAAATAGCAGATGCAGAAATGCGGGCAGCTGCAGGCTTCAATGGCGGTGGCGTTGATCGACCAGTCGGCCGACGGAGAAGTGTGTCCTACACTGATTGCGAGCAGCGCAATCACTGCAACCAACGAGACTTTGTGCATAGAGAGCACCCCCGGCGCGAAAGTATGCTCCCCTCCCCTTCGATTAGCAAGCAAATTGTGAGCCCCAAAGTGTCCCCTTTTTCCAGCCGCAGTGCACTCCCTTTGGGTTCCCCGATGCACTCCTCTGTGTTCCCCCGTGAAATCCTCAGTGTTCCCCCGTGAAATCCTCTGTGTTCCCCCGTGCACTCTGTGTTTAAGAATTTGACGTTTAAGAATTTGACGTTTAAGAATTTGAAGTTTAAGAAACCCGCCTCCGAGGTAGAGCGGCATTGCTCTCTCTCCACCCCAGCGCCAGCGTTCCAAGGCTTCCTTCCGCCGGATCCGGGCTGAACATCTCCGCCTTGACTCCGCTTCCCGTGTCGCCGGCAATGATCGCCTTGCCCGGCTCCGTTTCGTAGGCATACCCAAGCAGCGACGTTTCGATCTCCGGCGCATGACGATGGCCGCCGGCCTTAGCCACCACCGCCGCCCATCCAAAATGGACTTCGCCATTGATCTTGAACTTCAGTCCGAAGAAACAAAGCCCGGCGTTGGCAAAAGGCCCGCTGGCGTTTGTTCCAAATGAATCGGCGACGTTTACAGCTGGAGCTTCCCGGTTCCAGAAAAACGGTCCTGCTTTGATGACGTAACCGGCTGGGGCCGCCAGCGGACCATACGATGATCCGGTGTAGCCCAGCACCCCATTTCGGCCCAATCCGGAAGCTACCAACCGCTTATCGGCGAAACCAAAGCGGTAAATGCTCAGGACAAAATCGTTGATGCCGTCGTGATTCAGGTCGAGGTAGACCGCGCCGGAAGTAAAGGTGGTGTGTGCGGGGGTAAACATCACCTCCGCCTGCGACGGCACAGAAGCCGCCATTACCCCCACCCCGGCCGCCGTTGCCGCTATCGCGTACGCGGCCAGTCGCGACTCGAACCATTCCGGCGTGTGATGCGATTGCTTCGCTGGTTTGTTCACAAAAACCTCCAATCGAAACTATGGGGTAATTTCGAACACCGTTCCGGCGGCGTCCGTGCCTCCTCCGCTGGTCGTGCCATACAAATTTCCCGCGCTGTCAAAAACCAGATTCCCGTTCGGCCACGCCCCGTCGCCGTTGTCCTTGAAAGCGTGCAGCGAAGTCAGGCCCCAGACGCCGTTGGCGGGCGAGAGTTCAAAAACCGTGCCGCAACCGCGACCCGCGCAGGTGTAGCCCACGTAGCCGCCATTCACGGTTGTGCCATACAGATTACCCGCCGCATCGAAAATCAATCCCGCTCCCGGATTGGCTCCGTCCGCTCCGCCGCCAAAGCTCCGGATCACCGTCGTCTTCCATCCCTGCGCGGTATGCGACAACTCAAATACCGTGCCGCAACCTTCGCTGCACGCCGACAAATCGCCCCCCGAGGACGCCGTGCCATAGAGATTGCCGCTCGCGTCAAAAATCAAATTGGAAAGCGGGTTCGCACCATCGACTCCGCCGGTGAAAGTATGCAGAATCGTTTCCTTCCACACACTGCCCGAAGGGGAAAGCTCGAACGCCACCCCGCAGCCTTTCGTTCCCGCACATTCGCTCGTATTGCCGCCCGCATAAGTCGTGCCGTACAGATTTCCCGTCGCATCCATCACCAGCGACGCCGAAGGCACGGCTCCATCCACGCCGCAGGTGAAGGTGTGAAGAATCGTTTCGTGCCAATTCTGCGCCGGCTCCAATTTAAAAACCACGCCGCAGTTGTTCTTGCCTCCGTAAGCGGTCGTACCATAAACGATTGCGCCGGGTTCTGTAACGACGCCCCCAATTGGATCCAGGCCATCCACTCCGCCGGCAAATTCGTGGATCACCGTCTCCCCCCACGTTCCGCCGGAATTTTTCGCCAGCTGATATACCGTTCCGCATCCCTGAATGCAAACGTTATTGCCCTCGCCGCCCATCATCGTCGTGCCGTAAAGAAGGTTGCCCGAGGCCGACCACGCCAACCCGGCAGCCGGGTTCGTACCGGTGCTCGACTTATGAAAGGTTAAGATCGGCGTTTCCGTCCACCCCCCGCCCGTTGCCGGCGTCAATTCGAAAACCGCCCCAAATCCGTAACCCTGGTCGCCGCTCTCGTTGGTGCCGTAAAGGTTGCCCTGGCTGTCGATGACCACCCCGCCCTGCGGGTATCCTCCCGAGCGCGGCACAAAGCTGTAAAGGACCTGCTCGGTCTGGCTCAAAGCGTTGGCGGTAAGAGCGCCAACGGCCGCCGCCAGCAGTGCGGCAAGGTTTACGTAACGGAAGAATTTATTCAGGCGTGTGGGCTGATTTGCTCTCATCGCGAACTCCTTTAAGCCAGGGCGGCTCAGACTGGTTCATCACGGAAGGAAAGGCGCCAGCCAGCTTACCTCGTTCGGACGGTTGCAAACAAGATGAAGGTTCTTGCAACTGTGACAGGCGGCTCTAGTTCGCCCATGGCGGCACCACTCCCGTCATGCGCGCGTAGCCCACCAACTGCCCCATGTGCTCGTTGGCATGAACGATGATTCGCAAATAAACATCCTGCACGGTAGGCGGGCTGGCCCATCCCTTCCTGATTCCCAAAATGGCGGTTGCGCGCGCGCGCGGTTGCCCCACCCGTGTCGCGCTTTTTGCGACAGGGTGGGCTCTTGCGCGAGTCACCCTTGCCGCACGCCTGTCAAGCCAGTCCGGAATCGAGGGCGCCGTGGAAATCGAGTCCGAGTGGACGGCGCGGAAGCGGGAAAAACCTGGGGATCGCTCTCCGTCGGTGGGAAAGGCCCACCCTCCCGCAAAGAGCGCGGGAAGGGTGGGGCAACCGCGGTCGGGAGTGCCCACAGAAGCGACGCCTTCTGATCGTCTTCGAAGCGGACGCGAATCTTAGCCACTCCTCCCCGTTCGCCCTTGAAACTCCGAAATCATTGCGCTGGCTCAAATTGCCGATACAATACGTATCCGGCACCCTCAAACGTTCACTACTGCACCCTTTGCCGTTAAGCTTCATCTAACATTGAGTGAGTTTCACTCAAGGAGAGCCAATGAGCCAGCAACCGCTTTCCGAGCAAGCTGTTAAGCAGCCTGAATCCAACGATGTACGGGCCTTGCCCGTGCTCCCCGTGCGCGATACCGTTCTGTTTCCGCACGCCGTCC